>JAAWOU010000025.1 GCA_022799755.1 Lachnospiraceae bacterium
CGTTTGGTACTCTGTATGGTGCTGTGTCCTCCTGTGGCTATGATGGAAAGCTCGCTGAAGCCGATTTCCGTGCACAGCGTAAAATAGGTATGTCTTAAGAAATCCAAACGTTTGGATTTTTTATGTAAATAATGAGCCAGAAACACTGGCTCAAGTCCGCCGGGCACGCTCGAAAAGCCTGCGGCTTTCCTCGCTTTGCGGCTGTCGCCGCATGTGTCCAACAACGAAAACGGCTGTTGGTGAGCAAGCTCCCCACAGCCGTTCCCGTTGCCGGACCCGCCCGGCTCGTAGCTATAAAAAATCGGGGTGACAGGATTCGAACCTGCGACTTCCTGGTCCCAAACCAGGCGCTCTAGCCAAGCTGAGCCACACCCCGATATGCCGCAGCGCACTGCTATCTGCAACGTTCCCATTATATCCCAGAATCGCCTTTCCTGTCAAGAACTTTACAGATATTCGATGGCAAAATCCGCCTTTTCCCCCTCCACCTCCATGACAATATAGGAGGGTCTTCGCCCCTCCTGCCTGGGATAGGACAGGCTTCCCGGGTTCACGGCGATGACACCATCTTTCTTGTCCACCACCGGCTTATGGGTGTGTCCGTACACTACGATATCCGCTCCCCTGGCCGCAGCCTCCCTTTTGATACGCTCGCGTCCCATGGACACACCGTAGTTATGTCCGTGGGTCACCCATACCCGGAAAGAGCCCAGCTTCAGTTCCAGGTCCTTGGGCAGATAGGAAAAGAAGTCATTGTTCCCCAGCACGATCTGCACCGGGCAGTCCGCAGCCTTGGACAGGGCATATTCGCTGCCTTCCGCGTCCCCGCAGTGGATCACCAGCTGCGGCTTCACCGATTCCAAAATTTTAAAATAATTCTCGTTTTTCCTGTGGGTATCACTGACGATCAGCACTTTCATAGCTTCTTCAGCTCCTCTTTCATCCGTCGAAGCGCCTTTCCCCTGTGGCTCACCAGATTTTTCTCCTCTTCCGTAAGCTCCGCCGTGGTCTTTCCAAACTCTGGCACATAGAAAATGGGATCATACCCAAAGCCGTTGTTCCCTTTTTCCTCGTAGCCGATTCGTCCCTCTATGGTAGCCCTGACAGCCAGCTCTCTGCCGTCCGGCAGCACGGCCGCAATGGCGCAGACGAATCTGGCCGTGCGCTGCTCATCCGGCACTCCCTCCAGCCGCCTGATCAGATCCGCATTCTTGACGCGGTAGGAAGTGTCCTCCCCCAGATACCTGGCGGAATAAATGCCGGGCTCCTTTCCCAGATAGTCGATTTCCAGCCCTGAATCATCCGCCAGCACCAGCTCTCCCGGCGCCGCCTCCGCCACCGCCCTGGCCTTGATCATGGCGTTCTCCTCATAGGTCTTTCCGTCCTCCATTATGTCCGTGCGGATTCCGGCCTCTTTCATGGAAAGAATTTCCGGATATGTATCGGCCAGAATATCCCTGATTTCCCGCATCTTCCCTTCATTTCCTGTGGCAAATATCAATCGTCCCATTTTATCCTCTTATCCTTAACTGCTTACTTCTCATTTCCCCAACGTTTCCCCGAAATACTCCCTGTCCGGTTCCCCAGCCGTCTCTTCCCGGCTTTGGACGACACACTTATCTTCCGTGCCGGTGCGCTTTGGTTCCGCTTTTCTGCGGCATCCTTATCCGAAACCGCTGCTGGCTCCTGATCAGGCTTTCACTCTGGGCGGCTTCGGCCCCAGGAACTGGTAATAATAGGTCTTCATCATGCCGTTATAGATCTTACGGTTCTTGTCCGCCTTGCGCCCTATGTACTGCTGCGCCTGCTCATAAGCGGATATCAGGTACATGCTCCAGGTATCCAGCAGGGCGAACCGCTCCCCGATGGTCCGGTACAGGGCAGGCAGCTCCTGCTTTTCGTGTATCCTCTCCCCGTAGGGCGGATTCATGATCAGGAATCCGTATTTTTTCGAATGGCTCAGCTGGGCTACATCCCGCCTTTGGAAATGGATCAGCTTCTCCACCCCGGCCCGCCTGGCATTGTCCCTGGCAATCTCCACCATATGCTCGTCAATGTCATATCCCTGGATGTCCGTCTCTATATCCAGGTTCACCAGATCTTCCGCCTCCTCCTGGGCGTCACGCCACAGTCCCTTGCTTATCACATACGGCCAGTCCTCCGCCGTGAAATCCCTGTCCATACCCGGCGCGATATTGGCCGCCATCATGGCCGCCTCGATGGGAATCGTTCCGCTTCCGCAGAAAGGATCCACCAGTATCCGCTGGCCGTTCCAGGGTGTGAGCATGATCATGCCTGCCGCCAGATTCTCCGCAATGGGCGCCTGGGCCACCAGCTTGCGGTATCCTCTCTTGTGCAGAGACACGCCCGTACTGTCAAGCCCCACCGTAACCTGGTCTTTCATCAAAAACACCCGGATGGGAAACTGGGCGCCATCCTCCTGAAACCAGCTCATGTGATAGACTCCTTTCAGACGCTCCACCATTGCCTTTTTCATGACGGACTGAATATCCGAGGGGCTGAACAGCTTGGATTTGACGCTGGCCGCTTTGGTCACCCAGAATTTTCCGTCCTCGGGTATGTAATCCTCCCAGGGAAGCGCCCTCGTCCCCTCGAACAGCTCCTCGAAGCTCTCCGCATGGAAGCTGCCTACTTTGATCAGCACCCTCTCCGCCGTCCGCAGAAAGATGTTGGCCCTGCACAGCGCTTCCTCGTCTCCCAAAAAAGTGACCCTGCCGTCCACCACCTCCAGGATATCATATCCCAGGTCATGGATCTCCTGCTTCAGCACTGCCTCCATACCGAAATGGCAGGGAACGATCAATTCATATTTACGCATTTCCACCTCTCATTCGGCGCTCTGCGCCGTCTTTATCCGATCTGCCCCATGTTCTATGTAAATAGGGACACTGTACACAGCAGTGTCCCTGCGGCCAGAGAAAACTTAGTAGTTTTTGTCCTGGCTGTTCTGGTTCTTGCTCTGATTGTTGTTCTGATTCTTGCTCTGGTTGTTGTTCTGGTTCTTGTTCTGGCTGTTGTTCTGATTCTGGCTGTTCTTGCAGTTCTCAGAATTGTTGGCGTTGTTGTACTTATTGTTGTCCATTTCTTTCCTCACATCCTGCCGCTTCCTGCGGCCTTTCTTCCGGAAGCCGCTTTTCCTACCGTTCCGGGATACGTGGTTTACGCGGTTCCGGGATACGTTGTACTCAGGCGGTTCCATATTTTCAGTTACAGCAGTAGTATGAGAGGATTCTCTGAAAAATATGCATATAAATTCTAATATTTTTTAATTGAGCCAGTCCCGGAATAATTTTACCAGAAACAACACGCCCAATATGGGCAGCAGTATGGGCAAAAGGGCCGTAATCACGGAGAATATGGCGCTCAGAATCAGGACCACCACCACAAGCACCAGTATGAGCCACGCCCAGACCGGGATCCTGCCAAACAGGCTGACCCGCCCCTGTCCTACCGGCCCCCGGGGCCGGTATCCCCTGTCCGGTCGGGACCATTCGCCCTCTTCCCCGTATTCCGCGTACCGCCCGGCCTGTCCGCCGTCATGCCGTGAATCGCTGTCTCCGTATCCGCCTGTCTGTCTGCGGGTCTCCGCGATGGTCCGGGCGATAAGGCGCGGATCGCCAAGCTCCGAAAGCACTTCCTCCTCGTCCCGCCCCTTGCGGGTCTCGGTATTGATGTAATCCTCGTAGTATTCCAGGTTCTCCGCAAGCTGTGCGGATGTCACTTTACCGGCAAGCGCCAGGCGCAGCGACTCTAAAAATTCTCTTTTCGTCATAATCCTACCATTTCTTTCCGGGGCAGATGCCCATTGCCATCCGCTGATTTCCGGTCTTCCGTTCCATGTCTGCTCCTATGTTTCCACCAACTTATGACATTATACTTTCTTTATTATATAAAATCAATCCTTCTGCCGCGGCTTTTTTCAAAAGTATTCCGGTGCAGAAATCGTAAGAACAGCGATTTCACGCACAGTTGTCTCGGGTTTTCGTGCAACATGCACACGAGTATCACGAGACAGCAGACGCCAAAATGAGCGCTTTTTGCTCCGTTCATATTACCGGGAGCGGCAAAACCGTGAAAAGTAACCCGCATGTCCGCCAGAGGGATGCGGTTGCTCAAAGGGGAAAACCGCCGAAAAGCGGTAGGGATTAAATCCTTGGGAAAGCAGAACAGGAATTTAAAATATGCGTATACACACAAAAACGTGCATATACGCATATATCGACGTGCGTTAGAGGATTCGAACCCCCGACCTTTTGGTCCGTAGCCAAACGCTCTATCCAGCTGAGCTAAACGCACAAACTCCGTTGCGGTTATTGTTGCCTGCAACACAAATTATCATACCCTTTTCTATCAAAAAAGTCAAGTACTATTTTTCAAATTTTTGCCTGAAAATTCACAGAAAAATCACAGGCACAGCTCTCATAAAGTCGGCTTTTCTCCGAAATCGTATTTTTTCTCTCGTTTTCTTGCTTTTTGCATAATCTTTTTATATACTGATATATATTTTTCCAAAGGCTTTCCCCACCGGGAAGTCTGTCATTCAAAGGAGGACTATTTTGAAACATTATACGCAGAAATATATCCCGGAGCTGCACTCATCCCTGACGCCCATGGCGGAAATAGAGGGGTTTCCGGTGCGCCCGGGACTTTTTGATGTGCATGGGGCCATGATGCTCTCCGTGGGCGTGAACTTCACGGTTCACACCCATCACGGAACATCCTGCACCCTGCTGCTCTTCCACAGAAACGAGACCTCCCCTTACGCCCGCCTGCCTTTCCCCGAGGCTTACAAGATCGGCGATGTCTATTCCATGATTGTCTTCGGGCTGGACATTGAAGATTTTGAATATGCCTATCAGGTGGACGGACCTTATAATCCCAAGCAGGGGCTTCTCTTCAACAAGGATTCCGTTCTCCTGGACCCCTATGCCCGCTATGTGACAGGACAGCGCATATGGGGCGACCGGAAGTCCGGTTGCTATCACGCGCGCGTAGTCAATGATTCCTTTGACTGGGGAGACATGCCTCAGTCAAACCGGACCATGAGCGATCTAGTTATCTATGAGCTGCATGTTCGGGGTTTTACCTATCATCCCTCCTCAGGGGTGTCACACCCCGGTACCTTTGCGGGGCTGATGGAGAAGATTCCCTATCTGAAAGAGCTGGGAATCAATGCGGTGGAGCTGATGCCCATCTTTGAGTTCGACGAGGCCATCAGTTCCAGAAAGGTCGACGGCAAGATTCTCCTGGATTACTGGGGCTACAATACGGTAGGATTTTTCGCCCCCAACAGCAATTACATCGCCGAAAACGAAACCGGCCAGGAGGGGACTGAGCTGAAGCTCCTCATCAAGGCGCTGCACGACAACGGCATCGAGGTGATCCTGGATGTGGTCTTCAACCATACCGCTGAGGGAAACGAGAAAGGTCCCTCTTTCTGCTTCAAGGGCTTTGACAACAAGGTCTACTACATGCTGACTCCAAACGGCAATTACTATAATTTCAGCGGCTGCGGCAACACCTTAAACTGCAACAACCCCATCGTCCGTCAGCTGATTCTGGAATGTCTGCGCTATTGGACCGTAAGCTACCGCATTGACGGCTTCCGCTTCGACCTGGCCAGCATTCTGGGCCGGAACGAGGACGGCTCGCCTCTGAACAACCCGCCTCTTCTGGAGCTGCTGGCTACGGACCCCATTCTGCGCAATGTAAAGCTCATTGCCGAGGCCTGGGACGCAGGCGGCCTGTACCAGGTGGGGAAGTTCCCTGCCAGCAAGCGCTGGGCAGAGTGGAACGGCCGTTATCGGGATTCCCTGCGCTCCTTTTTAAAGGGGGACAACTGGCACTCCTGGGAAGCCTCCTGGAGCATCTCCGGCTCCGGCGACCTCTACGGCGGTTTCTATTCCGACAACACCAACAACTACGCCGGCTACAATTCCTGCGTAAATTTTCTCACCTGTCATGACGGCTTTACCCTGTACGACCTCTATTCCTACAACGAGAAGCACAATGAAGGCAACGGCTGGGATAATACGGACGGCTCCAATGACAACCGCAGCTGGAACTGCGGCACGGAGGGCAACACGGATGACGCGGCCGTCCTGGAGCTGCGCTTTAGAATGATCCGAAATGCCTGCGCCGTGCTGATGTGCAGCCGGGGAACGCCCATGTTCCTGGCGGGGGACGAATTCGGCAATACCCAGTACGGCAACAATAACGCCTATTGCCAGGATAACGAGATCTCCTGGCTGGACTGGACATTGCTTGAAAAAAACAGGGAGCTGTTCGAGTTCTTTCAATTTATGATCGCCTACAGGCACAAACACCCTGTCATCCGCAAGATGCTCCCCGAAGCCGTCTGCGGCATGGAACCTCTCTGCACCCACAATGTCAATGCCGACGAGGAGTACATCCCCAACGATGCCAGGACATTCGCCATCAGCTTTGCAGGCTACAATCCCCAGACCGGATCGGACGACCTGGTATATGTGGCGGTAAATACCTACTGGGAGGATGTACGCATCACGCTGCCCCAGCTGCATGCCAACCAGAGCTGGTTCTTGAGCGTGAATACCTGGGGGGACGAACAGCGCCGTTATTTCTATCAGGAGGGCAGGGAGGTAAAGATCGACTGCGAATTCATCATGCGCCCCCGGTCCGTAGCCGTGTTCACGGGCCGCGAAAAAGATGTTGTCTTCAATGATACTGTTCACGGGTAGTTCACATTGCATTAAGGGGCAACGCCGTGAACTATAAAATTTTTCTAATCTATGTAGATTTTACGATTTCTGTGCTATACTGTAACAGGGTTAGCGTTCACGGGCAGATCATATTGCCATGAGGGACGAAGCCGGAAACAACAGCGTAACAGGACGGCCGGCAAGCCCCGGCCCCAATGTACATTCGAAGTCAGGAGGTTTATCATATATGCTGGAATTACGCAATCTCTGCTTTCAGGTATCCGACGACGCCAGGAAGCAGAAAGAAGAGGGACATTCCAAGGAGATCATCAAAGACGTGAATCTGACCTTTGACGACCACGCTTTCATCGCCATCACCGGCCCTAACGGCGGAGGAAAGTCCACTCTGGCTAAACTGATCATGGGTATCGAACAGCCCTCCTCAGGTCAGATACTCTATAACGGCACGGATATCACCGGTCTGAGCATCACGGAAAGGGCAAACTTAGGAATCAGCTTCGCCTTTCAGCAGCCGGTGCGGTTCAAGGGCATTAAGGTCCGGGATCTGATCCAGCTGGCCGCGGGAAACGGGGAAAACGGACATTCCACGGTGGCATTCCCCAGCATCTGCGATTATCTGTCCAAGGTAGGACTGTGCGCAAGGGATTATGTGAACCGTGATATTGACAACAGCCTTTCGGGCGGAGAGCTGAAGCGAATCGAGATTGCCACCATCATCGCCCGCAACACGCCCCTCTCCGTCTTTGACGAGCCGGAGGCAGGCATTGATCTGTGGAGCTTCAACAATCTCATACAGGTCTTTGAAGAGATGCACCGGGAGAGCCGCAACTCCCTTATCATCATCTCCCACCAGGAACGCATTCTGAACATTGCGGACGAAATCGTAGTGTTGGCAGACGGAAACGTGCAGGACAGGGGACGGCGGGGAGATATTCTGCCGGAACTGCTCAAAGGCACGGAGAGCTGCAGATTCTACCAGCAGCCTGCTGTCGTGCAGTAACACTGCGCGCACCCGGAAAACGGTTTCATCCCTACCGAATCCGTGACCGCGCGCATCTGACACAGGCGTCGTTTTTCAGACGCGTAAGCGACATCAGTGCCGGAACCCATGACCGGCCTGCAAGAATGGCAAAAAAGCGAGGACAATGCAATGGACGAGATACAGAAAAACTTACTGGAGCAGGTGGCAGGGCTGCATGAGATGCCCGCCGGAGCCTACAATATCCGTGCAAACGGAATGAGCGTAGACCGCTCCACCACCGCCCATATCGACATCGTGACCAAGACGGACAAACAGGGCATTGATATCGTCATCAAGCCCGGAACCAAAAAGGAAAGCGTGCACATTCCCGTAGTGTTAAGCCAGAGCGGATTGACCGAAATGGTCTACAACGATTTCTATGTGGGCGACGACTGCGACGTGACCATCGTAGCCGGCTGCGGCATCCACAACAGCGGCGACAGTGACAGCCGCCATGACGGTCTCCACAGCTTCTACATAGGGAAGAACTCACATGTAAAATATGTGGAAAAGCACTATGGCAGCGGCGACGGCACAGGCGGACGCATCATGAACCCTGAGACAAAAGTGGAGGTGGGCGAGAACAGCTTCATGGAGATGGAGACCGTCCAGATCAAGGGCGTGGACTCCACCAAGCGCTTTACCGGCGCAAAGCTAGCAGACGGCGCCAGAATTGTCGTCACCGAAAAGCTCATGACCCATGGCAGCCAGGTAGCCGAGACCTCTTTCCAGGTGGATTTGGAGGGCGAGGGATCCAGCGCCAATATCATCTCCCGCTCCGTGGCAAGAGACGATTCCCGCCAGGTCTTCTATTCCAAGATAAACGGCAACAACCGCTGCAAGGGACATTCCGAATGCGACGGCATCATCATGGACAGGGCCCATATCAGCGCCATCCCGGAAATCACTGCCTCCCATCTGGACGCGGAGCTGATCCATGAAGCGGCCATCGGCAAGATTGCCGGAGACCAGATCACCAAGCTGATGACTCTGGGGCTCACGGAGGCGGAGGCGGAAGCACAGATCGTAAACGGATTCCTGAAATAAAAGCATAAAACAACACCCTCCGGGTAATGATAGTGGCAGTATAAATACCACATCAGAAACCCGGAGATTTTTTATGCAGACAATTACATCCAACACAGACACCCATACACCGTCCCGTCCTTTTCAGACTATGGACGGCAATCAGGCCGCAGCCCATGTGGCCTACGCTTACAGCGAAACTGCGGCCGTCTATCCCATCACCCCGGCCACTCCCATGGCGGAGCTCTTCAGCGAATGGGCCGGCCAGGGCCGAAAGAATATATTTGGCCAGACCATGGTCATCTCCCAGATGCAGTCCGAAGCCGGTGCGGCCGCGGCCGTACACGGGGCGCTGTTGGCCGGTTCCCTGGCTACCACTTTCACTGCCTCCCAGGGGCTGCTGCTCATGCTGCCTAATCTCTACCGCATGGCAGGGGAACTGCTGCCCGGCGTCATACATGTGGCAGCCAGAACCATCGCCACCCACGCCCTGTCCATCTTCGGCGACCATTCCGATGTCTATGCCTGCCGCCAGACCGGCGCAGCCATTTTCTCCGAGAGCAGCGTGCAGGAGATCATGGACCTGTCCCCCGTGGCCCATCTGGCGGCTCTGGAGGGGCGAATCCCTTTCCTGAACTTCTTCGACGGATTCCGCACCTCCCATGAACTGCATAAGATACAGGTCTGGGATTACAGCGATTTAAAAGAAATGCTGTTCGATGGGGCAAAAGAATCCGGCCCGGAGGGGGAAGCTGCGCTTCCTAAAGCATTGGCCTGCTTCCGTGAACGCTCCCTGCATCCGTCTCACGGAAAAGTGTATGGCTCTGCCCAGAATCCCGACATCTTTTTCCAGGCCAGGGAAGCCTCCAACCCTTTCTATCAGGCCCTGCCGGATATCGTAGAGCGGCAGCTGGAGAAAATCAATGACAAATTGGGCACGGGCTACAGCCTCTTCGACTATTATGGCAGCCCGGAGGCAGAACATGTCATCATGGCCATGGGCAGCATCTGCGAGACCATAAAGGAATATATTGACAGCGTCCCGGACAAAAAGTACGGCTTGATTTGCGTGCATCTCTACCGGCCTTTCAGCAGCCGCCATCTGGTGGAGAAGTTGCCCAAGAGCCTGCGCCGGATTACCGTGCTCGACCGCACCAGAGAGCCTGGCTCTCCAGGGGAGCCTCTGTATCTGGATGTGGTGGCTGCGCTTGTGCAGCAAGGAGTCCCCGTCTCTGGTTCCATACAAATTTTCTCCGGCCGCTACGGCTTAAGTTCCAAGGACACCACTCCTGCCCAGATCGCCGCAGTCTATGAGAACTGCTCTAAACCCTTTTTCACCGTAGGCATCACGGACGATGTCACCCATCTGTCCCTGGATGCGCCGCCTATCCCTCCTACTGCCCCGGAAGACATTGTCTCCTGTAAATTCTGGGGCCTGGGCGGAGACGGTACGGTCAGTGCCACTAAGAATGCCATCAAGATCATTGGCAACCACACAAGCCTGACCGCCCAGGGCTATTTTGAATACGACTCCAAAAAATCCCGCGGTCTGACCATCTCCCACCTGCGCTTTGGGAAAAGCCCCATCCGCAGCACCTACCTGATACACCGCGCCGATTTCGTGGCATGCCACAATCCTGTCTTCCTGCACAAATATGACATGGCGCAGGAGCTGAAAGACGGTGGCACTTTCCTGCTGAACTTCCATTTCCGGGAGCATCTCCCGGAATTTGATTCGACTGGAACGAATGAACTGTATTCCTATCTGCCGGAAGCAATGAAAACCTATATAGCGGCCCACGACATACAGCTTTATGTCATAGACGCCCTTGGCATCGGCAAGGAAATCGGCTTGAACAACAAAATCAGCACCATCCTTCAGGCGGCCTTTTTCGCCGTGTCGGGCCTATTGCCTGCGGAAGATGCCCAAAAATGGATGTTCGAAGCCGCGGAGAAAAGCTATGGGAAAAGCGGCGGCAAAATCCTGGATATGAACAGACAGGCAATTGAGCGGGGATTTTCGGAAGTGCGAAAATTCCCTGTCCCTGAGAGCTGGAGACACTGCGGGTGCGGCAGCCATCCCGATTGCGCCCTCTCCGGCACGGATAGCTCCGATACCGCAGACAAGGGCAGCGCTACGGATGCCTCCCACGCGCCCGGAGAATCCTCCCTAAAGCATGCCTATCGTATGGACGCCAATCTTTCCCAGGCCGCCCTGGACAATGCTCCTCTTCCCGACCGCCGGGAGATGACGGATTTCGTCAGGAATGTCCAGCAGCCTGTCACTGATCAGCGGGGGAACGAACTGCCTGTATCCGCATTTCTGCCCTATGCGGACGGCTATACACCCCCTGGAAGCACTGCCCATGAAAGGAGGGCCGTGGCCACGGAGATTCCCGTGTGGAAGCCGGAAAACTGCATCCAGTGCACCCGCTGCTCCTTTGTCTGCCCCCATGCAGTCATCCGCCCTGCAGCCTTGGACGGCGAGGCAAAAAAACAGGCACCGGAGGGCATGAAGACCGTGCCCATGATGGGTTTGGACGGCTATTCTTTCGCCATCACCATCTCACGTGCAGACTGCACAGGCTGCGGCACCTGCGCCGCGGTCTGCCCCGGAAAGAGGAAAAGCCCGGATGAGGAGCCTGCAAAGGCTCTGGAAATGGTGCCGGTAAATCAACTCTCCGAGCAGGAGTCCTCCCATTGCCAGCAGGTCTTCGACTACTGCAAGCCCCTGCTGCCCTGCCTGGCGGCTGTAGAGAAATTCCCCAAAAATACCCTGAAAGGCAGCCAGTTCCTGCGCCCTCTGATGGAATTCTCCGGAGCCTGCGCGGGCTGCGGGGAGACTGCCTATGTAAAGCTCCTGACCCAACTCTTCGGCCCCCGCATGTATATCGCCAACGCCACAGGCTGCAGTTCCATCTGGGGCAACTCCGCTCCCTCCTGCGCATATGCCCTGGACGAGGACGGCAGAGGCCCCGCCTGGTCCAACTCCCTCTTCGAGGACGCGGCGGAGTTCGGCTATGGCATGCTGATGGCCCGGGAGGTGCTGGCGAAGCGCCGCGGAGAAGCCCTCTGCCATGGCGCAGACTGCCAGGCCACAGTTCTCTCCGCCCATGGCGCAGACCCACAGGCCACAGATACCCTCTGCTGCCAAGAGGCAGCCCACAGTCAGCAGAAGTCCTCTGTCTCTGAAGACTTGGACACCATCCAGTGGGTCATCGGCGGCGACGGCTGGGCCTACGACATCGGCTTCGGCGGCCTGGATCATGTCCTGGCCAGCGGCAAGAACATCAATATCCTGGTGCTGGACACGGAAGTGTACTCCAACACCGGCGGCCAGGCCTCCAAGGCCACCCCTACCGGCTCCACTGCCAAATTCATCACCGGCGGCAAGCAGACCCGCAAGAAAGACCTGGCCTCCATGGCCATGACATATGGGAACGTGTACGTGGCGCAGATTGCCATGGGAGCCGATTTCGGCCAGACCATCCGCGCCATCACGGAAGCAGCGGCCTACCCTGGCCCGGCCCTGGTCATCGCCTACGCCACCTGCATTGCCCACGGCATCCGGGCCGGCTTGGGCTCCACGCCCCATGAGGCGAAAAAGGCCGTGGATGCCGGATATTACCATCTCTTCCGCTTCAACCCGGCCCTGCGGGAACAGGGAAAAAATCCTTTCGTGCTGGACAGCGGGGAGCCGTCCCTGGACTATGAAGAATTCCTGAACGGGGAAATCCGCTATGACGCCCTGCGCCGCTACAATCCCGAGCAGGCCGAGCACCTCTTCCAAAAGGCTCAGACGCAGGCCAAAGAGCGTTACCGTTACTTGAAAAGGCTGGAAGCCCTCTACGCGCCGGAATTAGGCTAAGAATCACAAGCCCTATCCCCTGACAGCTTCCTGCGTCCGTATGCCGCACACTGCCACAATCAGCGCAATGCATACTGCGATAACCAAGGCGGCCAACAGAAAATTCAGCGCCTGAATCCCATAGGGCGACACCAGAAAGACAGCACATTGCAGCACCACCATACAGGCCCGCAGAAATTCCAGCCTTGCCGCCTTGTCCGGCTGCGCAGGACGGATTCGCTCCGCCACCTCCCCGAATAGCACATACAGGGCGTAGAGGCTGACTGCCAGGGCAATGAGTTCCTCCACCGCATTCTCAAACTGCCATATCCAGTGCAGGAAATAATCCGCTGCCAGCACCAAAAACAGCGGGGCCACCCGCCCCTCTGCCGGCGTGGGCTCTTCATGGCTTCGGAGAGCCCCATAGAGAAGCAGCATCCCCACGAACGCAGGGAGCAGATTCAATCGCCCAATATAGAAATCAAGAAACGTAAATAAAATGCCCCATTTCAGATACTTCAAAGATTTCCGCTCCACACTTCCCCCTCTTCTACCAGATTTCCGTCTATGTAAATCTGCACGAAAACGCCGGTTCTGTCCCCTTTCTTCCAGCAACAGCCCGGCTGGCTGTAGCCGTTTCCGCCCCCGCATACCAGCCTGGAGGCGCCCCCTGCCAGTTCTCCTCCGTCAAATACCGCACTGGCGTTTCCGCCGCTGTGGTACTGGCCGTAGCTTTCCACAGTTACGGCATCCGCCCCCTCTTTGGAAGCCTCGCCTGCCATGCGCCCCAGTTCCTCCCGGTACTCTGCAGGATCCATCGCTCCTGTATTGTCCTGGTTCCCTCCGACGCTCTTGCGCGCTCCCGCGCTATACTCCCGATTTCCGCCTGCTTCCTGGTTATCCAAATCAGTGGTCAGGACTTTCACCGTATGTCCCTCCAAAGACTCCTCCCCCAGATAAGACACTGTCACGTTCCTGCACTTATACTCCAGGGAAAAATACTGGGGGTAACTCTCCTCTTCGACTACGTCATTCTGGTACCAGTTCAAACCCGGCCCGGCCTTTTCAAGCTGTCTGAAAACCCCCTCGTTGTACGCGGACAGATCTATCCGAAAATCCCCCAGCAAAGCGCTTCCGCTCAAAAGGGGCTCCGGGACATATGCCCCATTAACCTCCGTCTGCGCCTCCTGCACCAGCCAGACTTTCCAGCCTTCCTCCCGCGTCATTTCCAGCCTCCATTCCAGCCCTGTCCCGCTCTGCTGCCCATAAGGCATCGCGTATACCGTAGCACTCCCCTGTTTTTCATCGCAGGTCAGATTATATATCCGGTAGTTCATCAGCATGCCTTGGCTGTCTGTCGGGAAATACGCAGGGTATTCATCTGTTTCTCCCCGGGACATTCCCTCCCAGGTAGTAATGTCCTGCCTCAGAAACCATTTCTCAGCGAACTCCCCATACCGCGGAATCTCTTTCTCAGGCATCACTGCCATTCGGTATATCGTATTACTTTCTTTGCAGGAACGCAGGAAAAGATAGATTGCCTCATAGGGCGTATGGGCATGGTAGCACCTGGCATAGAGCAGTGCTTTCTTAAGATCATCTACAGAGTCTACTCCGGGAATCTCCATGCGGTACATATCCCCGGCGGCACTGCCGATGGCGGACACCGTAAGCATCAGCGTAATGCAAAGCGTCACCAGGCCTATCCTTTTGGGCACTTTCCGAAAATCCCGGATTCTGCGGATCCTGGTCTTCATGTTCCGGTAAGAACTGGCCATGTTGGAGGTGCCGATCTTTACAGGATTGCGCCCGGCTCCCTCCCCCATGCAGATCAGCAGTTCGCCGTACCCCCTGGCCGTCTCCTCGCCGCAGTATTCCAGCACCCTCTGATCACACAGAGCCTCACTGTCGTTCAGCAACGCTCCGGTCAGCAGCCAGGCAAAAGGATTGAACCAGTTCACCACCCGCACTGCATGCACCGCCAGATTGACCATCACGTCCCCATACCTTTTGTGCAGCAGTTCATGGAGTATGACCTGCTCCCCTGGCAGCACAGCATTTGCGGCAGATGCACCTGCTTCGGTTTGTGGGGATTCTGCCCCAATCACCGCCGACGGATCCACCACCGGCTCTGCCGGGGGCTTTCCATCCGTTTCATTTAATCGCTCCAGGCAGGCACGGCCGGTTAAGCCGCCCTGGGCGGGAAGCACCAGAACCGGGTGCATCAGCCCGCAGATATAGGGGGTGCGGCTATTGCAGACACGGATGTCCCTGCAGCCGGGCACACCATATTTCCTGGCGACCTGATCCACATATTCCCGGACAGCCTCATCCGCCCCGGGAGCCAGCGCAACCCTCACCCGCAGCCATATCCACATGGCCAGATAAAACAGGGCCAGCGCGCACGCCCCCCACAGATAGACCCTGCCCAGTATCTCGAACAGGCCATTATACTTCCCATTCTGCGCCAGGATTCTCGCCATTTCCACCCATCTGCCCACCGGAATCTGTCCAAAAACCGACAATGGCACAGGTATGGCCTCCACTCCCACGGGCACCAAAATCCTTGCCAGTAGCACCAGCCAAATGAAATAATGCCATCTGGCATCCAGCTTGTCATAAAACACCAGCTTCACCAGAACAATCAGCAGGCCGATCACTGTGACCGACGCCGTATATTCCAATATGCTCCAAATATCCATAAGCCCCCCTATATCTCGTCCAAGAGCCTGCGCAGTTCCTGCGCCTCTTTCTCGGTGAGCTGCCTGTCCTTTACAAAGGACGCCACCATGTTTCCCACGTTCCCCTGATACACCCGCTGCAGGAAGCTTTGCCGCTCCTGCCTCTCGCAGGCCTCCCTGGAGACAATGGCCCGGTACACATGGGGCGAGCGCTCCCTGTCCACTTCCAGAAAGCCCTTTGCGCACAGCCTGGTCAGAAAGGTATGTACCGTGTTCTTGTTCCACCTCTTTCCCAACTGCTCCGCCAGCTGGGGCTGGGTCTTCTCCCCCTGCCACAACAACTCCATCAGCATCCATTCACTCTCCGATATTCTCTCGTTCGTGCCCATTTTCCGACCTCTCTTTCTTCTCGCATGACATCGCGTCCTTTTACAGCCTGAAAGCAAACAAACCTACAAGTGTAGTCTGTATTTTCATACTACACTTGTAGGCTTTCTTTGTCAAGCTATTTTCCTAATTTACTTTTTTGTATTTTCGACTTACTGAACCTGGAACTCTTCCTGAACCGGTTTTGTTAAACCATGCTTCTTTTTCTTAAGCCGCGATCCTGCTACATTGCCTCATCAGGCACCACGCCCTCTTTCTGATACTTGCTCCACAGGCGATGGAACTTGAACGTATAGGCAATGGCCCATGCGCCAGCCAAAGGAATCAGCCAGCCCTGGATGGTGCCGTTCTGCAGAGCTACCATAGCCATGTTAAAAACGCCGTAGCACAGGACAATGATCGCGCATATCCTGCTCTTCCCAAACTGGAGCCAAAGTCCCAGTGCCAGAAGCAATGCCGCGTCTATCACAGATGCCATCAGCATATCCAGGAACAGCGCTGCCGCCACTGTCATCGCAGCAGAAAAATACAGTATAATCGCGCAAGCCCTGATATTGTTCCTGCAGGCTTTCATGCCGGGCAATTTATAGAATTCCTTTTTCGTCAGCTGTCCGCCCTGAGCCTTGCTCCTGATCACATCTTTTGAGGACACCACCCTCCCACAGTTGGGACAAAGCAGCGCACCCGCTTCCAGTTCCGTTCCACATGCCACACATTTCATCTCTATTTCTCTCCTTCTCGTAGTTCTGTCGTCCATTCCGTCCTGTCTGAACTGACCGCCGCCTCCGGCGATGCGTACTTTCTGCCAAAACTGCAGGGCTCCCCCACAAGGCGTATTCAATGCCTCATATATCCGGAACTTCCCTTACTTCCCGCCGGAGAAAAACGCCACTCCAATGGCTCCCGGCCCCACATGGGTTCCGATGGTGCCGCCTACGCTGGAGGTATCCAGAGCCTCCACGGAAGACTTCCAGAGCGCCTCATGATCCGCTATGTACTTGCGCAGCATGGAGTCGTCCAGCCCTGTATATCCCAAAAAGAAAGGCTTTCCGAAGTCAATGCCCCCGGTCTTTGCGATCTGCTCCGCCAGCAGATTGTTGCCCTGTTTGGATCCCCGGGCCTTTCCCAGTATGGCCACCTCGCCGTTTTGAATGGCTATGACGGGCTTGATGGACAGCAGGCTCCCTGCCATTGCAGCAGCCTTTGAGATGCGCCCGCCCTTTTTCAGATACTCCAATGTATCCAGCAGCGCCACCAGCCGTATTCTGGCCTTATCCGCCTCCAGGCGCTTCACGATTTCTCCTAAGGCCAGACCATCATCCTTAAGCCTCAGGGCATATTCCACCAGGGCATGCTGCCCCAGGCTTGCATTGGCGCTGTCCACCACATGCACTTTATCTTTGAAGCTTTCCGCCGCTATACATGCGCTCTGCCATGTGCCGGACAGCTTTGAGGACAACGTGACTACAATCACCTGATATCCCTCCTCCACGGCCTGCCGGAATGCCTCCTCAAAGGCAAAAGGCGGCACCTGGCTGGTGACGGGAAGCTCGTCGCATTCTATCAGCTTTTCGTAGAACATCTCATGGGTCAGCGTTATACCGTCCTGGAATTCCTCCCGGCCAAAGGTGATGCTCACCGGCAGGATCACCAGATCCTCCCTCTTGTTATCCACAATGTCTGACGCGGAATCCGTAATGATCTTGATCATAAATCCCCCTTTTTATGAAACTCTCTTCTGGAAAAAAGTATACGTAAATCTATCTGCGAATCGGTTTTCCCGGGCAGGCAATTCCGAAAGCGGAGTTCCGGCGGACAAAAAATGGGGCCTATAGGGCTCGAACCTATGACCCTCTGCTTGTAAGGCAGATGCTCTCCCAGCTGAGCTAAGACCCCTTTACACACCAATATGATGTGCCGCATATATAGAACACACCCTATCGCTGTCTCCCTATAAAGAAATGCAGAACGACCCAGATCGGACTCGAACCGACGACCTCCGCCGTGACAGGGCGGCGCTCTAACCAACTGAGCCACTGGGCCATATTTTATTACAATTCTGCCTGACAGAACTATAATCTCAATTTGAAATCTGCGGTGAGAATACTCTCCAATGGACCTTCGGGGACTCGAACCCAGGACCGACCGGTTATGAGCCGGTTGCTCTAACCAACTGAGCTAAAGGTCCGCATACCCTTTCGGGCTTTCAAAATCATGTTTACTTTGATGACTCCAACGGGAATCGAACCCGTGTTACCGCCGTGAAAGGGCGATGTCTTAACCGCTTGACCATGGAGCCGTAATAGCCATGTCTCTCCGGCTGTGCTGCACAATTCCAAGCCGCCCTCTTCATGACGGCCCGACATCTATAATACCATAATCGCCTCTATTTGACAAGAGGGATTTGCAAGTTTTTTTATGCAAAATTTTTGCAAATTTTTTCTTAAAATCCTCCCGAATCCGGAAGAGGGGAGAGGCTTACGCCCCTCCCCTCTCGGAAGTGCTCACTCTTATATCAGTTTTAGTTTGTCTTCAGGAATTCCTGCGCCTGCTTCTGCATCTCGGCATATACCGTGTCCGCGCCTGCCGTGGTCATCTTATCTTTCAGCTTCGCAATGTCTCCTGCCGGGTCGTCCGTAAAGCCAAGGCCAAGAAGCTTGTAATCCGAGTTGAAGATCTCCGTCATGGCCGCAATCTCATTCTTTACGTTGGTGTCGTCAAATACAAATGTCTGATAACGTCTGCTGCGGGCGCTCTCTTTCCAGGCTGCGTTCAGTTCTTCCAGGCCCGGGATGCCTCCCTCCACTACACGCCAGCTGGCATCGTTGCGCACGCCCCAGTTGCAGTTGCCGTCATAAGCATAATTGGAGCTGTCGGGCAGGGATACCAGAGCGTTATCACCCGAGGCCTGCCAATGCTTGCCCTCAATACCGTAGCAGAACAGACTGTTGACTTCCACATCGTTGCGCAGATAGTCAAGAGCCATCAGAGCGCGCTCCGGATGTTTGGATTTGGAGAAGATACTCATACCGTTGGCCAGATAGGAGTTCAGGACAGGCGGTACGCCTTCCTGGGCGTCAAATACACGCACGTCCCATTCCGGATGCTCGGTTGCCATCTGCGCATAGATACTTTTTGCCGTATTGGCGTTGCACAGAGCCATCGCAGACTTTCCGGCCTGGAAGCTCTCCGTATTGTTCTGGGTATTTACTACGGCGTTCTTGCTCCAGAAGCCCCGGTCTCTCCAGTCCTTAAGACGCTCAATGACAGCCTGGAACTGTGCCTGATCGTAATTTCCTTTTACTTCGGCATCGTCGTCAAGTTCGCTTACGCTGCCGATAGCCTGCCAGTTGCCGATGCCGGCCACCTTTTCCTCCGACTCCCAGTTGGCCTTTTCCCACATGCGGTCAAAGACAAACAGCTTGTCATAGTCGGAACCCACGTCCAGGGGAATCAGGGTAGGCTCATTTGCCACAATGGCGTCCATGTAGGCTTCCGCCTCGTCCAGCGACGCAACGGACTGAATCTCGTACTTGTCCATCAGATCGCCCCGAACCATGTAGACATAGGAAGTGATCTCCTTGTAGTTCATCGGCAGCATAAATACCTGCCCGTTTACCTTTGCCTGCTCCCAGGCTTCCGGATATATGGTCTGGGCCGTCATAGGCGCATAGGTGTCCAGCGCCTCCTGGGTAATCTCCCAGAAACCCTGCTTTGTGGCCTGGGCATTGTAGAAGCACCAGTCAGCCGTATAGATCATATCCCAGTCTTCTCCAGAGGCAAAGATCAAAGGATACTTCTGCTCATACTCGCCCCAGCTCATGAATTTCACGTCAATGGTCGCATTGATTTCCGCTTTCAGCTTCTCGTTGATCTTTGCAAATACTTCGTCGTTGTCCACAGGACGGTCCCCGATCAGATACATCGTCAGGGTCACTTCCTCGGAGATGTCCGGCCCACCCGCTTCCGTCCCGGATTCCGGCTCTGATTCGGAATCCGAAGCCGACTTTGATTCGGAATCCGAAGCCGACTTTGATTCGGAATCCGAAGCCGACTTTGATTCGGAATCCGAAGCCGATTCTGATTCCTGGGACGTGCTCGAAGTCTCCGGTGTATCCGATACGTCCGAGGACGCAGGTTTGCTTCCGCATCCGCCCAGCGTACTGATTCCCAGCAGCAATGCCATGAGCAGGCCTGTGATTCTTGTTCTCTTTCTCATAAACAGTTCCTCCTTTTACAGGTTTAAAAAATTTGGTTTCTATATATAGAATCAAAGACATGATTCTATTATCATGTATAAAAAAATTCTTGCGAACTTTTTTAATCTTTGTCAGCCCTTTACCGCCCCAATGGTAACGCCTTTTACAAAATATTTCTGCAGGAACGGATACAGTAGAATAATGGGGCCTGTAGCCACTACGGTCATCGCCAGCTTCATGGGCTCGCTGGGCACGTCGCTGGCAGGGATGCCGCTCCTTGCCGCCGCAGCGTTCATGGCCTGGGCTTTGGTGAGAATATTGTTCAGAAAATACTGCAGCGGATACATGTCTCTCCGGCCCTCATCCAAAAACAGCATGGCATTGTACCAGTCATTCCAGTAGTTCAAAGCGATGAACAGCCCCACCGTGGCAAGTCCTGCTTTCGACAGGGGCAGCGCAATATTCAGATACACCCGCAAGTCCCCCGCCCCGTCCAGCTTCGCCGATTCGTACAGGGCTTCGGGAATGCCCATCATGTAACTTTTCAGTATCAGCAGATAAGTCACATTGACCAGAATCGGAAGAATCAGCGCTATGATACTATTGTGAAAATGAAGATACTTTGTGTTGAAAATGTACCATGGCACCAGGCCGCCTCCAAAAATAGAGGTGAAGTAAAAGAAGAAAGACATCTGATACCGATACCGGAAGTCTCTGTTCGAAAGCACATAGGCCGCCATGCTGGTTAGCCACAGTCCCAGAAACGTCCCCGACACCGTCACAAAAATCGTGACGCCGTATGCCTGCAGCAATTCCTCCGGAATCCGAAACAGCATTTTGTATGCCTCAAAGGAAACTGTCTCGGGAATCAGTCTGTAGCCGTGGAGCTGGATGGCGTACTGTTCCGAAACGGAGCCGCTCAGCACCAGCAAAAAGGGCAGCAGACACGCAGCCGAAAGAACTGTCAGTATCACATAGGAAAGTATGTTGAATATAATGCGGTCCCGCCCAATGGGTCTTTTGCCGCTGCGTTTTGCTCCTGCCATGGGTATGGCCTCCTCTCTGCCGCCGTTTTCCTGCCCGTCATGTCCCTGTTCAGAACAGCGCATAGTCGGGTTCCACCTTTTTCACCGCGTGGTTCGCTATCAGGACCAGGACAAAGGACAGTCCCGACTGATAGAGCCCTGCCGCGCTGGTCATGCCGAATTCCTGTAGATTGAGCAGGGATCGGGTCACATAAGTGTCAATCACATCCGTTACGTCCAACACCATGGGATTGTTGCCCGTGACCTGCCAGAACATCTGGAAATCCCCTTTCATGATGGTACCAATGGCCATCAGGAACAGAATCACCACGGTGGGTCTGATACAGGGCAGCGTAATGTATCTGATCTTCTGCCACATGGTGGCGCCGTCCAGGTCCGCCGCCTCAAACATTTCCCCGTCAATCCCCACAATGCTGGCCAGATACATCACCGTCCCGTACCCCACATTCTTAAAGGCGCTGACCACGATCAGTATCACCGGCCACGCGGCTTTGTTGGAGTATACATCCATGGGTTCCATCCCCACGGATTTCAAAAAGCTGTTTACCGCTCCGAATTCGTAGTTAAACATATTGTAGATGAATGCGCCTACCACCACCCAGGAAATGAAGTAAGGCAGGAACATGACCGACTGGGTAATCCGCTTGAAATATTTCCCCGCCAGCTCGCTGAGCAGAATGGCACATGTAATCTGGAGCACGGTGTTCACACACAGGAACGCAGCGTTGTAGAGAATGGTATTCCTGGTTGTAGTCCATGCCTTTCCGGACTGGAAAAAGTATGCAAAGTTCTTAAATCCCACCCATGGACTGCCAAAGATGCCTCCATGATAGTTAAACTCCTTAAAAGCCAGCACAATGCCTGCCATGGGAATATAACACATCAAAATTACCACAATGGCAGCGGGCATAATCATCAGCCATTTTGTGCGGTTTTTTTTCAAATCGCTCAGAAACGGATGCGTATTCTTTTTCATCGCGGCTCCTCCTCTCCGGGTCTGCGGTCTCCCTTTTCATGTTGCTCAAATCTGATGGTTCTATCCTAACAGAGGCGTTCCCCGGAAACAACGGGACAGAATTACGAAAAGAGGGTAATCTTATGTTTTTATTCACTTTTACAGTTTCAGATCGGAATGCGCTTGCTTTTTTGTAAGATTTTATATATGATGAAAGTAAGAGCTAATGATTATGAGGTGAACATGATGCATTTTACAGTACTGATTGCCGACGATGAGCCAATGCCCCGCAGAGTTTTGCAGGAGTACATTCCCTGGAGCGAGCTTTCCGTAGAACAGGTCTGCCTTGCCACCGACGGAGCGGAGGCCGTGGAGCAGGCCAGAAAATTCAGGCCGGAAATCATTATCAGCGATATCAAAATGCCTCATCTGAACGGACTGGAAATGGCTGCTGCCGTGCGGGAATTTCTGCCTGATTGTCAGTTTATCTTTTTGAGCGGTTACTCCGACAAAGAATATCTCAAGGGCGCCATTCGGCTGAAAGCCGCGAACTATGTGGAAAAGCCCCTGAATCTGGAGGAGATCACAGAAGCCGTCCGCGAGATCACGACGCAGCTGCTGTGTCAGGCAAAGCCTACCCCGGAGGAATTGTTTTTTCTCGGCGGCCGTTTCCCCGACAAATCCTTGAATGCGGAGGTATTCGGCGGCGGGGAGGTATTCTTAGGACAGCTGGAGGACCTGATCCGGCATGACAAAAAGGAGGAGGCTTTCTTTGCCCTGCGAAGACTCCACGAGAAAATCAGCCGCTGCCAGGGGTCGGCGCCGGAGGAGCTGCGCCACTTATACTGCCAAATCCTCCTGCTCTTTCTCCACGCTGCGGAAAACCGCAATATCCGTACTCTCTCCGAGCAGGCAGACCGTGTCCTGTACGCCTGCTCACGGCAGGAGACGCTCACGGGCCTGCAGGATATACTCATGCAGACAGCCCAGGCTTATTTCGCCGCCCTGCATCCCGCCTGCCCGGATATCGCTTCCCAGGTGGAAAGCTATCTGGAGAGCCATTACCGGGACTGTTCTCTCACGGTACAGAATATCGCCCAGGATCTGGGATTCACCAATACGTATCTCTGCGCGGCCTATAAAAAAAGCACCGGCAAAACCGTGAATCAGCGGCTCACGGAAATCCGCCTCTCTCACGCCAAGCAGCTGCTTGTCCGCGCCGACCGCAAGCTATACCAGGTGGCCAACGCCGTAGGCTATGGAGATGCCAAATATTTCGTAAAATTGTTCACCCGGGAGATGGGACTGTCGCCCAGAGAATACCAGAAGAGGCATGCCTATGAAGAATAAGGTTCCGCAGTGGCTGCAGCGTTTCACCGTCTACGGTAAACTCGGCAGCAAGCTCATGTGCATTTATTTCCTGCTGATCGTCCTCCCACTTGGGATGTTTTCTTTTTACGCCTATCTGCGGGTCAGGGAGATGGTGCAGAAGCAGACTTTCTCCGCCGCCCAGACCGCTTTCGACGATACCTGCGTGTCTCTGGAACGGCTTCTCGGGCGGCTGGACGGCGTCATCGACATCCTGTCCACAGACCCTCTGATCTACATGATGGCCTCCAATGATCCCCGGGACTACAGCTATATTCACCGGCTGGAGGATTCGGCCCAGCTGGCCACCACTTTCGAGCATCTGTGCATGCTTGCGGATGTGGATCTGATCCGGCTCTATGTGAACAATGATTACTCTTACTCCAATACCATGACCAATATCATCCAGATCAGCGAAGTGGTGCACAGCGAATGGTACCAAACCGCCGTGAAAGGCAGCGGCCGCCTCTGGTGCGCTCCCGCTGACTTTGCGGATGCCCCGGAAGAACCGCGCCAGTCATGCTTTTCCTCCGTGCAGGTGATATATAATCCCAACAATGTAAAAGAACCTCTGGCGTTTCTGCGCGCGGATATCGACGCGGGACGTGTGGAGCAGCTTGTGGGAGGAACCTCCATCACGGAAAACGGTGTGCTGCTTCTTCTGCGGGGGGACCAGATCCTGCTCTCCTCCGACGCCCAGTCTTTCATGACCCACCCGGGCAGTCTCGTAGAGCAGGTGCAGAACCTGCCGAAAGGCACATGGGAGACGGTTCAGGCAGAGGGCAGGGAATACTATGCCCGCTGTGAAAAAATAGGCCCCTCCGGCTGGCTGATTGTCAGTATCCTGCCCCATCGGGACGTATTCCGCCTAAGCCGCGAAATGAGCCTGGAGATGTTCCTCATCGTCGTCTTTATCTCCCTGGCCGCCTATCTGCTGGCCTATCTGATCAGTCAGTCCACCCTGAAGCGCATCGCACAGCTTACCGGAACCATGCACGCTGTGGAGACGGGCAATGTGACGGTACGCCTGACTCCCTCCGGCAGCGATGAGATCGCACAGCTTATGGCAGGCTTCAATCAGATGATGGACCGGGTGGACGCTTTGATGAAAGAGCGGGAGGAATCCGGCCGCCAGATCAAGAGCCTGGAGCTGAAAGCCCTCCAGGCCCAGATCAATCCCCACTTCCTGTATAACTCCCTGGATTTAATCAACTGTACCGCCATCAGCCGCAATGTGCCGGAAATCAGCCGCATGGTCAATTCCCTGGGGCAGTTTTACCGCCTGTCCCTGAGCAGCGGCCGGGAAGTGATTTCCCTGTCCGAAGAAATAAAACACGCAAAACTCTACGTAGAGATCCAGAACCTGCGCTTTGAAAATAAGGTGTCCGCGGAATGGGACACGGATCCCTCCGGGGACTGCTGCCAGATTATCAAGATCGTCCTCCAGCCCCTGATTGAGAATGCCATTCTGCACGGCATATTCGAAAAACCGTCAAAATCCGGCCGTCTGAAAGTCACATCCAGACGTTCGGCGGATGGCATACGCATCACCGTGGAGGATGACGGTATGGGAATGGACGAGGCCACGGTCCGGGCCTGTTTTTCTAAGGGGGCCGCCCCCGTACATCCGGTCACCTCCAGCGGATACGGCATCCGCAACATTCAGGAGCGCCTGCGCCTGGCCTATGGCGCCCCCTACGGTTTGTCCTGTGTCAGCCGTCCCGGCAGGGGGACCGTGGTCACCGTCCACATTCCCGCCGTGACCCTGTAAGCCGCTGCGTCTCCCCTGTTCTCCCGGTCCCTGTCCCAAAGTCCGCCCCGCCCGGGGCAACAGGTAAATCACAGTGTCCTCTCCTCTTAAATCATCCACCAGCTTCAGCGCTGCCCGGGTGGCCCTGCTCCCGCCGGGCGTGTATTTCCGATGGCCCCTTTCCAACAATACCCAAAGTTTCACCGGTTAAATTTGCAGTACACCCCTACTACAGACCGCCAGCCAGGTATTTTCCCGGAGGCATCACTGTAAATCCTGGCGGTCTGCAGTATAAGAATTCTCCACCACATACTGCTCGACAGCCTTGGCGAACTCATCCGGACAGGAATGCCCGCCGTTACAGTTAATACCTCTCAGCCGCAAAGGCACATCCTCCAGAGCCATTCCTTCGGCCAGCGCCGCCACCCCCTGGGTGTTCCCCCTGCAGCCGCCATCGAATACCACGTTGTGGATAAAACCGTTTACCACATCAAACCCTTTCCATCCTCGTAGGAGAAAGAGACATCCTCCAGCCGCAGATCCGCGTCCGGAATGGCAAAGGAGCGCTGCCGTTCCATGGTCTCCGGCTCACACTGGATAAACTCTGCCACCGTATGGCTGGCGCCCTGAACCTGTTTGACGCTCTGCCAGAAGAAGACGAACTGATAAGCGTACATGGACAATGTGCCAGCATAGGTATAGAGCGCTACCATGGACGCGGAATCCATGATTCCTTCGCTGAGCAGATAACCGCCGTAAATCAGTATGATGGCCTGAACCACAGCATCCATGCCATAAGTCAGGGGCTGGGCCAGCAGTTCCAGCTTTGCCATGCGCATGTTGGCCTTGAAATAATCCATAGCCGCCTCATCATTGAGCACATCCTCTTTCCCCTCCGCCCCAGAAGCCTTAATCTGTTTCAGAGCTCCCAGACGCTCCGCCAGGAAATTGGTGTACCTGGACAGGGCGGCCTGTGCCTGGTGCCTGGCATCATGCATATAATGGCTGGGAATATTGGCAATAATGATGCAGGGCACAAGACTCAGCATCATCAGAGCCATACTCAGATTCATCCCGGCCACCATCACCAGGATAATAGCCATGGCGTACACATTCTTAACCACGTCAATTACATAGCTGATAGCAAGGCTCATGGAATCTACATCTGATGTGACACGGCTGACCAGCGAGGTGGGCGGCACGGTGTCCAGATGTCTCATTGGCATATGTACAATCTTCGTCCAGATTGTCTGGCGGAGATTACGAGTGGTCCGGCCGTCAACCCAGGCCCCCAACAGAGCGGTCGGCATCATAATCAATATAGCGGCGATACTCACCAGAACATAGGTCACAATCGTTCCCGTATCCTGAATCTCCCCTGTCATAATCTGACCCTGCACTTGGGGCAACCCTGCGTAGACCAGCATAATCGCCATAGATATGGCCACATTCAATATGTACCAGATCCAGGGAATCTTTGCCGTCTTCAGCAGGCTGAACAGAGGCTTCCAGCTATGCTCGATTTTTATGTTTTCTTTCATCGCACACCTCCTATCTTTCCGCGCCCACAGACTGAAAGTCTGCCAGGCGGCGATACAGCGGACTGCTGTCCATGAGCTCCCTATGGGTTCCCTGGGCCGTGACACGGCTGTTCTCCATAACCACTATTTTGTCCGCATCCCGCACGGTGTCCATCCGATGGGCCACCATGAGGATGGTACGGGTTTTGCTGATTTCTTTCAGAGTCTGATTGATATTGTGCTCGCTGACGGCATCCAGATTGCTGGTGGCCTCGTCCAGAATCAGTATCCGGCTGTCCTTCAGCAATGCCCGGGCAATGGCGATACGCTGCTTCTGTCCCCCGGACAGTCTCGCCCCGTTCTCCCCTACCTGAGTATCAAAGCCCTGGGAAAGACTTTGTATGTAGTCAAGTATATCCGCCTGTCGGGCTGTCTCCTGAAGTTTGTCCAAACCAATTTCCCCGCCCACACCATAAGCGATATTATCCGCGATGGTACCAGACAGAAGCTGGGGATCCTGGGGGATATAGCCGATATTCTGCCGCCAGGACTGAAGTTCATACTCCCGGATGTCCTTGTCCGCCCAGACAATGGAACCCTCCACAGGTGCATAGAACCTCTCGATCAGATTTAAAAGCGTACTCTTACCCGCGCCGGAGGGACCCACGATGGCAGTGACTTTTCCCGCCTGGGCGGTAAAGCTCACATCGTTGAGCACATTCTTCTCACCATACGCGAAAGTGACATTCTTGAATTCCAGGCTGCCCAGCACATTCCCGGCTTTTAGTGTGCCGGAATTCTCCTCAGGCTCCACATCGGTGGCTGCGGAGATGCGGGCACAGGCGCCCTGATTGCGCTTCAGGCTCTGCCAAAGGGACATTACAGAGCGGACATTACCGTTCAGCAGGTTGGCATACTGATAAAATGCGATCCACTGGCCGATATCGATAGCACCCTCCCGGAGAAGCCACAGACCGGTGAAGATGATCACCAGTGTCCGCACCAGATCCGCCATAGTCTCCGCAAAGGTAATAGCCAGACCGTACACAGCAGTCTGCATGTGAATTTTAAAGTGACTGGCAATCCAGGAATTGCCCGCATCCTCCTCCCGTTTTTCCTGCCCAAAGAGTTTCACCAGGGTAATATAGGGCAAAACGGCCGCAAAATACCGTGTCATGTCGGAGAGCCTGCCTTGGATACGGTTATTCAGCTTAAAGTAAATCCGCCCCGCAATGACGCCTATGGCATAAGTCAGGGGGATACAGAGCAGCTGGGACAGGGCAAGCCGCCAGTCGTATCCGAAAATCATGACGGCAGATCCCACCAGAGTAAAGACCGTACTGAAAATACTGCCGATGCCGTAAGACATGAACTCGCTCATGGAGAGGGTGTCCGTGGTGGTACGGCTGATCAGATCTCTGGGCTCGTTCCGTTCAAAGTAGGAAAGAGGCAGCCGAGACAGCTTCCGCCAGATATAGTTCTGGAACCTCATATGATTCACATGAGATGTATATTTTCCCAGAAACTGGATAACAGCCATCATGAGAGCCTTTCCCAGCACCACCAGCACGGCTGTCACAGCAAGGGCCATGGTGAAGTTCCCATTGTAAATCTCCTGGGTGTAGGCCGGGAACAGCAGGCTTAAGGTTCCCTGAATCAGGTTCAGCACAGTGCAGATGATAATCAGAATCCAGGGGAACCTGACATGCTTGATCAGATGCCAGAAAGGCTTCCAGGACTGATGCTTGTTCTCCCGCTCCAGCTCCTCATGAGAAGTGCGCATCATCTGCGGAGCATTGTCTGTTTTTGTTTTCACGACTGCTCCACCTCCCTGAAATTTTTGTCAAAATAAGTCACGATTGCATCCTTGTAGTATTCGAAAGGCGCTCCCTCCAGATAGTTTTCATAAGTGAAGCGCTGTTCCACCTGATCCCTGGTCAGCCCCATATCCAGGTACTTCTGCTTCTCCGCCTCGAAGTCCTCCCGGGTGAATACCTTGCCCTCCTGTCTGGCAAAACACTGCGCCGCCAGAAGCTCTCTGGTCTGCTTCTCCGCCTGCGTCCGCATGAAGCCCTCTCTCTTCTCCGGGGTATCATACTGAGTCGGGACAGCCTGTAGAAGCAGCTCCTCATACTCCATGTTGTTCTCCCGGGCCATTTCCCGGTATTGGGACTTCATATCCCCCAGCCGCTTTTCAACAATAGCAGTGATGTCACCGAATTCGCTGCGCTCCACCACATTTTTCATGGTCATGGTATAGACTGCCTCGCCTTTCTTGCGCTTATCCTGATCCAGAAGCTTCTGTTTCCAAAACTCCCGGTAGCCGTCCATGGTATCCACTCCCTCTATGCCCATGCGGGCAATCAGGACATCCGTCAGCTGCGGCAGAATGCGCCGTTTAATCTGGGTCAACGTACCGATGCGTCCCCCGTCCCGCCGGGGCATGGTCACTGCCACACCAGGCATCAGTCCCGGAAGTGTCTCCTCGAAAGCGGGGTCATAAAAGCCTTTTCCCACATTAATCTGCACCCGACAGGCTTCCAGCCCCTCTGACTCCGGCAGTTCCAGCACCGCAAAATCTCCGGTCTCCACTGGTCCAGCAGTCTCTTCAATGGTGACGAACCGTTTCCTGACATCCTCCAGAGCCTGTTCCACCGCCTCCGGATCCCAGCTCAGCCGAAACAGCTGTTCCGGCAGTTCCAGCTCTCGGAAGTCATAGAGTTTCTTCAATGCCTCCATACTTTCATCCTTTCTCCTCTGTCATTTTTCCTTGTAATACAGCATGCAGTGGCAATAGCCCTCGAAGTCCGGGTCGGCAACCTGAGCCTTGAACTCCTGGCACATGCACTTGTACTCCTCTTTATCTTCCTGGCGGCAGGGGCAGTAGCCGCCCCGCTCTTTCAGCCCCGCTCGAACCTGGGCCACCAGTTCCGCATTTTCATTCAGCCGAATTCTTCCCATCACATGTCCCCTCTATCATTCCCGGTAAAGCATCTTTGCCAGCTCCGCATTCAGCATCTCTCTGTCCCTGCCGCCCAGGGCTTCATGGACCTCCTCCCCGTTCCTGAAGAATTTCAAGGTAGGAACCCCCTTGATCCTATAGCGTTTCCCTATCTCCGGATACTGGCTGATATTGATTTTCACAAACCGGATATAGGGCATATCATTGGCTGCCTCCTGATAAAAAGGGGCCAAATAGACGCAGGCTCCGCAGTGATCTCCATAGAAATCTACCACCACGAACTCTGCCTTAAGCTGCTCGTCATAATTTGCCGCTGTCGCTTCATATACCATCTCTCAATCCTCCAAAAACTGTTCCGCCGCCTTGATAAGCAGCTCTGCTACATAATTGTCATATGCGGACTCCATTCGCATAAGGAAGCTTGCTTCCGAGGAAACCTCCGCCAGATCGTATCCCATTTCTTTCATCTCTTCCCCATAGACAGCCAAATGCTTTTCCACGTCTTTCCGGAACTGCTCGCGGGTATATTCGCAGCCGCCCTGTCTGGCCATATGGCGGGAAATCACAAATCTCCGGTAAAAACGCTTCTGCTGCCTGACAATCCGGGCCAAGGCCTCTTCATCGTCAAGAAGCTCAGTTCCCTCTTCGGGAATGTGAGGGTCGCAGCCCTCCCGCACCATCGCGTCATAAATCATCTTGCCCCTGACACCGCACCACGCAGCCTGCTCTTCCGGGTCAATGGAAAGTTCCGTCTTCTCTTCCACCGCTTCCAGAAACTCCCGGGCTATCATCCGTGCCGCCCTTTCCCGCTTCTTCGGCCCGTTTTCTCCGGCATACCATATCCGGTACTCCGCCACAGTGGAGACCCCCGGAATCCCCGCCAGCCGAATCAGCTCATCATTGACAGGATGGAATTCCAGGCGCAGAATCTCTTCCACCCTCAGGGAGACTTCCCTGTCCCCAAGACGACAGACGAACTTATCTCCTACCCGGCGGCCCACACAGGATTTCTCCGCCTCCTCCGCTCCCGGCAGCCTCCGACCCGGATACAGCGGCACCATCCTGTCTCCCGCATCCCGACAGAGAAGAGCGTCCCCCTCCTGTGCCGATTCCACTTGATTCCTGGAAGCATGGTCACGGCCCAGCAAGGCCAGCGCCTCTTCCGTTTCCTCTTCCGTGACATGCCACTTTCGAAGCTCCAGCGGCACTTCTGAGGAGAGATAATCATACAAATTTTTAACGGTTGATTCCATAAGAACAGCCCCTTTCCCTTTTAGCGCATTAACGCATTAAATGTATCTGTCTCCATGTTACTACCCTCAGGAATCGTCCGCAATAAGTTCTGCGCATTCGGGACAAATCGCGATTATTTGGAATCGAGCAGGGGAGATTTTCGAAACAGCCCTGTGCCGTTCCTTACCGGAAAGGGCAACAAAACACGAGCATGCCCGTCATACAAAAAAAGCGCTGGTCAGCCCCGCGCTTCTGATTTCTCCGGTATTTTTACTATAAAATGTACAATTCCGGGTTCGTGCTCCAAATATACCACACCGCCGTATTTTGTGACAATTTTCCTGACAGATACCAATCCGATTCCTTCGTGGGACTGCTTGGTGGAATAACCCATTTGAAAAATATCTTCATAATCTTCGGGCTTTTTGTCGCATGGATTGGAAACTTTTATGATATGCCGCCTGCTGCGTTTCATGGTCAGCACCTTGACCCACCGGCTGTCTATTTCCCCATCCCCCACCTCATCAATGGCATTTTGCAGCAAATTGCCCAATACAATGTTGGCTTCATAAATGGTGCATGGCAGATTTTTTAATTCATTCAGAATCTGCGTCTCCAGCCGGATATGCCGCACGGCTGCGATTTCCTGAAAAGCATTGATCTGGGCTCCGATAATCGGGTTATCCAGCGGAAGCACATCATTCAGCCGCTCCGCGCTCTTCGCCATCTCCCTCGCGTATCCGGCACAGTCCTCATAGCGGCCGCTTTCAATCATTCCCACCACTGCCTGCAGATGAATATTGAAATCATGGCGCTGGGCGCGGATGACCTGCATGAAATTCAGAAGTTCCGCCTGATACTGCTTGTCCACAAGGGTCTCTATCCTCTCATAGGTAGTCTCCACGGACTGCCTCCCTTTCCACAGGAGGAATATCATGGACAGAGCCGCCAGAAAGGCCGTTGCTGCCATTGCGGCGGCGGACATTCGCCTTCCCAGGCACAGCAGAAAAATAAGCCAACCGCCATAAACTATATATTCCACAAGCAGGCTCCAGAGGCAGAGCCTTAAGCGGCGCTGCTGTTTTCCGTCTGCCGGATTCAGTGTTGCCGATTCCTCCGGAAAGAGAGACACCGGATGAAACGCCAAAAAAGAGAGGACAAACAGGCATCCCACCGCCAGGAACCCGCCTGCCGCAGCCCTGCTTCCTACTGACAGGGCGGAACATGTCAGTATCCGGCCAGCGAGAAGAGCCACCCCGGCAGTATCCGTGCCAATCACTGCCGCAAGGCCTATGCGAAACGGCAAAAGCCCTCTGCTTCCCTGACAGGAAGCCCTCCCTCTGATACCGCCAAACGTCAGGCCGACCATGGCTGCTGCCGTCACCGTCAGCAGCCACATCAGAATCTGCGCTGTTTGCTGTCTCATACAATCTACACCCCGTTTCATATTCAAGTTCACTTCATCTGGCATATCCCCATTTTGCCGAGAAGTTCCTTTAGCACATAATACTTCTTTCTGCTCAGCGGAAGTTCAGCCGTATTCAACCGGATTTTGTAAGCCCGGCCAAAAAGCTCTTTCTGAATGCTGCATATGTCGGAAAGCGGAATCAGACAGGATTGATGGCAGCGGAAAAAACCGTAATCCAACAGGATTTCTTCCAGTTCCTGCATGGCCTTCCCCGTATAATCGCAAGAGCTATCCTTCCAGACAATCTTCACTCTGCGCTCTTCTTTCACCAGATAAGCAATCTGCGATGTCTCGACAATGCGGTACCCGGCATCTGTGGGAATTCCGATGCGTACAGGCTCAGCCTTACCCGAATCCCCCCGCAGCCGTTCTTTGATCCGCTCCAGAGTCCGCTCAAGGCGCTCCCGCCGGACCGGTTTGACCAGAAAATCCACCGGACCATACAGATAGCCGTCCAGAGCGAACTTGGCATATCCGGTCAGGAAGACCACCATAATCTTCGGATACAGCCTGTGGATTGCCTCCGCCAGTTCGAAGCCGCTGCCGCCCTCCATCTGAATATCCGTGAACACAATATCGACTGGGTGTTCCTTAAGCATATCCAGGGCTTCCACCTTGCTTCCGGCCTTTCCAATCACACAAAATTGCGGCTCTTTCGCAAACATATCCCCCATAGAGCGGCACAGTTCTGCATCGTCATCTACCAGCAGAACTTGATAATCAGCACTTATCTCCATCTCTTAGCATCTCCCAACCTTTTCCGCAAAACTATTCCCGGCATTATCCTTCTCATATACTGCAGACCGCCGGGATTTACAGTGATGCCTTAAGGAAAGTACCTGGCTGGCGGTCTGCAGTCGGGTTGTACTGCAAATTCAATCGGTGTGCAGTATAATTCCTAAGTGAAGTATCATATTTGGGGCAGAGAGAAAGGACAGACTTGTACAAATGATAAAGCTGCCCTGAATGTGATTCTTCACGATTGTACCAAGACGCGAGGCTGTTTTCAGACAATTCATTTAGGAATTTGAATCATTCCAGAAACATCTTGATGAATTGTCTGAAAACATAACTGCAACCTTGAACTATACTTAGTGTACCACAAAGGGACAATATTGGCAAGCTGCCGCGTAAGCGGCTTGGTACAATATATCAGAATCTTTGCTGTAATTGGAGAAACAAGCCATAAAATCTCTGTATTCCGGCGAACCAGTTGCAACACCCGCGCTGCGCTTTAGATCTGAAACGGACACTTTTCCATCCTCTATACCTCTAAGCAGCGCCTCTCTGGTCAGGTCTTCCGGACATGGCCAGAAAGCAGCCTTACACCATGTCCTCTACCCGCCACTTATTTTTCCATTCTATCAGAACGCGGCCCTGCGGATACCGCTCACACGGCGCCTCTATCCGAATCGGCAGCCACACATAATCCGCCATGGAAGTATCTGCCTCTTCCAATACATTCGCGGCATACATCTCCCGGCGTTCCTCGTCTGTGGCCTGATAATTTTGCGGTTCATAGTTACTTGCAATCACTCTGGTAAACAAATCCGCAATCCTTGCATCCACCGTATAGGCAGGAACCCAGCGGTCTGCCATGGCTATAAAGCAGTTTTCTTTTCCTTCTACTTTGAAGATTTTTGAAATCTGGCTGTTAAAAGATGCATTGGAACTATCCTGCACATGCGGATTACCAAGACTGGCAAATTCTTCCTCCCAGCCATCAGACACCGCCGCGTCACTCTTATTCGGAATGTAGCCTGTCATACCGCTTGTCACCATATACTTCCTGCCGTCTGCTTCAAACAGCGCCGGCGCCTCGCGCGTAAAAGGCGGTGTAAGGTTCCGGTAGCTCATTGTCACTTCTTTTTCCGCCTGCAGATAATTATCTGAAAGTTCCATACAAAGCATGGATGCATGATCCGCGTCAAAATAAATATAACCTTTTTGGCTTTCTTCATCCACAATCAAATCAAAATCCCCTGCTTTGTGCCCGCCCGGATTGTACAGATTCTCTACCGGCACATATGGTCCGAGCAGTTTATCCGCCTGCCAGATGGTAAAAGCCGCTTCCGGTCCGGAAAGCTTGATCCAACAGACATACTTTCCCGTCTTTTGACACTTTATAATATGCGGACGGTCTACACGTTTGGCAGGAAACAGCGCACAGTTGGGGTCATCCAGCACCGGCGGAATCAGGTAGCCTAAATCTTCCCAATTATAAAGGTCTTTCGAAGCATAAACTTTCAATCCCCATGTCCAGATACCATTTTTGCCGTCTGTATGCGCCTTATTTTCACCGTACCAGTAATATACGCCGTCCTCATAATATACCGCTCCGCCGTGTGCCTGAATACGTTCGCCCTTCGTGTCCATCCACGGCTGTCCCGGATAAATCGCGTCCTGCACATGCGCGGCTTTCTCTTCCCTTGCCTTTTCTTTCTCTTTTTCCGCAATCTCATGGAAATATTGAATTAATTTCGCCTCGGACGGGCTGATGGCATTTTCCGGCGTATTCAGTTCCTGCAGCGCCTCATCCAGCTTAGCAAGAATGACTTCTGCCCGGGGTATCCTCGAATACCGCACCATCTGTTCCACCGACAGTTTTACTGCCTGTGTGTTTCCTGCCGCTCTCTCTAAAAGTCCCGGCAGATACTGACCCAGAATCCGCACCGCCTTTTCATTTTCCAGCAGATGCTCTATTTTCATGCTCACATTGTAAACCATTGCTATCTCTCCCGTTAAAATCCATCAAAAATCTCTGAGAAAACCTCTTCACGTTCCCCAACCGGACTGTTGCCTAGCCTCATTCAGTCCGATTATGGTGTTTGCACGGATGATTTTCATGATACGTGCCGCGCTGCGCTTCAAATCTTCCCGTTTTACCACTCCGCTCTGTATGCCGGCAAGAAGCGCTTCCACCTGGTCATCCCTGCCCGGCATCACAAGGTCGCACTGAGAAGCATGTGCCTTCTGTATATCACCGCTGGCCGGCCTGGTACAGTCCGCGCGATCTGCCTTCATGGCATCCCAATCTGACATCACCATCCCTTCAAAGCCCCATTCATTCCGCAATACCTTCCCCAACAGGTCGTAATTGTTTGTACAGTAAACACCATTGATTTTATTATAAGCCGCCATGACCGTCATTGGCGCCGCCTCTTTTACCGCAATCTCAAATCCTCTTAAATATAATTCCCGAAGAGTACGCTCCGTCATGTTGGAAGAGGACATATTTCTCTCCAGCTCACAGTTATTTGCCGCAAAGTGCTTGACACTCATTCCTTTTCCGGGATGCTTCTGCACACCTTTCACAACAGCTGCCGCCATTTTCCCCGAAACAAGCGGATCCTCCGAGTAATATTCAAATGTGCGCCCGCAAAGCGGATTGCGGTGAATGTTCATTCCCGGCGCCAGCCATACGGTGATGCCAAAGGCTTCCATTTCCGCTCCGACACCATCTCCAACCGTTTCCAGAAGCTCTGTGTCGAATGTCTGCGCCAAAAGCTGGGAACATGGCCAGGCAGTGGCGTACTGGTAATGAACGATACCATCTGCAGGTTCGGCCATCTGGCTCATCAGCGCCACCCGGCTGGATCCGAACAGATACCGCTTATAAGATTCCAGGGTTTCCGCAACTTTTGCCGCTTTCGTACTGCCATCCGGCATCTCCACCACCTGACTGGTGAGATTCAGTCCTGCCGGACCATCCGATAAAATCACATTGGGAATGCCAAGTTCCTCATACAGCTTCTGTGTGGTGGAACCGGATGCCCCCATAGCCTCCACCTGCAGGCCTTTCGCAGATGTTCCGGCTCCGACTGCCAGCCGTACCAGCTGCTCTGCCGTCATTTCGTCCGCAAGGGGGTCTGATTCTTCCGGCGTTTTATATTGATGTGTGATCATCTCCGGCAGGTAGTCATCTAATACCAGTACCGGAATTTCGCCCACAGCCTCTTCCTGCCGTTTCGGCGGCTGTATTTCTTCAATCGGATGCAGCGGCGGACAAATATTTTCGCATTGTTCCAGAACAGCTTCCTTTTTCAGCGTCAGCACAGCCACCGGCACATTTCGGTTAGAAGCGTTTCCGAGCCGCAGGAGATACCCGCCGCTTCGCAGCATCCAGACCGCCCTGTCCTCCTCATAGCAGGCAAGCTCTTTCATGGGCACATACAGCATCAGCTCCTGCCTTTCACCGGGCTGCAGTTCCTTCGTCTTCGCAAAAGCGATCAGACGCTGTTTTTCCGCTCCCGTACCAAAGGGAACGGATACATACAGCTGAATAACCTCTTTGCCTGATACCCCTCCTGTATTTTGGGCATTTACATGAATTTTCACGGCGCCTTTTTCCAATTCCGCCGCTTTGAACGCGATGTCAAATGTCGTATAACTGCATCCATAACCAAAGGCATACCGGGGTTTTACTCCGAAAGTGTCAAAAAAACGGTAACCTACATAAATCCCTTCCTTATATTCCTGATTGTATTTATCTTTTCCAAGATAGGAATAAGTGGTATTTGACGGCAGATCCTCAAACCGATATGCCCAGGACGTTGCCAGCTTTCCTGAAAAATTTGTCCTTCCCGAAAGCACATCTGCCAGCGCATTTCCTCCCTCTTCTCCGCCCTGCACAAAATACACCAAAGCACTGACATGAAGCGTATCCAAAAAGGAAACATCAATGACACCGCCCGCATTGATCACTACCACCAGATTCCGGTACGATTTCGACACCATCTCCAGGTTTTCCTTTTCCACATCATCCAGACGATAATCCCCCTGTTTATCCTCCCTGTCATTCCCCTCTCCCGCCTGCCTTGCCAGTACATAAACGGCGGTGTCACAATCTGAATTTTCCACATCTTCCCTGGTAACCGGAACTCCTGTCGGATGTTCAAACGGCGTTATCATTCTTAAGATCTTATAAAATTCACGGATTCCCTCTACTCTTTTTTCCTGCTCCAGGCGATAGCTTTCATAAGTATCCGCATAAAATTTATCAAAGCGATCCAGCCATTTTCCTGTGGTAATCTCATAACCGGCGGCTTCCAAACCTTCCGCGATCGTCACACTGTAACGCTCGCGCACAGCGCCGGAACCCGTGCCTCCTTTGACTGTCATGCGCGCGCCGGAGCCATAAAGGGCAATCCTTTTTTCCTTTAAGGGCAGTGTCCCGTCATTTTCCAGAAGAACAAACCCTTCCGCAGCCGCTTTCCGCGCCAGAGCACGGTTTTTCAGCTCCAGCTCGGATGGGGTTTTGGTATGACTTCCTTTTAAAATGGTTTTCATACTGCTTCCTTTCCTCACTATTTTCCTATCGCTTCTCTATCTTCTGCAGCGCCTCATTCAGCGCCGTAATCTGTTCCTGCTTAATTGCAGGTCCCGCCATTTTTAAAATGCTTTCCAACGTCATTCCGGCCATCATTTTTTCCAGATTGGCATTGCCGGAAGCGGCCTTTGCCACATCTCCCCGGGATGCCCTTGCAGCATCCATCATCCGTCCGACAATTGCCGCCGACTTCGGATTCTGCATCAGGATTCCCATCGTATCTTTGATGGAAAAGCAGTCCGGCCTGAATGTATCCGCATCAAACCAGTTGACCACTGCCTCTTTTTCCAGCATACTGTACTGCGGATCGGCCTTTTCCGCTTTTCGGATGACCATCGTATCCTTCTCTCCGCCTGCCATTGCAGTAATCTCATGTTCACCATTTAACGCTATCCTGAAGTTGAATACCCTGCTGCCTGTCAGCGTCTGATATTCCCTGCCGTCCACAAGAAGCGTCACACTGGATTGATTGGAATAGACTTTCACTGTCGTTTCCGCCTGTTCCCGGTTTACATAACGTTTTCCGCAAAGATGTACAAAGGGCTCACTGCTCCACGCTGCCTTATACAGATAAAAAGCATCCTTCTTTACTCTGCGGTCAAAGGTCACCAGACCCTTCTGGTTTTCTCCGTGCCTGCCGCCCTCGTCCCTGCCGTCCGCGGCAAAATCAAACATATTCCAGACATATGTTGCCCACAGATAAGGACGTTCTTCAATACATTGCAGCAGATGTTCATGGTAAACACATTGATAGCTTTCCGTATAATCTCCCTTTTCCGGGTTCTCTGCCTGATATTGGGGATTGGCGTCCGCGCCATACTCGGAAAATCCGATGATACGCCCCGGAAATTTTGCATGATATTCATCAAAGAAACTGTCGTTTTGCGGCAGTTCTCCCAGATACCAGCCAAAATACAGGTTGTAACTGTTAACATCCGCAATCTCTGTCATCGGACTGTCTGTCTCCAGCATAAATGCATGCGCCATAGCGGTGGGGCGTGCAGCATCCATTTTATGGCATAAATCATTTAATGAACGATGATTTTCCATCATATCCTCCGTCACGCTGCCGCCTGCCGTGATCTCATTGGACAGCCCCCAGCAGATAACGGACGGATGATTGTAACACTGTGTGATCAGCTCACGCATCTGAGTCAGGGTATTCTCCCTTCCTCCCGGCATATGCGCCGTAATATAGGGAATTTCCGCCCACACCACCATGCCGTATTCGTCCGCCAGATCATAAAATTCCTGCGCATGCTGATAATGAGCCAGCCTGATGGTATTGGCGCCGATTTCTTTTATTAATTCCATATCTTCGCGATGCATTTCATCAGTAAGCGCATTCCCTGCTCCCTTGCGGTCCTGATGTCTGGACACGCCGCGCAGAGGATACTCCCTGCCGTTTAACAAAAATCCCCTTTCCGGGTCAAAGCCAAAAGTCCGGCAGCCCATCCTGCTGCTGATTTCGTCCTTTATGATGCCGCCGCAGATCAGCTCCGCCTTTACCTGATACAAAAACGGATCTTCCACACCGTTCCACAAATGAACCTGAGGAATCGTGATTTCCGCCTTCGCATAACCCTCCGCCGCCAGCGCCTGCACCTTATACATATGTCCGTCTCCGATGACGGTAAATCGTACCGTTTCCCCGCCTGTCTGCCATGTTTCCAGAGTCACCACCGCCTGGTTCCCGTCCACCTTCGGCGTAATCTTCATCCCGGGGGTTCCGTCCTTCACCAGTTCAAAATGCTCCTCTGATACTGTAATGAGACGCACCCCCCGGTACAGTCCGCCATAAAAGGTGAAATCCGCTTTCTGGGGATAAACAGTATCGTTCACACTGTTATCCACCGCCACACAGAGCAGATTCTCCTCCCGCAGTTCCTGCGTGATGTCCACACGGAAAGCAGAATAGCCGCCCTCATGGTGCGCCAGATGTTTTCCGTTCAAGTATACATCGGCCGTCATGGCCGCCCCGGGGAATTCCAGCACAGCCCTGCCGTCAGACTGCGGCCTGCCAAATTGTCTGCAGTACATTGCCGTACCCCTCCAATAGTCGTTTCCGCCGTCCTGTCCGTCCTCCGCATTCCATGTGTGGGGCAGTGTCACTGCCTCCCAGTCCGGCAATTCTGCCGGAACCCGGGAGGTTTTTTCAAAACGCCAGTTGTCGTTAAAATCTACTGTTTTTCGCATATAACAATCTCCGTCTCATTGAAACTATCTTACTATTTTCCCTCTTTTTTTCTGGCTTTTGCTTCCGCTTTCGCTTTCTTCGCCGCTATCTTTTCCAGGGCTTTGCGATTCTCCGTCTCAAAATCCAGTCCTTTCTTCGCGCATTTCTCTTTCAGCTCACTCACCCGGATTTCTTCCGCCATACGGTCAGCCTCTTCGCGCTCCCGGCGCTCCAACTCTTCCGCAGGTATGTACTCAATCCCCCTTGCCCTGCATTCCGCCACATGGCGTTCCTGCAGTTCTCTGGATATCCTCGGCATGTCATCCTCAAGCTTAAACACAAAACAGAACATAAAGAATACAATTATGCCAATAATGATATAACTTCCCTGATAAGCCATATTGATCCAATTTGTAGCAGATGCCGCCTGATCGGCATAAAGCGCGATATCCCCATCTGTCCCAACCTGCTGAGGCTGCATATAACCGCTGACCATCAGCCCCAGATTAAAGATTCCCTGGGCGATGCCAACGGCAAACATCATAACCGCACTGACAAACCCGCCGGTAATCCCATCCGCGCGGATCTTTGTTTTCCACTCCACCTGATCGATCACATCTCCCATAAAGGATAACATCATGTAACTAAACGCAATATTACCAATCGCCGCAAGGGCTGTCCCTGCATAAATCATTGTTCCGCTGCCGGCGCTCATAAATGCCATAATCGAACCGACAACTGTCAGAACCGACATTGTCCATATTGTCTTTGTCCGCCCGAATTTTTTCGTTAACGGCAGCATCAGCAGGATACCCGGTCCCATTGGCGATAACGCAATCATCTGAAACTTCGCCTGAATCGCCCCCACATTGCCGTACGCATTTCCGTTTACCACCCAGCCAGAATAATAAATCAGTGAAATATTCCGAATATTGGTCAAAATTTCCGTAAGCAGAAAGATAATCACAAGCAGGATCCAATATTTACTTTTCAGGCAGGCTTTGAACTGAACCCACATTCCTTCTTCCCGGTGGATTTCTTCTTTATTCCTTTCCGCATTTGCGACTCCGCTCTGATTACGGCGTTCTTCCGTGACACGTTCGCGGGTGTAAAAATACTGTACAAATGTAGTGCACACACCAATCAATGCCATAATTGACATGCTCAGCAGATACCCCTGTGCATTGTTGCCATTGACCATTTTGCAGACCGATGCCAGAATCATCGGGAAAAGAATGGAAACCAGCCCGGTTCCTACATTGACCACGATTCTTGCCGCAACCGCCAGATTTTTACGCTGATTCACATTCCTTGTGGAAACCGGCGCCGTCAATTCTTTTGCCATATTCCACATCGTAAAGGAAACGCTATAATAGAGATTAAATGCCACCATGATCCAGATGGCCTGATGCACAGGCTTTGTAAATGGCATCCAGAACAAAAGGAGGATGCTGACAAACACAAAAGGCGTGGATATTAAAAGCCATGGACGCACTTTTCCCTGCCTGCAGGTGGTAGAATCAATGATCTTCGCCATAACAAGATTCGTCACCGCGTCAATGAGCTTGCTGAATACCGGAAACAGCACCATAAAAGACGCTATCCACGCACCCTTTGTAGAGTCAAATCCGATGACATCCGTAAGGTACTGATTGAAATAGCTGTTCACAATAGAACTTGTCATTGCCATTCCCCATATACCCAGGACATACCCCAGCCACAATTCCTTTCGGGTGGTGTTCTGTGATCTGATGCGGGAATCCCATTTCGAACCGCTGAATGCATTTGCCAGCAGTCCTTTTTTTGCAGTTGCCTGTGTACTCATAAAAACCTCCTTCATTCATTATATATTTTTTATATTTTTTCACCTGTAATCCGACATTTTTTAGAAGTTTTCACAATAATTCTAGCAGACAAAGGGAAATCACCGCAACAAAAAATCTGCCATTTAGACAAAAAATTAGTTTTGTTTTCCATGGCAGATTTTATAAAAAATGTTTTTCCCTATATTCTACCGGCAGCATCCCGGTATCTTTTTTGAATTGTTCTGTAAAATAACTGCGGGAGCAGAACCGAAGCCGGTCTGCAATCTCCTGAATGCTGAGATTTGTCGCGCTCAGAAGGCTTCTTGCCTCCCTCATACGCGCCTGACAGATATACGCCTTTATACTCATCCCTGTTTCTGCCTTAAACTTTCTGGACAGATAATATTCCGTATAGTCCACATGCTCTGCAAGCACCCTGAGGCTCAGGGAGTCCGAAACATGGGTATCAATATAATCACAGCACATCCGCACAGGCTTTGATATTCCCGCCCTCCGCCGCACCTGATTGACCCTTCGTATAAAGTCTTCATACATCGTATGGCTGATTGCGGCAATCTGACTGACATTCTGTGCCCTGTCCACGGCTGCGGTATAAGTATCGCTCAATGTATAGGCCCATTCTGACGACAGCCCTCCCTCAATAGCCGCGCGGGAACACAAGGTGATAAACGCTACCACGGAATACTTCGCCTGCCGCACCGGGTCGGCACACTGCAGGCGGATTCCGGAACTGACACTGCCCGACACTGACAGGGCATCATGATAATCCAGATTTCCGGTACGCACCATGTCCAACAGTTTTTTCTCCACAAAAAACGGTGCATGAACCACCCTTTCATCCTCTGTTTCCTGCCGTTTCTGCCCCTGCCCCGCTTCATAATACACAAAATCACTGGTACGCACTTTTCTTCCCATCACATAATAGTGCAGGGCAACCGCATGCTGAAACAGCACATTGATACTGACATAGGGGATATCCTTCACACAATCCAAAACCGCCAGCTTATTCCGAATGCTCAGATTCAGTTTGTCTGCCGCCTGCTCTACCTCTCTTCTGGCATATTCACCCGTAAGCACCGGTCCGATCGCAAAAAAGCCCTCCGTCTTTCCATCCTCATCATGCTTTGCCACTACCGCCCACATCGTTCCTATCGTATTGCTTATGATAAGAGGCAGCGTCGTCTTCTGTCCATGGCTCAGTATCACTTCCCTGCGGTCTCTGCCCAGCAGAAGCAATCCGTGAAAATACGGAGCTATACTGTTAGTCGTCAATAAATCCAGCTTCGCGTCATATTCCCACGTCCACAATCCATAGCAGTCCAACAGCATCCGGAAAAAACTGTCCCGCACATCATATTCCACCCTTTCACCCCTTTCTGAACCGCTCCTTTTCTTTTACGCAAACCCCCGCGTCACGGCCATGGTCGCCCGGCCGGCAAATTCCGCTAATTTTTCCACCGGCTCTTACTCTGGTATCTGTTTTCATATCCGTCTTCCTGAATCAATATTTAATCAACAGATTTTACAGATCCGTTGATCATCTTGCATTTCAATCTGAAATTGATGACTGTATATACTTTCCTCTTTTATTATAATACCATTAGCAATCAACATTTGTCGATAAAAATATTGGGTGAATAAGATATGGATAAGAAAGAAGAACAGGAATATTTCATGCTGCGTCAGGGTGTCTTCCTGATTCCGCTGCTCTATGCAACGAACGCCCTGTTTGGCGTGACCGGAAATATTATCGCACACATCATCGCAGATATCACAGCCGCGGCAGTTGCAATCGCACTTGCTCTCCGACAGTATGGAAAGTTAAAGCAGTCCGTTTCCGAATCTGCTGCAGAGCTTCATTGACTGCCGTAAGCTGTTCCGGCCTGACAGCGGGAGCAGCCCCTTTTAATCAACAATACGGCGACATCATTGACGTTAGTACCGGTTGCGCCTGTTTTGATCAGTCCGCCTGCTGCTTCCAGCGCCATATAGGCATTGTTATCCTGTAACGCCTGGTAGATCTCGATTCCCATGAATCTCAGGCGCTCTTTTGTGTATCCGTCACAGTATCCTCCGGCGGCATCCGTAGGTCCATCCGTTCCGTCGCTTCCTATGCTGAATACGGCGGTATCCTTTAAACCGGATATCCCTTCCGCTGCCGCCAATGCCAGTTCCTGATTCCGCCCTCCCTTTCCGGCTCCGGTTAGATGCACGATGGTCTCGCCGCCTGCCAGAAAGGCCAGACTCTGTTGGGAATCCTGATGGGTTTTGGCAATGGAAGCCAGAAAGCTCCCCGCCTCCCTGGCCTCACAGCACAGCCGATCCGTCAGGATCATGGGGTGATACCCCAGCTCTTTGCACGCTTCCGCCGCCGCAAGACACAGATTCCTCACGCTTCCCGTGATCACGGTTTCCACATTGTCCAGTTCCTTTGGCGTTTCTTCCCTCAATAATTCCATTGCCTGCCCACTGATGCGAAGCCGGTATTTTTCCGCAACCGCAAGCGCCTGCTCACAGGTACTGCTGTCAGGATATGCCGGTCCGGAAGCGATCATGTCCAATGGGTCACCCAATATATCACTTAGCACGATACTATACACCCTGGCGGGGGCGCATATTTCCGCAAAGCGCCCTCCCTTTACGGCGGAAAGCCGCTTGCGTATGATGTTCATCTCCGTGATATCCGCCCCACAGGCCAGAAGCTGTTCCGTAATACGGGAAAGCTCCTGGCCGGGAATCAGAGGTTTTTCAAAAAGAGCCGATCCTCCTCCTGACAATAAAAAAATAACAGTATCCTCTTCTTTTAGATCACTCACCAGGTCCAGAGCCGCCTGCGTACCCAGAAAAGAGTTATCATCCGGCACGGGATGTCCTGCTTCAAAACATTGAACCTTCGGGATATCACCCTTCACATGCTCATATTTCGTCACGCATACACCGGCCTGCAGTCTGTCCCCCAGAATAGCGGCTGCCGTTTTCGCCATCTGCCATGCTGCTTTTCCTGTTGCCACCAGATACACTCTTCCTTCATGGAAACATTTTCCTGCCAATGCCTGCGCTACCGCCTCGTCCGGCATCACTTTCCGCAGTGCGGCTTTTATGATCCTGTCAGCATCTTTTTTCAGATCCATGGTACATCTCCTGTTTATTTTTTATCCACTCATCATAGCACAACAAAACCCAATCAAGGAACGAAATCCTGCCATGAAGATTAAATTTATGCGCACGTCCTCCGCAAAGGCAAAAGATTATTCTTCTGAGCAATATTTTATTCTCCATATTTAGCAAACTACTGTACACTGAATTTATCCTAAACATCATAATAACAAATATGAAAGAAAAACAAAAGGAGAGGAGGAAAAGTTGTGCCGGAAATCAAAAAAGTAATTGTAACAGCCATGATCGGTCCGGAAAACAAAGAAAAACTGAGAGCCGCCCTGGCTCCTGCGGAAGTTACTTTCTGTATGCCCTACGGCCCCGGTTCAAAAGAAAAGATCGCCGAGGCATCCAGGGAGGTGGATGTGGCCATCATGAACGGGGATGTGGAGGATTGTGTCCTGGCAAGCCCGAACCTGAAATGGATACACTGCTGCCGCGCCGGTGTGGAAAAATCTGCTTCGGAAGAATTGTTTGACAGGGGCATCATCCTTACCAGCTCCAGCGGACGCAGCGCCCCGGCCCTTGCGGAACATGCACTGATGTTCATGATGGCTCTGACCTACGACCTGCCGGGTCTCCATCGCGCCCAGGCCAGACATCAATGGGCGGCGGGACGGGAGTATTTTATGCGGACCGGAATGTATCGGAAAACGGTGGGGATCATCGGCGCAGGAAAGACCGGACTGGAGCTTGCCAGACTCTGCAAAGGTTTCGACATGAGAGTCCTGGGGTGGAGGCGGACACGGACACCGGAACCGAATATTGATGAAATGTTCGGTTCCCGGGACGGGGATGACCTGAAGCAGTTTCTGTCCGGATGTGATTATGTGGTGCTTTCCATTGAACTTAACGACAGTACCTGGCATATGATCGGTGCCGGGGAACTGGCAGCCATGAAAGAATCCGCTTATCTGATCAATATGGGCCGGGGCGCCCTGATCGATGAGCCTGCCCTGATCGATGCTCTGCAAAGCAGCCGGATTGCCGGTGCGGGACTGGATACCTTTGAGACAGAGCCCCTCCCTGCAGACAGTCCTTTCTGGGATATGGCAAACGTTATCATAACCCCCCATATCACCCCCCAGCTCCCCGACAGGGAGGAACGTATGCTTAAGTTTGTGTTTGACAACATCAGAGCTTATAAGGAAGGCGGAGGCTTTGTCAATCTGGTCACCAGAAAAAGCCTGCTGACCAGACGGTAAAATATGCGGTAGGTAATTGCGAAACTCCCTGATTTTTGGCCCGAAATCAAGGTGAGAACAGAGAACGTATGTTTTGCAATGGTGTGGAATGCGAAGCTGAAAATGGG
>JAAWOU010000125.1 GCA_022799755.1 Lachnospiraceae bacterium
GCACCATCAGCACCACCACGAAAGACTATATTGTGCATTATCAGGATTTGCAGGGTATCGGCATGACGGACAGGCTGGCACTGCCTACTTTGATTGCCTTGTGTTCCATTAGCTTAGGCAGGCCTGTCCTGGGCAGCATGGCCGTGCTGGGAGAAATCAGCATCAGTGGCATTTTGCAAAAGGTGGACGATGGACTGGCCAGTGTGCTTCAGGCTTGTCTGGACAATGGGGCGAGGAAAGTGTTGCTGCCCATTTCTTCTGCGGGGGACTTAAGCAGCGTGCCGGCGGAGTTGATTGGAAGTTTTAACTTGATTTTTTATAACAGTGCGGAGGATGCGGTGTTTAAGGCTTTGGGGGTGGAATGACAGATAGATACTGATTCATGCCAAGTGCGGTGGGATGGTTGAGCCGTGGGAGGGCATATAAAGCAGTCCCCCCACCACATCCTTGGGCAGTACCACTAGCAGTGTCCCTTTCCTTACGGAAACGGAACTTTCCGTGTCCTTGAATTCATTGCTGATTCCCAGGGGAAAAGTGCTGTGCAGGACAGCGTCGGTAAGCTCATATTTCAGCCCTTGCAGGTTTACACCCTGGCATTCGTCTGTGTATGAAAATACGGATATCAATCCGGCTTTTTTCCTGGGTATGGTCAATTTGCCGTTGGTAATCGTGGTCAGGACGCTGTTTCCATCGTGAAGAAAGCCCTGTCTGCCGTTCTGGGACAGAAAGGCCAGCAGCTGGATATTGGCAATGGTATGCTCGATGCGGCCACCGGTGCCGCAGTAGAAATGGAACAGGTTGAAGCCCTCCAATATGCCCTCTTTCAAGGCGGCCAGGGTATCCGTGTCGTCTTTTATGGGGTTGAGGCGGATGACATTGGGATGGGTAGGACAGTACCCAAGCGTATCAAAATCCCCCACAACCAGGTTCGGCGTGATATGCGCTTTCTCCAGAACCGTAAGCCCTCCGTCCACGGCAATGACGTAGTCATTTTCTGAAAGAGTGAAATCGAGCCCTGTATTTTCTCCTGCGCCTACCAGATAGCAGATTCCATGTGCCATATCATTCCTCCTCTTCCAATCAGTCCGTTTTCCTGCTGACGATAAAGCTGTAATGCAAGATAGGGCTCTGGGGCCGGCGCTGTCTGTCGGGCATCGCCGGAGATATCTGTATTTTAACATGGAGGGAGCCAAAGCACAAGGAAAGAATTCCGTTACCCAGGTCTCCCGCTTATTGTAATTTGCCGGGAGGCTGTGTATAATAGAAACGGACGATTACATTTTCGAGAGAATGATACTTTGACATAGAGAGAATTCCGAGCAGTACAATGCGGAAAGGATAAAGGGTGGAAGAGTTAAGGTGAAAAGCGCTGACGTTAGACATAGGAGCTCAAAAGGAATTGTTTTCGGGATATGCCTGTTTTTGCTTGCGGCAGGAGGCCTGTTTTTTTATTTCCGGATCTACCGCGTAGAACCGGCGTTCACGGAAATGACATATGAATACGGAGATGCAGTCAGCAGGGATATTGGGGATTATCTCACGGGTACGGACTGGTCCGTGCATCTGGGAGAACTGGATCTTTCGGGGGTAAACGAGGAGCAGACAGGCACTTACATGGCAGTGGTAACCCACGGGAGAAAGCAGTTCGCCTACCGGATCATCATTCAGGATACGGTGCCGCCCCAAATCCTGTGGAGAGAGAACCAGGTCTATCTGGCCACGGACAGGGATTGTGACGTCACGGATGTGATAGCAGGCGTGACGGATGTGGACAGGGAGGCGGAGGCTTTCTTTGTGGAGGACGATGAGCCCTGCTATGAGCTTACCTTTGACCGGGCAGGAGAATATACACTGGTAATCGGCGCCAGAGACCGGGCCGGAAACATGGCAGAGGGAAAGGTCAGCGTGATCGTGGATACGCCTCCGGCCTTTGAGGGAATCCGTGAGTTTTATCTCATTCCGGGAAGCACGCCGGATTATCAGGCAGAGGTGTCCGCGAGAGACGACGTGGACGGAAATTTGACTGATGAGATACAGATAGACGATTCCGATGTGAAGCTGGATCAGGAGGGCTGTTATACGCTCCGCTATCTGGCCAGGGACAGTTACGGATTGGAGACTGTGGAGGAGACGCTTGTGACTGTGGCGTCTGCGGACGAGATACAGGGGCTCATCGGAAAGCGTCGGATCGACTACCGCTTAGATTACATTTGCGGAGCTCCGAATATCTATGACGCGGGGGCCTCGGACCGGGAGGACATTGAGGAGATGCTGGAGGATGTGCGTCCCGCGCTGGTGCAGCTCTACCATGATGTGGGCATGGGAGGATACAGCTCCGGTTCCGGCTATATCATGGAGATTACACAGGATGCGATTTATATCTGCTCCAACAGCCATGTTGTAGATAAGTATGAGGACTGGGACGTGTACTTCTATGACGGAACGAAGCTGCAGGGAGAAAAGGTAGGAGTCAGCGAGATTTATGACGTTGGCGTGGCGAAAGTGGCCACGGAAGATGTGCCTGTGGAGCTTTTGGAGCAGCTAATGACTGTGCATATCGACCGGAGCTACTGGGAGAGTCTGGATCAACAGGAGATTGAGCTGGCGCTGGAACGTGTGGACAAAGAGGGCGGCCTGTTACATAAGAGCACGGGAAATTTAATCAAGATCAAACAGGATTTTGAATGGTTTGATCAGAGAGACCACACGGAGGTGACCGTTGAATTGATACACGGAGACTCCGGCTCCGCTGTGATGGACGGCTATGGGAATCTGATCGGCATGGCATTTGCCTATTCCGAGGAGCCTCTCCGATTCTGGTGCATTCCGCTGGACGGAATATTGTCCTGTTATGAGGAGATTACGGGCAGGATGCCTTATGTGTATTGAGAGCGGGAAAAGGATATGAAAGGCAGAGCGGCGGAGATATTGATGGATCCGGCCGCTCTGCTGTGTCTCGGGTATGATTTCCGGGGTGTTTCCGGAGTTGCTTTCCTGGGTGCGGCGAGGCGGTGGTTCATGCGTTGACAAAAGAACCGACGGATGTTAAGCTAATGAGGAATAAAGGAAGCAGTATGGCAGAGGAGGATGGGAGTATGATTTGTATTAAAAACGGAACAGTGCATGACGGCGTGCACAGAGAGGGCTTCCAGGCGGACATTCTGGTGGAGGACGGCAAGATTAAGGCAATCGGGGAAAACCTGGAAATCCCCGGGGACGCGGAAGTAGTGGACGCAGACGGCCTGCAGGTGTATCCCGGCTTCGTGGAAGCCCACGGACATATAGGCTTAGACGGCTACGGCATCGGCTACGAGGGAATGGACTATAATGAAATGAACGACATCATCAGTCCCCAGATGCGGGGAATCGACGGGGTGAAGCCCATGGATCCGGCGTTTCCCAAGGCAGCGGCGGCTGGCGTCACCTGCGTCTGCACGGGTCCCGGCAGCGCAAATGTGCTGGGCGGTACTTTTACGACCATTAAGACCGTGGGCAAAAGGGTGGATGACATGGTGGTCCGGGACGCTGTGGCCATGAAATGTGCTTTCGGCGAGAACCCCAAGCGGGTGTACCGGGACAAGAAAGACTCCAGCCGCATGACCACAGCGGCGCTGCTGCGGGAGACCCTGTTTAAGGCCAGAGAGTATATGGAGAAAAAGGAGGCCGCCGGGGACGATATCTCCAAGCGTCCTGCCTTTGACATGAAGCTGGAGGCTTTGCTTCCCGTGATGCGAAAAGAGATTCCTCTAAAGGCCCATGCCCATGCCGCGGAGGATCTGTTTACCGCCCTGCGGATCGCCAGGGAATTCGACCTGAAGATCACCCTGGAGCATGTGACGGAGGGGCACCTGATCGTGGATGAGCTGGTGAAAGAGAACGTGCCTCTGGCGGTGGGACCTACTCTGGGCAGCGCCTCCAAGTTCGAGCTGCGCAATAAGAGCTGGACTACCCCTGGCGTGCTGGCGGCCGCAGGCTGCCAGGTGTCCATCATCACGGATTCCCCGGTAATTCCCCAGGAGTACCTGCCCCTGTGCGCAGGCCTGGCGGTACAGGCAGGGATGGATCCCTTTGCTGCGCTTCAGGCCATCACCATCAATCCCGCAAAGCATGCGGGCATCGCGGACCGGGTGGGATCCCTGGAAACAGGGAAAGACGCGGATGTAGTCATCACGGACGGCTGTCCCTTTGAAGTCTCCACGAAAGTGAAGCATGCGTTCATTGACGGGAAAGCTGTATGCACAGAATGACAGTGTGAAGCGGTGAAAGGAAAGGAGCTCTTTTAGGAAAAGCTCGGTTTTGCTGCCCGACCTACCGGCATGGGGCAATATATGGAGATAGAGTAATGGCATAGGAGGATGTGATGTATACAATCATAGACGGAAAAAAGATTTCCCAGGAAATCAAGGACGAATTGAGGGAGAAAGTCGCGGCCATGAAAGAGCAGGGCATGGAACGGACACTGGCGGTGATCCAGGTAGGCGCAGCCCCCGCGTCCTCGGTGTACGTGCGCAACAAGAAGAAAGCCTGCGAATATGTGGGAATCCGTTCCCTTTCCTACGAACTGCCGGAGGAGACTACAGAGGAGGAGCTGCTGGGCATCATCGGAGAGCTGAACGGACGCGAAGATGTGAACGGGATTTTGGTACAGCTTCCCCTGCCCTCCCATATCAATGAAGAAAGGGTGCTCCTTGCCATCGCGCCTAAAAAGGATGTGGACGGCTTCCACCCCGTGAGCGTGGGGAACTTAAGCATCGGCAGGCCCGGTTACGTCTCCTGCACCCCCGCAGGCGTCATCCAATTGCTGAAGCGCTCGGGCATCTCCATAGAGGGAAAGGAGTGCGTGGTGCTGGGCCGCAGCAACATCGTGGGCAAGCCCATGGCCATGCTGCTGCTGCGGGAGAACGGCACGGTGACGGTATGCCATTCCCGGACGAAGAATCTGAAAGAGATCACGAAACGTGCAGACATTCTGGTGGCAGCGGTAGGGAGGCCTAAGATGGTGGACGAGACGTATGTAAAAGACGGGGCCGTAGTGATTGACGTAGGCATCCACAGGAATGCGGACAATAAGCTTTGCGGGGACGTAGATTTCGACAGCGTTGCGCCGAAGACATCCTATATCACGCCCGTGCCCGGAGGCGTAGGCCCCATGACTATTGCCATGCTGATGGCCAACTGCGTGGAGGGGATACCGGGCTGATAAGCGCCCCTTAACATCAGACTGTGAATATGCGAGGTGCGGCGTGGACTGCATGGGAAAAGCGGGAATACAAGACGCTTCCGGGCCGGCGGAAATTTTTGCAGACACATACACGGCAGCCGGAAGCGGGCACGACAAGTATGACCCTGCCGGTACTATGCGCCTGCCGCACCTAAGCCTGTCCATTCCCTGAGATGCCTCAGTATGCCGCCGCTTTTCAACTCCTCCAGTGAGGGCTCTGCCCAGGACGGAAACGAATCGCGGCTGCATGCGCCGAACAGCGTCACAAGAGGCGCTATAAAGGCATCCGCTCTTTTCTCTTCCCCGGAGATGTGATCACCGTATTCTTCCAGAAAGGCTTCAGCCGCTTCCCGGGAAAGGGAGCCGGTGACATTTCGGATATCGCCGTAAGCAATGCCCTTTCCCAGCAGATTGTAATCGAACATGAAAGCGGTTTTCTGGTCTTTCGATATGATCAGATTCGTCCGGTAAAAATCGTTGTACGTCAATGTCCGGGGCAGAGAATCTATTCGGCTGCGAATCTCGCTGTAATGGGTCCGGAGAATCTGCCAGAGCGCATTGCCCACAGTGCCGGTCTTTTCCGCCACCAGCTTCATATTTTCCGGGGTGATTACGTCCGATTCGTCGTACATGGAAATCTCCTTGCCCGAAAGATAGGCGCTGCCCTTTTCATGAAGCGCCCTGTACCACTTTGCGATGGCCCTTGCCGCCCGGGGGTCGCCCATATCGTTTTCCACACCCAGCCTGTAATCATCGGACGCTTCCACATCGGGCAAAAGGATCGCATTTTCCGTGTAGCCCAATAACGGCAGGGTGGGAATCCCAAGTTCTGACAGGATCAGATAATTTTGGATTTCCCGTGTGTCCTCTTCCTTCTCAAAGACTTTCAGGATCAGCCTTTTCCCCTCTGATTTTACACGGTATACGCATACCCCGGCCTTTGCACGGATCAAAGTACAGACGGGATTGCGTATGCCCGGTTTTGTGAGCTGAAAAATATAGGATGAGGGAAACCGTTCCGGTTCCTCTATCTGGCGGTAGTCCGCGGACATTTCTTTTTTGATTCTGATATCCATGGCTTTTTGCCTCCGAACTTTTCTTGTCGATATCGCGATAATGTAAGCAGTTGCTGAATACCTCAGAGAACGGGCTTTTACAGCGGATATTCATGAAGATTATAGCATTTCCGGAAATAAGGCGCAATGGATTTTTTGAAAGCGAGTTTAAGGCCGGATACTTCAACTATCTTTAGGATATTCATATTTATTGTCTGCTCTTTCCCTCCAGAGTCGTTACTTCTTTCATCGGCTCCAGGGGCGAATCCGACTTCTCGGTAGTCTTCGTTCACACTCGCCATAGCACTGACCGATGTTTCCTGCCGGTTCATGTCCGGAACTATCCAGGCCTCCCAGGTATGGCAAATATAATAATATCAGGTATGCCGTGCTCTCAGACTTCAGTGAGTGCTCTTAGTCTTGGTTTAATGACGAATCCTTGTTGGTGCCCCAGGGAGGCAGCTGCCGCCACACACAATCGATAATTCTAACGAAGCTCAATCACTTCACGATTTCGCCTTACGACTTTCCTGTTCCGGCCGTTGGCGCTCCTGGGACTTGTACTGGCGACTTGCCAGGGCATGTCAGACAGGATTTCCACCAGTTATATATTCGGCACCGAATTGGAGCATGCCTCGATAGAAGTATTCTGGCTTTTTGCAACGAATGTAAAGATTCTCACTATAACGGTAAAACCAGATGAAAGCATGCAGTTTCAAGATTTTTGTGTAAAAAACGCACGAAAACACCTCGCGAAACTACTCGTGAACAGTAACAGCATCTGTGGAGATAAGATAGTCTGCAGGGGCTTTAGATTTGTTAAGGAATACAGCCGGAATCTATTAAGGAACAGGAGGTATGCTGGATTTATAGACAAATACATACAAGATAACTCGTGTACCTAAAGCATAGTACTTGAAGTACTCGAACTGGGGTAAAAATCAGTTGGAGTACGGTCATAACTCGTGTTGTGTACTTATAGTAC
>JAAWOU010000026.1 GCA_022799755.1 Lachnospiraceae bacterium
ACAGCTTATGCCGTTATGAAAAATAGATTTTTTGAAGTGGTTTCATCATATCATATGAAAATCGGAATTGCAACACATTTTTGGCAGTATCGATGGCTGCCCATAGAACGCAGGCTGCTGTTCACAGGCAGTTACGTGAGCGGCGAATCCGTGACAGTAACGCCCGTAGATGTCACGGCTGTCCCATCCTCCGTTTCCGTATAGCAAGGGGCAAGTTTCACTATAGTCATACTCTCTACTTGTGAGTATGCTTCCGGTTTCGTACAATGGGATTGACACATCAAGGCGGCATCGCGACATCAAACGGAAGGAGAAGAGGCAAATGAAACATATGACAACAAGGCAATTCAGCGTATTGGGTGATTGCGGAAAGATCTATCAGTTCATGTCGGACATCTATGAGAGGGATTGGAGAAACGGCGTGCCGGCCCCGTTCTTCGAGTATGCTTTCTCGTCGTTTTCCTCCTGGATGGACATATCCTACTCCTATAAGAACCGCATCTGGGAGGATCAGGGCGGCATCGCGGCATTTTGTTTTTACGAAAATCCCGTGACGGATATCTATTTCAGCCTGAAACCGGGATATGAAGAGCTCGCCCCGGAGATGATAGCCTACGCGGACGAACATATGCCCCAAAAGGAGGGGGAAAGGCAAATGATTATGTTTGGCGGACAAACCGCATTGATCAATGCCGCAAGGAAGCTGGGATACCGCCAGGTTCATGAGCGGTGCGATATGTGGTTCGATTTTCAGGATAGATTGGACTATCCGCTGCCGGAGGGTTTTCACTTCGCTGCACCCAAAGATTATGACGAAATGGACATATTGGAAGAAAGGATAATCCCATAAGCAGCGGCGGTGAGCTTTATGGAAAGAAAAGTGAACGGGATGGAAATAAAGCGGTATAAACATGACGCGGCCTATTCCTATACCTTGGGAATGGCTCTCACAATTGAACTGATCTCCCAAAAGGACATATACCCCATACGAAAGATCTATGTGCATCCTGATTATGTGCCAAAAGATAACAAATACAATATGTTTCAAATCTGTAAGGAAGCGCAATTGCCCATGGAAGTAAATCAAAAAGCGTTTCAGCGTTTGTCCACGAAAGAAAATGTCTATGTGATAGGTATCTTTGACAAACGTGACAGAAATATTGAACCCGGAAAACAGCATGTTGTTTTGGTCAATCCCAGCGATTCCGGAAACCTGGGTACCATTTTGCGGACAGGGCTGGGGTTTGGGTTCAGGGACTATGTCATCATCAAACCAAGTGTGGATATATATGATCCAAAGACAATTCGGTCTTCCATGGGCGCCTTTTTTCATGTCCGATTTACCTGTTACGATTCGTTTGAACAGTACAGACAGAGATTTTCAGACCGTCAAATCTATCTGTTTATGCTGGACGGCAAAATCAACTTAAAGGATTTGAAAGAAAGGCCGCGGAAAACCCCTTTTTCCCTCGTTTTTGGCAATGAGGGATCGGGGCTTCCTGAGATTTTTCATCATTACGGGGACAGCATATATATTGAACATAATCACGAAATCGATTCGCTTAACTTATCCGTTGCCTTTGGCATTGCGGCCAATGCGTTTTCGGAATCATTGTGATTTTCTGAAATCTGTTACAAAAAATCCACAGCGAATATTACTTTTTGTCATTTACGCTTTCCGCTTTTGCCTCTATACTAGAAACTGATATTTTATGCGAAGGGGGCGGAAGCGTGGAGCGAAAGCGCTACAGTACGGTTTTTTACCAACTGGCTCTGTTTTTCTTTGTGGCGGGTATTCTGCCCATTGTCATATTGGGAATGTTTATGTACAGCCGTATGAACAGCCTGGCGGGGCAGGAACTGACCCACTCCTATGAGCTTCTGGCCTCCCAGTATCTGGGAACGGTTCAGGAAAAGGTGAAGCAGTACGAGACCAGCCTGGATTTCATCTCAAAAAATACCGTAATCAATGAACAGCTCAGGAACGGGGAGCTCAATCCCTATATCCGTGGCAAGATGATCAGCGAGGAAGTCTCCCAGTCTCTGCTTTCAGACGACAGGAACACCATCCGTAACTGCCTGATTTACTCTTATCTGGAGGATACGCCGGTCTACGGCAGCAGGGTTACCATGGGGGACGCGGCGGCGCGGGAAAAGTGGTATCAGTTGTGGAAAAATGCAGAGAATGAATGGTTTTACTATGAAAATCCCGTGCGCGCAGGTGAAAATCTGGGTGTGTTGGTATATCCCATCCTCTATCAGAACATAACGGCCATGAAGTGGGAACAGATCGGGATTGTGAGGTTGGAATTCTATCTGCCCCGTCTCTTCGCGCCGGCCAGGGAAGACAGAAATACATTCCGGGTGGCGGTTTTTGACGATAACGGGCGCAACTGGTATCAAACAGGCGGAATGGAAGAGGAAGAAGCGCTGGAGTGCCTGGAAATGGTTCGCCGGGAAAGCCAGGCAGACGGGGTGGTCCGGAATGTGAACGGGCAGATGGTTTGCGCTCAGCGGCTGGAGGAGTGCGGCTTAAACCTCCTGCTTTCTTTCGGCAGGGCCGGACTGGAGGAAAAGCGCCGGGAAGTTAACAATATGATTTTTCCGCTGATTTTTCTGGTGACTGTCATTGACAGCGCGGGCTGCTATGTGTTTGCGGGAATGTTTTCCAAGAGAGTTAATTTTCTGGTAAACAAGTTCAAGCGTGTGGAGACGGGGGATTTCTCGGTCACGGAGTCCGTTTCCGGAAAGGACGAGCTTCGGATATTGGACGATCAGTTCAACCATATGCTGGAGACCATCAATTCCCTGATTCGTGAAAATTATGTTCAGAAACTGGAGAAAAAAGAGGTGGAGCTGCAAAATCTCCAGCTTCAGATCAATCCTCATTTTCTGTACAATACATTGGAGACCATCAGCTCTATTGCGGCGGTACGGCAGGCATTTACGGTGTGCGAGCTCTGTGGCAAGCTGGGAGAGATCTTCCGCTACAGCCTGGGAAAAGACTACGGAGAATTCGTCACTGTGGAGCAGGAGCTGCATCATGTGGAGAATTATGTTTACATCCAGAAAGTGCGTTACCGGGATAAATTTGAAGTCTTTTACCATGTGGAGCCCAAGGTGCAGCAGTGTCTGATTCTGCGCTTTATTCTGCAGCCTGTGGTGGAGAATGCCATTCTTCACGGCATTGCGCCCATGACGGGAAGCGGGACCTTAGAGATCATGGTGGAGAGCAGGGAAGAGACACTGTGCGTGAGAGTGGAGGACGACGGAGTCGGAATGGACAATAGGAAAAAGTCAGAGCTGGAAGAGTACATCAGCCGCCCGGAAACCAACCCGGGGGGGGTACGAACAGGGTAGTATCGGTGTGCGGAATGTGCACAGACGCATCCGGCTGGCCTGCGGGGAACCCTATGGCATTACAATTGAATCCGAGCCTTACAGAGGGTCCAGCTTCCTGATCACATTTCCGCTGCGCAGAAAAGGGGAAGAAGAATGTACAGATTGATGGTTGTGGACGACGAGGCATTGATCCGCCAGGGGCTGCTGGCCAGGCTGGAATTTCTGGGCTTTGCCTTTGAGCAGGTATGGGAGGCCGGAGGCGGGCTGGAGGCACTGAAGATTCTGGAGGAGGGAGCCGTGGATATCTGTATTGCGGATATCCAGATGCCCGATCTGGACGGGCTGACGTTTATCGAAAGGGCAAAGGCCCTCCGGCAGGGGAAACGGACCCAGTTTATCCTTTTAAGCGGTTACGCGGAATTCTCGTATGCGGAACGGGCTATTTCTCTGGGCGTTTCGGACTATCTGCTCAAGCCTCTGGCCAACGAGGCGCTGGCCAGGGCCATGAAAAAGGCTATGGGACTCTTGGAGGAAGAGGCCAGACGTCAGGCGCTTGCCTCATCCAGAGAGCGGCTGGCCAGGACCCAGCAGGATTTTTGGCTGGAGCGGGAGATCAATGCCCTTTTAAATGAAAAAAAACCCCTGGAGAACAGGAAACGTTATCCGCAGCTGCAGGAGAGGCACCCGGAACTGCTGAATGCCGGAGATCAGGTGCTGATGCTGGGAATTCTGAACATTGAGGCGGACAGCTACAGCCAGGGAAGCTTTGAGAGAGAGGATGCGGAGCTTCTGCGGTTCTCGGTGCGGAATGTGTTTTCCGAGCTGGGCAGCAGGGGAGCGAAGCTCATTGCCGACAATCTGACCAACATGGAACAGATGTACCTGATCTTTCTCGGGCGGGATCCCATGAGCCTCAGGGAGGAGGTGGAACGGATCTTCGTCAGGATCTACACCTTGTTTGAAAAAAAGCTGGATGTATTTCTGTCCATGGGAGTCAGCGGCTGCAGGAAAGGGCTGGATGCCGCAGCCAGAAGAGAGGCCGGGGAAGCTTTGAAATGGCGGGATACCCAGGACAGGATGGCATTGTACTTTTATGGGGACCGGAAGATGCTGGAGGTGAAGAATTTTCCCACGGCAGAACTGAATCTCCTGGGAGTCTTCATGGAGAGAGGCGACTTAGAGGGCATGCGCAAATCCATTGAAAAGATTCTGGCGGAACAGTTTCATTCCCGGTACAGCGCCCAGTTTACCCATATGATCCTGGGGCGGATTCTCAATATGGCGCTGCTGGCGTTCCCGGCCAGCGAGGGCAGGGAGCAGAGGCTGGAGGAGCTCATGTCCGGTTTTGCCTTAGCGGATGAGGCCGCGGAACCAAAGGAGCTGGCTCAGCGGCTTTACGCGTTGCTTCTGCGCTATATCGGGCAGGAATTCCAGGAGGCCCATGCGGAGGACAAGATCCGGCTGGCCATTCAGTATATGCAGCAGAATTTTGAGCGCAATATTGTGATTAATGAGCTGGCAGGACGTTACGGCATGAGCCCCAACTATTTCTCCACCATGTTTAAGAGAGAGACAAATCAGTCGGCCATTGCCTACCTGACAAATCTCCGGGTGCAAAAGGCGGCCTGGTATCTGGAAAATACGGAGGAAAGCGCTGTGGACATCTCCCAGCGGGTGGGATATGAAGACAGTCAGTACTTCTTCAGAGTGTTTAAAAAGACTATGGGGATGACACCCCTGATGTATCGAAAGGAATTCAGAAAAAATGCCGGTGAACAAAAACACAGAGAGAAAGATAACGGATAAAAGACAGGCGTTCTTCCTGTTTGCCATCTGCTGGATGGCCTATTTTACCTGCTATATCGGCAGGCTGAATTTTTCCTCGGCCATGGCGGCCATGATTGAGGAAGCGGTTCTGACCAAGACACAGGCGGGAACCATCAGTATGGTGTATTTTTTTGTATACGGTGCCGGACAGCTGCTGAACGGCTTTCTGGGAGACAGACTTCCTCCGGGGAGAATGATCTTCGGGGGGCTGTTCCTGTCCATGCTCTGTAATCTTCTGATGGGAGCGGCAGGCTCCTTTGGGGCGATGGCGGTGATATGGGGCGTCAACGGATATGCACAGTCCATGGTGTGGCCGCCCATCATCCGGATTTTCGCCAGACGGCTGGAGGAGGCCGTGCGTCTGCGCTATTGCGTGGACATCGTCTCCACCCAGGCCGCGGGCACTCTGGCGGCCTATGTGCTGTCGGCGGCGGTGCTGGCAGTAGCCGGCTGGCGCACCGTATTCTGGGGGGCGGGGCTGTGCCTCCTGGCAGCGGCCGCGTTCTGGGCAGTGGGCTATGCCAGAGTCGAGCGTCTTGCGGCCGGGGGCCCGGACGAGAGCCCGTCCGCCCGGGCGGCGGTCCGCGAAAACGCTGCCGGCAAAAAAGCTCCCGCACCCTCCGGGGGAAAAGGGGGCAGAAGCTTTGCTGCACTGATCGGAGGCGGGCTGTGGCTGATCATCCTGCCGGTGGTGGTCCATGGAATATTGAAGGACGGCGTTACCTCCTGGGTGCCCACCTACATTCTGGAGACGTTCCACACCTCCGCCTCCCTGTCGGTATTGGTGACCACGGTGCTGCCCATTGTAAACCTCTCCGGGGCCTATCTGGCCAGAGCCCTTTACCGGAAATGCGCCGGTAACGAGGTCAGGGCGTCCGCAGTCTTTTTCGGCGTGTCCGTGGCGGCGCTGCTGGTCCTTTGGACAGCGGGCTCTTTCTCCCTGATACTGACGGTGGCGCTGCTTTCCGTGATCACGGCCTCCATGATGGGGGTCAATACCCTGTTCGTGAACCTGCTTCCCCTCCGCTATGAAAAGGAGGGGAAAGTGTCCAGCGTGTCCGGCTTCCTGAATGCCTGCGCCTACCTGGGTACTGCGGTGTCCACCTTTTCCATCGGCGTGATGGTGGAGAAGCTGGGCTGGGGTGCCACGGTGGCTGGCTGGCTGGCGGTGACGGCGGCAGGGCTGGTGGTCTGTCTGGCCGTGAGGGGCAGATACAAAACGGGAGACACACACAGCAGCGATTCCGGTTCCGAAGCCTCCTCATAGAGCTTGGGAATCACGGGACAGAGCGGTCTTTCGGCTTCTGACACAGGGGCCGTAAGACCGTTTTTGGATTGCACGGACTCCACGGCCGCCAGGTCCTTAAGCCTTTCCCAGGATATGCTTAAGGGACTGTCCGGAGAGATCCGTTCTTCCATGGTGCCGCCGGACAGCCGCAGGGTCATCAGATAGGTCTTATCCCGGTCAAGGGCGCAGCCTGGCTTACCGCCGTTCAGAATACGAAACAGGGTCCGGCGTTCCTCGGGGAGATTTTCCGCAGTCAGCAGAATCCCTTTTGACACCCAGGTCCGGCATTTTCTCACGGCAGCCGCCAGCGCTTCGGAGGCGGAAGCGCCCCGGTTTTCCACGAAAGTGGCGTAATTGCCTGACAGCTCCCATTTCCCGTGGAGGTCCATGCCGCAGGTGACAGCCAAATGCCAGCCCTCCAGCACAAGCTTTTCCCAGAGTGCAAGGGCAGGCACATTTACCTCCCTTAAGGGCTCGGGATTGTTGAAGATCTCTATGAAATCTACTTCGCTGTAGTCGTGCATCTCCATCTCAAAACGGCAGCCTGTGGCAAAGGGATAGCCAAAGGAATAGGGATGGGCGATGCCTGCCAGGGCCCCTGTGCTTCGGATCTTTTTGAAGATTACTTCCGGGCGGAGGGGATCGATGGAATCCCAGGGCACATACTCCGTCAGGTTAAGGCAGAGAATATGTCCGTAATAGGTGGTATATTCCATGCCGTAAATGCACTGCACGGGGGCGGCGGCTGTGCGAATCAGCTCCTCCATTTTCGGATGGCCGGAAATGGTGTTGTGGTCCGTGAGGGCAAAGGCGTCCACACCGTCCGCGACCATGTGGTCCAGCAGGTCCTGACAGCTTAAGGAGGCGTCGGATTCGGTGGTGTGATTGTGCAGCTCCAGCCGCAGAAAAGCGGGTTCGGCCTGCTTTGACGCGGCATTTTTTTCATGCGCTTTGCACCCGCCCGTCTCCACGGGCGCGGTTTCGCGTTCTTTTGCGTTTTCCGGATGTTCCGGCGTTCTCCCGGATACGGTCACCGTGTACGGCGTGTCGTCCATGAGCACCTGAAATGCCAGAACGGTGACTTTCAGCACGCCCTCCAGGCGATCCGGCATGATACAGCCCTCGGAGAGCTCCTCCGGGCCGAAATGCATATGCCGGGAGGTGAGCTGCTTGTGGATACAGCCGATGAACACGTCGTTCAGAGAGGCACAGATGTGGATCTCCGTTTTGGTCTCCCGCATAAAGAGCGCGGCCAGCTGATCCCGGCTCAAGTTCTCGTAGGCGCTGGTGTCATAGCGCTGTCTGCAGTATTCGACCAGCTCCTCCACCGGCACCTGAGCGGGAGAATCATAGTGCTGTTTGTCAAAGCTAAGGCAGATATCCAGTTCCTCCAGGGTTTCCGTGAGACAGAAAGTGTAGGTGATCTGGCCGATGAATTCTCTGCTGAGCAGTCCTTTGACCTGATATAGTTGCTTCATTTTCGTTCCTCCTGATTTTCGGATAGATTGATATGGGGCGGCGGGCATGTCCTGCCGCTCTATATTACTATTATAGAGGGAAAGCAACGCAAAGGGAATGGACAAATCAAAGAGAGTTGTTGGAAAATTTCCCATTCCCGATCGGAGTTTTCTCCATTGCGGAGAGGGCGGGAAATTTTTTATGATAGGAAAAAGCTTTTGAGGGAGGATGGGCCAAGTGGAAAAGAAACTGTATTTTAGGGAGGACGGAAGCTTCCGGATTCTGCAGCTGACGGACATCCACTACACAGAGGATGATGAAAGAGATCATAAGACCGTGGCGCTGATGCGGGATTTGATCCGGCGGGAGAGACCGGATTTCATCGCCGTCACGGGAGACGCCGTTTACGGGGAGAAGAATCTGGAGTATCTGCCCCTGGCTTTAGCGCCTGTGACGGAATCGGGCATCCCCTGGACTTTCACGTTCGGAAACCACGACGTGGAGTTCGCAGGGAACAGGAAAGAGCTCTTTGCCGCTCTCAGGAAGCTTCCGGGGTGTATGGCGTATCATGACCCGGATTCCGTGGACGGCGTGGGCAATCATACCATCGGCATTGCGGACAAAGAGGGGAACGTGCGGTGGCTGATCTTCGGCATTGACTCCGGAGATTACAATCCGTTAAAGCAGGTGGGCGGTTACGGCTTTGTGACACAGAATCAGATCCGCTGGTACCAGGACCAGATCCGCAGACAGGAACAGCAGGGTGAGGATTTCGGCGTTTTCGTCTTTCAGCACATGGCTCTGCCGGAGTATGCGGAGGTGTTCCGCTATGAGACCTGCTACGGCATCCGGCGGGAGGGCTTCGGCTGCCCCAGGATCAACACGGGATTTTTCGCGGCCATGGTTCTGGCAGGGCATAACCCCAGCATGTTTGTGGGACATGACCATGTGAACGATTTCTATGGGAAGCTCTACGGCGTGACCTTAGGGTACGGCCGGGCTACCGGCTACGGTACCTATGGGGCACAGGACTTTGCCAGAGGAGGGCGGGTGTTCGTGCTGAACCGGGAGGACACGGCATCTTACACTACCTATGTGAGCCTGGAGGGCGGTACTGTGGTGGACGATCCCTGGCGGTATGAACCGTTGGAAAAAAGGGCGGAAGGATAAGAAACTATCAGATTATCGATAGGGCAGCGTAGAATTTTACAGAGAATAATGGAAAATAGTCCATTGTTTCAGAAGACGGCATTTTTATATAATAATTGCATTAGAGGTAAGGAAGAGGAGGGTCTTACATGAAAAGCATGGTAAAGGTTCAAAAAGTGCCCATCGGAAAGAGGCTCATCAAGTTTTGGCCGCTGTATGTCATGTTACTGCCATGTATCATCTATTACATCTTAATTAAGTATGTGCCCATGGCAGGACTTTTGCTGGCGTTTAAGGATTACTCCTACAAAAAGGGGATTTTCGGAAGTCCCTGGGTGGGCTGGCGTTATTTTGAGACCTTTTTCACCAGTTATGACTGTATGCGTCTGATTAAGAACACACTGGTGGTAGGACTGATCAAATGTATCCTGGAATTCCCCTTTGCCATCATTCTGGCATTGATGCTGAATGAAGTGCGGAACATGAAATTTAAGAAGGTGACCCAGACCATTACATACCTTCCCCATTTCCTGTCCACGGTTATCATCATCACCATGCTGCAGAGGATCCTGGCGCCTGGGGACGGCGTTCTGAACCAGATCATCGCTCAGATGGGCGGAAGCGGAGACACGTTTTTCCTGATGGAAAGCAAGTATTTTTATCAGATTCTGTTCTCCATGGATCTGTGGCGCAACATCGGATGGGACTCCATCATCTATCTGGCGGCCATCGCAGGGGTGGACAGCTCGCTTTACGAGGCAGCGGAGATGGACGGCTGCGGCAAGCTAAAGCGCATGTGGCACATTACCCTGCCGGGCATCCGGGGAACCATCGGCCTGCTGTTCATCATGGGCATCGGCGGCCTGCTCTCATCTGGCTTTGAACAGATCTACCTGCTGCGCACGCCGGGCAATATGGATCTGGCGGATACCCTGGACGTATATGTGGTTCGAATCGGTCTGCTGGGCGGACAGTTCGGATACGCTACGGCCATCGGCCTGATACAGGGAATCGTAGGATTGATTATGGTGGTCACGGCCAACAAGATATGCAAGAAGATTACGGAGGTCAGCCTCTGGTAAAAAAGAGGAGCGTTTTTCTGGAAGAGAACCTTCTGACATAAGTCTTTATCATAGAAGGAAAATTAAAGGAGGAAAGAGGATGAAAAAGCAATTTTTAAAACGTGTGTTGTCTACGCTGCTGGTAGGAACCATGGTTGCAGGTCTGCTTGCAGGCTGCGGCAATGAGGATAAGCCCTCGGAGAACAGCACACAGCAGTCTGAGCCCGACAAGGAATCGGAAGCACCCGATCCGGGAGAGGACAATCAGGAAGCGGACAATCAGGGAGGCGATGAGGGACAGGGTGACGAGTGGATCGCAGACAGGGAGATCGTTGTACAGATCTTTGTAAGCGATGCCGGCAATGCGCTTCCGGAGGATCAGGAGAATACACCTATTTTCCAGGAGATCAAAAAGCGTACTGGCATTTCCCTGAAACTGCAGTACACACCCGGTCAGAACGGCAGCCTGGATGCGCTGACCACCCAGCTGAACGCAGGGCTTGACGACAGCGTGGACGCCATGATCTGCTATCTGAACAATTCCACCAGGCCGGAGTTCCCGGTTCTGCTGAAAGCGGCAAAGACGGATGAAATGTTTGCGGACGTGTCCGAGTACATGAAGAATTCGAAAGTATATTCCAAGTATTATGAAGATGGATATCTTCCCAAGGACTCTTATAAGAACATCGTGTTCCGTGAGGATCTGGACGGCGTGTACCTGCTTCACCTGAACGTGAATGAGGTGGATAGGTCCATGGTTTACGATCCCAATGAAGAGTATCTGGGCGGACCCTATATCCAGAAGAGAATTGTGGACGAACTCCAGATTGATCCCAAGAGCATCAGGACTCCCGAGGAATTCTATGATCTGCTGGTAAAGATCAAGGAGCATGGCTTTAAGGATGACAACGGACAGGACATTATACCCTTGGGACCCAAATTCTGGGGCGGCTCCTTTGACGCGCTGGACTGGGATATGAGAGGCCTGCGCTGGGGTATCAGCGATGGCTACAACATGGATAAGGACGGCAAGATCTATCATGAGGCCGAGACGGATTATATCTATGATCTGATCAATTATGTGCGTAAGCTCATGGCCGAAGGCCTGATGGACAGAGAGTATTTCGATAAGTCCGAAGAGAGAGCCGGAGAAGGCGCCTGGAGCAAGAGCTATGGTATCATCGGCGACGTTCACAACTATGTGGACATCATCTACTCTTCCGAGGACTGGGTACCTTTAGGGCCTTTGAATGACATTGAGGGCGACAACAAGATGGTTACCACCGGAAAGACCGGTTCCTGCTGTCTGGCAATTATGGAGCAGGCCGAGAATCCGGAAGAAGTTTTCCGTTTCTTTGACTGGCTCTGCACCTATGAGGGACAGCTTCTGTGCCAGTACGGTATTGAAGGCCTTTCCTACACCATGGTGGACGGACAGCCCCGTGTGACCGACGAGGTAAAGGCGAAGCTGAACGAAGGCGATGAAGAGTGGCTTGTAAATAATGTAGGCGCAGCTTTCGGCGGAAGCGGAGCATACTTCTTTGAGTGCATACTGACCAACAAGAACAATATCGATAACTTCGGCGAGTCCCGTCCCGGCGCATCAGGCGGCGACGACACTGAGAATATCTTTGCCAGAAGCGTTCAGATTGCCAAGGACTATCCCAGAGAGTATAAGCTGAAGGAAGGCATGAAAGCCACTGCTTATCTGACAACCTTGGACGAGGCCGCGCAAGCGCCGTTGAAAGAAGCCCACGATGCATGGAAAGAAGTGCTGCAGCAGGCGATCCATGCGGATGAGGGCGAGGTTGAGAGCATCATCAATGCTTACCGCGACAGACTGCAGCGCGCAGGGGTTGAAGAGTTCAAGGCGAAGCTGATGGAGATCTATAACGAAGATCCCACATCCATTATGTTCTATGGCACAATGCCGGAGTAACAAAGCGCTACAACGAAGATTCTACAGCAATTTTATTCTATAATTAATGAACATGCGGGGAGGACGCTATGAGTAAAATGCAGCATTTACAAAAGGGAACAAAAGTAAAGAGGAGCCCTGGCGAGAGGATAATACAAGTCATCATTTATCTGGTTCTGATTGCAATCTGTTTGCTCATTGTCCTCCCCTGCCTGAATGTGCTGGCGTTGGCTTTCAACGACGGCAAGGACGCAGCCAGAGGCGGAGTTTACTTCTGGCCCAGGACATTTACGCTGGAAAACTTCCAGGAGGTATTTAAGAATAAAGGAATCATACGGGGGTATGGCATCACCATAGCCAGAACCGTGATCGGAACTTTCCTCAGTCTGCTGCTGCTTTCCCTTGCGGCCTTTGCGCTGAAAGAGAAAGAGCTTCCGGGAAGAACCTTTATCAACTTTATGATTACCTTTACCATGCTTTTTGGAGGCGGCACCGTACCTACCTACATTCAGTACAGAAAGCTGGGTCTGCTGAACAACTTCTGGGTGTATGTCATACCGGGCCTGTTCAGCGTGACTTATCTGATGATGATGCGGACATTCTTTGAGGGGATTCCGGACAGCCTGGAGGAATCGGCCAAGCTGGACGGATGCGGATACTTTGGGATCTATGCAAAGATTATGATGCCCTTAAGTAAGCCGGTTATCGCCGTGGTGGGACTGTATACGGCGGTAGGTCACTGGAATGACTGGTTCTCAGGAGCTTTCTACATGATGGATACCAAGAAGTGGCCCGTACAGACGGTGCTGCAGCAGATGCTGAACAAAGCTATGAGCCAGCAGCAGATCACCAGCGTGGCTCAGGCCATCGCCAGCGCCGGAGGCGTGACCTCCAATGCCCTGAAGATGGCAGCGGTGGTGGTCACCACGGTTCCCATCCTGTGCGTATATCCTTTTATCCAGAAGTACTTCGCGCAGGGTACCATGATCGGAGCCGTAAAGGGCTAAACGGAAAGTTCCAGGGCGTAAAAACGGATTGATTTTAACCGCCGCACAAAAGCCGGATGTGTTTGAAGAATAAGGCTTTGTGCGGCGGTTTTTCTGTGAAAGCGGGCCCTGCCAGGGAGAGCTTTCACAGTCAAAAAGCCGGGTAAGATTTTGTAAAAAAGAAAGGACGAGAGGATGAAAAAGTGGGATGTTTTTGTCTTTGGCGATATCAATATTGACCTGCTGGTGCCGAATGTAAGCAGTCTGCCGGCGCCCGGGGAGGAGTGGGAGGTGCCCGTGATGGAGACCATGCCGGGCGGAGGTGCGGCGCTTTTTGCGCTGGGGCTTGCAAAGCTTGGGCTGAAGCCGGTATTTCTGGGAGCTGTGGGAGACGATTTTTACGGCAGCTATCTGAGAGACTGTATGGAGAGGACAGGGGTGGACGGCGCTCTCTTAGAGACCCTGGCCGGTGAGCAGACTGGAATCTCCATCAGCTTCACGGATCAGCAGGACAGATGTTTTCTCACGTTCCGGGGCGGCTGCGGGACGCCGGATATCCGGAGGATATCCATGGAACAGGTATCCCAGGCCAGACACATTCACCTCACCGGTTACGCGGAGGCCGTGAACCATGAGGCATATCTGTCCTTTCTCAAGGCCCTGCGCCGGGACACGGACGTGACGGTATCCTTTGACGTGGGCTGGGACAGCACCGGTGAGTGGAGCAGGCGGATCTACGAGCTGTTCCCCTATCTGGACGTGCTGCTGATGAATGAGACGGAATGCCTTCACTACAGCGGAAAGTCCACCGCCAGAGAGGCTGCGCTGGATTTTGCGTCCCGGGGCTGTATGACGGTGATCAAGCTGGGTAAAAAGGGATCCCTTTGTTGTAAAGACGGCCGGATTTACACAAGGGACGGCTTCCCGGTCTCCGTGGTGGACACCACGGGGGCGGGAGACTCCTTTAACGCCGGACTCGTGTACGGCTTTTTAAAGGGGGAGGATCCGGAGACGGCTCTGGGCCTGGGAAACGGCTGCGGCGCCCTTTCCTGCACCGGAATGGGGGGAAATGCCATGTTCCCCACATGGGAGCGGCTGCAGGATTTTCTGAGAGAACAGGGATAAATACAGGAATCTATTGTCAGGAATATTGATTGATATGCGCACCGAAACGCGCAAGGGGGTATAAGAATGAAGATAGCGGTAATCGGAGGAGCCGGCGTCAGAACGGTGATCTTTATCAACGGACTGTTAAAGCGCTGCCGTAAACTGAATATCGATGAGGTGGTATTGTACGATATTGACAGAGAGAAGCTGCAGGTCATTGAGAAGCTCTGCGCCCATGTGGTGAGCCGGGCAGGGGGAAGCCTGCGGGTATATGCGGCCAGGGATGCCAGGGAGGCTGTGACAGGGGCGGACTATGTGGTGACGACCCTGCGCGTGGGAGGAGACCATTCGCGCACCATGGACGAGGAGATCGCCCTGGGCTGCGGTGTCATCGGCCAGGAGACCACGGGTGTGGGCGGGTTTTCCATGGCGGCACGGACGATTCCCGTGCTGCTTGAGTACTGCCAGCTGATTAAAAGCTGCGCGCCCAATGCCTGGATTTTTAACTTTACCAATCCCTCCGGACTGGTGACCCAGGCCCTTAAGAGCGCTGGGTATGACAGGGTGATCGGGATCTGCGACGCTCCCAGCAGCACCAAATTCCGGATGGCAGAGTATCTCCATGTGTCTGAGGAGGAGCTCTATGTGGAATTCTTCGGCCTGAATCATCTTTCCTGGATTCGGAGTGTGAAATTGTCCGGGAGAGAGATTCTGGGAGAGCTGCTGGAGGATTCCGACTTCCTGAGAGGGGTGGAGGAATTCGAGAGATTCGACCCGGAGGTGATGCGGCTCACGGGCCTTTTGCCCAACGAGTATCTCTACTATTATTACCACAGGGAGAAAGCGCTGGAGAATATCCAAAAGGCAGGCGCCGCCAGAGGGCGCAATATTGAACAGATCAACCGCAGAATGTTCGAGGAGTTGCGGACAATGGATCTGGACAAGGATCCGGAGGACGCGCTGCAGACTTTCCTCTATTATATGCAGCTGCGGGAAAACTCCTATATGGCTGTGGAGACCGGTGGAGAGGGACGTCCTGTTCTGGAGCGAGGGGAGCTTCCCATCCCGGAGGGAATCGGCTATGCGGGAGTGATGCTGGACTGCATTGAGGGAATGCAGTCGGAGGAGGGCAGGTATCTGGTGCTGTCCGTGGAGAATCAGGGAGCTCTGCCGGAGCTGAAACCGGAGGACGTGGTGGAGATGACCTGTCTGGTCTCCAAGGAGGGCATCCGGCCCGTAGCGGTGGAGAATCCGCCCCGGGACTGCATGCTTTTGATCCACAGTATCAAGCACTATGAGAGACAGGCAGTGAAAGCCATCATGGAGAGATCTTCCGCGGAGGCCGTCAGGGCATTGATGCTCCATCCGCTGATCAATTCCTACTCTCTGGCCAAGAAGCTGGTGAAAGAATACGGGGAAGTCTATGAGGGCATGTTCCGGAAGTGACCCGGACAGTCAATGCATAAGAGCTTGTAAGGAGGAAATTACAGATGCCTTTTGATTTTCACAACAGGGACAGAATGGAGTCCCGGATTGACGAATTAAAAGACCTCCGCTACCGCTGCCTGCGGGAGATCGGAGAATTTGAATGGCACAGCGACGGGGGCGAAATCGGACGCCGGGAACCGGGAGAGACGGAAAGCCCGGGGAAAGTGGGTAAGGGCTTTACCTGGAGCGGCTGGGACCGCTACAACTGGCTGTGCACCACAGTGGAAGTGGAGGAGGATCTGATACAGAGCGCGGGGGACGGAGATATTGTGGGGCTCTTTGACTTTGGCGCCAGGGAGGGAACCGGAAACAACAGTCATTTTGAAAGTCTGTTGTATGTGAACGGAGCGCCTTACCAGGGTGTGGACGGAAACCACAAGGAAGTCTTCTTCCCCGTGGAGGAGACGGGACGGACATTGGATCTGAAGTTCCGGGTTTGGTCCGGGCTGTGCGGAGGGGGAAGACCCCATGATATGCACATGCGGATCGTGCAGGCCCAGCTGGGGATTCTGGACAGGGCGGCGGACGATCTCTTTTATCTGGCCCGCACGGCGCTGGATACCTACGATCTGCTTCCCAAGGAGAACGAGTACAAGGAGTGGCTGCTGGGCAGGCTGGTTCGTGCCTTTGCCCTGGTGGACTATACAGCGCCCGGGGACGAGGCTTTCTATCGGAGCGTAAAGGAGGCGTATGACTTCCTCTCAGAGGAGCTAAAGGGCGCCGGCAAGCCGGACGTGACGGTGACCATGATAGGACATACCCATATCGACGTAGCCTGGCTGTGGCGGATTCGTCACACCAGAGAGAAAGCGGCCCGGTCTTTCTCCACGGTGAACAGGCTTATGGAGAAGTATCCCAACTACCGGTTCCTGCAGTCCCAGGCCCAGCTGTACGAATTCATCAAGAACGATTATCCGGATGTATACCGGCATATTCAGGACAGAGTGGCCCAGGGGCGCTGGGAGCCCTCGGGTTCCATGTGGGTGGAGTGCGACTGTAATCTGACCTCCGGAGAGTCCATTATCCGCCAGATTCTGGTGGGTAAGCAGTTCTTCCGCCAGGAGTTCGGCTATGACAATACGTTCCTGTGGCTGCCGGATGTATTCGGCTATTCCTGGGCACTGCCCCAGATCCTGAAGAAATCCGGAATAGACACCTTTATGACCACAAAGATCAGCTGGAACGACACCAACCAGCTGCCCTACGACACATTCCTCTGGAGAGGAATGGACGGAAGCCTGCTGACCACGCATTTCATCACCACCACGGACCAGGGCTCCAGCTATTACACCTACAACGGAGGCGCAAGGCCTTATGCGGTTAAGGGCGTGTGGGACAATTACAGGAATAAGGATTTAAACAGAGACCTGCTCATCTCCTTTGGCTATGGGGACGGCGGGGGAGGTCCCAACAGGGATATGATAAAGACCGTGGAGTGCGTGGAGAAAATGCCGGGCATTCCTCATGTGAAGTGGGAGAGCGCCACAGACTATTTTGACAGACTCAACGAGACACTTAAGGAGAATCCTCTGGGCGGCTATCTGCCTGTGTGGGACGGGGAGCTGTATCTGGAGTTCCACCGGGGAACCTATACCTCCCAGGCATACAATAAGAAGACGAACAGGCAGCTGGAATACAGCCTGCGCCGGGCCGAGCTTCTGGGCGTGCTGGCGGGAGAGTGCGGGGGATGCAGAGAGCTCTACGACAGAGACAGGCTGCTGCGGGCCTGGAAGATCGTGCTCTGCCAGCAGTTCCACGATATACTTCCCGGCTCCTCCATCCATGAGGTCTACGAGGACAGCCATGAGGAGTACGGTAATGCGGCCCGGCTGATCGAGGAGGCGGAGAGCGCGGCCAGGGAGGCGCTGCTTGCGCCTGAGGCAGACAGCTATACCGTGTGGAACAGCTCCAACTGGGCCTTAAGCGGCGCAGTGAAGCTGCCCGGCTCCCTGGACAGGGGCGGAAATACCTACCTGGACGAAGCGGGAGAGAAACTTCCGGCAGTGTGCGGAAGCGAAGCGGACTATGTGTGGATTGACCGGGCGAAGCCTTTCGGGGCAGAGCTCATAAAGGTGTGCGGCAGAGCGGACGAGGCTGCCCAAGAAGCCTCAGGGGCCGTGGGATGCGGCGGTTTCGAGGACGGGAGCGGCGCCGGGGCCGTGGCGGACACGCCCTACTACCATGCGGAGTGGAATGCCTCCGGCCAGCTGACACAGCTCTACGACAAAACCGCGGGCAGAAACGTGCTGGCGCCGGGGAAATGCGGAAATATTCTGCAGATCTTCGAGGACAAGCCCCGCTGCTTTGACGCCTGGGAACTGGAGCCCACCATCGACGAGAAATGCAGCCCCGTGGAGGACTGCCGAAAGCTTACCGTAGAGAGAAACGAACTGGGCACCTTTGTGCATACGGAGCATGTGTGGCATGATTCTCATATCCGGCAGACCGTGTGCTTCTATGAGAGGAAGCGCCGGATCGACTTCGTCACTCAGGTGGACTGGAGAGAGCATCAAAAGCTTCTGAAAGCAGCGTTCCCCGTGGACATCAGGGCAGTCAGCGCCCGGTACGATATCCAGGAGGGCAATATCGTGCGCCCCATTGTGTGCAATACTTCCTGGGATGCGGCACGATTTGAGACAGTGGCCCACAAGTGGGTGGATTTCTCCGAGACCGGCTACGGGGTTGCGCTGTTAAACAATTGCAAGTACGGACACGACATTAAGGATAATACTATCCGCCTGTCTTTATTAAAGTCGGCGGTGGATCCGGATTACGACGCGGACAACGGACAGCATGAATTTATCTATTCCCTTTTGCCTCACGGGGAGGAGTGGTACGCAGCGGGACTGGAACAGGAGGCCTTTGAACTCAATGCGCCTCTGACAGCGTTCGCCGGCAGCTGGAAAGGAAAGCGGGAGAGCGCCATTTTCCTGGATCAGGATTTTGTGGAGGTGGACGCGGTAAAGCGCGCGGAGAACGGCGACGAGACAGTGATTCGCTTCCACGAGTACACCGGAAGACGGGGCAAGGTAAAGCTGGAGCTGGCCTGGAAACCTGTCGCCTGGTGCGAGTGCAATCTCATGGAGGAGCCCTGCGGACCCTGGCAGGATGGCCCTGTGGAGGTGGAGGTAACTCCTTACGAGATCAAGACATTGCTGTTTCGGACACAGTGACAGCGGGGCCGCCCCGTCGGGGGCGGCCATGTGGTAAGTATAGATGCGGTGATCGGAAGACGGGGGTGACGGAATGCGGTTTGAAGTAAGGAAGAAAACGGAGGCGGGGATTTTAGAGCTCACCTGGGAGAAGAGAGAGACAGACCGGGCCTGCCTGCGGGACCTGGTGAATCAGTGGGGATACGCTCTGGATAGAGACTGCCAGATCGACCTGGAGGCCTTTGGGGCGGAGCAGTTCGGCGGAGCGGTTTCGGAGGCGGCTTTCTTTCTGACGGAGGCTCTGATGCAGGGAGCCTACCGCTTCGGGAGGAAAGTCCTGGGGCCCGGGGCATCGGAGCGTATTTTTGAGCTGCGGGACCAGCTGGCGGCTTTGCCGGAGGTCACGGTGTACCTGGTGTTCTCCGGGGAAAGCGAAGAGAGTCCGGAGCCTGCGGTCGAAAAGGCCCAGCGCTTGGGGAGATGCAGAAATTACGCCAGAATGCTGGGAGATCTGCCGGCCAATTATCTCACGGCGGACGATCTGTGCCTGTATGCCCAAAAGATGGCCGCGGAGAAGCCTGCTCTGTCTCTGGAGATTTTCAGGGATCAGGAGCTTCGCGAGATGGGCTGCGGGGGAATCCTGGGGGTGAACCAGGCCTCCGGGACCCAGGCCGCTTTACTGCATTTGCGCTGTGAGGGGAAAGAAAAAGGCCCCGTGACGGCGCTGGTGGGCAAGGGTGTCATGTTCGACAGCGGCGGCATCCATTTAAAGTCCATGGGCGGCATGGAAGGAATGAAATACGATATGTGCGGCGCTGCGGATGTGCTGTGTCTGATGGAGTATGCGGCGGATACAGGCTGCGGATTCCCCTTGACCGCGGCCGTTCCCCTGGTGGAGAATGCCCTGAGCGAAAAGAGCCTGCGGATGGGAGATGTGATCACCATGCTGTCCGGCAGGACCGTGGAAGTGTACAATACGGACGCGGAGGGCAGGCTGGTCCTGGCGGACGGGCTTGCCTTTGCTGCCAGGGAGGCCGAGAGGCTGGTGGATCTGGCCACGCTGACCTACTCCTGCCAGGAGGCTCTGGGTGACGAGACGACAGGATTTTTCTGCAATGAGGAGGGGCTGGCACAGCAGGTGGAGAGAGCCTGCCTTGCCAGCGGAGAGCCGGTGTGGCGTCTGCCCCTGGGAGAGCGCTACAGGCACCAGCTCCTCTGGTCCAAGACAGCGGACCTGGCCAACTATATGCCGGACAAGAGGGCCGGGGCCAGCGTGGCGGGTTCGTTTTTGCAGGAGTTTGTTGAGGGTCGTCCCTGGGTCCATTTCGACATGGTGGGACCGGCAGTGCTTAGAAAAGAGAACGGCAGAATGGAGAAAGGCGCCACAGGGCGCATGTTTGGAGCGGTGGCAAGGCTGTTGGAGATATAGGCCGGGACAGCCGCCGGGGCGACGAAAGTAGGAGGGATATGGATTTTACATTTGACAAAATAATAACGAAACCGGTGCTGGAAAATTATTTAAGCCGCTCAGTGACCGCCTCAGGGCTGTACGACAGCGAGACTCTGGAGGATGATCTGAGAGCGATCAAAAGGATCGGGGCGAAGTTCCTGGGCAGAGCCTCCGGAATCTGGTATATGACGGAGGACGATGAGACGCATTTCGAGAAGTCCAGGCGGCTGGCGGAGCTGGTGCATGAGACGGATCCGGAGATCATTCTGCAGTCCTGTATTTTTGAGATCGTGGTAGAGCGCGCGGAGGAGGTGGAGATCCCCCTCTATGTGCTGGAGGCATTCGGACAGAAAGCGGAGAAGAGACATTTCTGTCTGGCGGATATGCTGTTCCCCGGGGAGCCTGCAGGCTTTCGCAGCAAGCGGGACGACCCTGTAAAGAACGGGGGAATTCCGGATCTGAGCCGCACGGAGACGGCCATGTGGTTCTACTACAGGGCCACCCGCTATATTGACTGCGGCTATGAGGCGCTTCACATGGGGCAGATTCACCTGTACACGGCCAATGATCCGGGTATGGGCCGTACGGCCCGGGTATTTGACAAGATCAGAGAGTATGCGGCCGTTCACGCAAGACGCCATAAGATTTTGATGGACGCCCATACCCACGGCGTGAGTATACGGGGCAAGCTGTTGTTTGACTACCATGCCATGCCCTTTACACGGGTGCCGCTTTTGGAGGAAGAGGGCCAGAAGCTTGTGCTGGTGCGGGAGGGCTTCAGCGAGGGCGGTGTGAATCCCGACGGCTGGAGCGCGCAGGCCATGCCGTTATTGATGGAGTATGACAACTGGGGCGGACGCGTGGTGGATGAGCCCGAGAAACTGACCCGCAGAGAGCTGGCCGCCAGGGACTGGTGGGGGTATGACCAGATCGCCTGGTTTGCCAATCAGCCTTTCGAGGAGCGGAATCGCTTCCTGGAGTATACCTACCGCTGGACGGAGGTCATGAATGTGAACGCGTTCTTTGAGGTTCCTTTCCGGAGAATGCTGGGGGATGCCGGGGTGGAGATGCAGCGGGCAGACAACGGACTTAAGCAGGTACAGAGCTTCTATCAGTGCAATGAAAAGAGTCCCTCCTGTCCCATGGGCTTTTCCCAGGAGGAGACCATCGCCAGAATCTGGGCTGCGGGCCACCGCCTGCGGGAGCGGGCAGGGAATCCGCCGCTGGTACAGGATCACGGGGCCCGGGAGGTCTACGATGAGAAGACAGGGTACAAGCTTCCGGAGCGGGTAGTGGTCTACGGCAGCTTCCAGCCCTATGCGGGGGCAGTGGAGAACGATTCTAACAGCGAGGTTACGCGGATGTACTATATCGGGAACAATACCTATGTGCTCTCGGTGGTGATTCCCTTTGCGGGCGAGTACAATTTCGGCGTGTCCACCTACGGTACGCTGTCCGCGGTCTACACCACAGACCGCTACCCCAGGAGCGGCTCCGGTCCCAGGAAATGGTTCCGGACGGAAAAAGACAATTCTGTAGTTCGCTTTACCTATGAATTTATGGGAGCGGAGGGAGTGCAGGTGGAGGTCTTTGCGGACTGAGAGAGGAATAAGTCCGCAGAGGCGTTTGGGCGGATGCCGCTGACGCCCCGGCCATGCAAAAGTGCAGGCGGAGTGCTTGCGGAATAGAATGGCTGCTGTTCACGGGTAGTTCTGCGAAGTGTTTTCGTGCGTATGCTGCACGAAAATCGCGAGACATAGAATGGGAGAATGCAAAGGGGGCTGTCTCGGACAGCCCCTTCGCATACCCTATAAATTCGCCTTGATCTTTGCGATCATCTCGTCGTATTCCCCGGAACTGAGATACACCTTGTCCGGGTTCATCTGGAAAGTAGAGCCCCACTCGTCCCCGCCCTCATATTTCGGCACCAGATGCATATGCAGATGGCAGCCTGTGTCGCCGTAAGCGCCGTAGTTTACCTTATCCGGGTGAAAGGCTCTGTGGAGCGCTTTGGCCGCCCTGGCCACATCCGCCATAAAGGCATTGCGCTCTTCGTCGCTGATATCCACCAGCTCGCTGACATGCTCCCTGTAGGCCACGATGCATCTGCCCGGTTTGCTCTGTTCCTTGAACAGAATCAGGCTGCTCACGTCCAGATCGCAGATAAAAATCCCGAATTTGTCCAGAAGCTCCCCTCTCATACAGTAGCCGCAATTGGAATCTTTCATATACCCTCCTTCTGACGTATGGAATACGCCGCCGTTTACTCTTTCTCCCATTGTAAATCAGACAGGGCGCTTTTGCAAGCGTTCCTTTCACGGCCGGGCAGCTGGACCAGGATGATAGCCAGGAATGTGAGGGCGCAGCCGGTGAGTTCCCTGGCGCTCAAGGTCTGCTTCAGGAGCAGCCATCCTGCCAGGGCGGAGATGACGGATTCCAGGCTCATGATCAGAGAGGCCACGGTGGGATTCAGGTCCTTTTGGCCGATGATCTGAAAAGTGTATCCGATTCCGCTGGAGAGGGCCCCTGCGTACACAATGGGCATCCAGGCGGCGAGAATGCTGCCGAAATCAGGGCGCTCGAACAAAACCATCATAACCGTGCCGAGAACGGCATTGGTCAGCGTCTGCACACAGGAGAGCTTTATGCCGTCCACCAGAGGCGAGAAGCGGTCCACAGACAGGATCTGAAAAGAGAATGCCGCCGCGCAGGCCAGGAGATAGAGATCCCCTTTCTGCAGATGGAAATCCCCCTTTGTCATACACAGCAGATACATGCCAAAGGCCGCCAGGGCCACGGCTGCCCACAACCGGATCGTCGTCTTCTTTCCCAGGAAGATTCCCAGCACCGGCACCATTACCATGTACAGGGCGCTGATGAAGCCGGCCTTGCCTACGGTGGTGTCTCTTACGCCGAACTGCTGCAGGGTGCTTCCCAGAAACAGGAAGATGCCGCAGCAGATACCGCCCGACAGCAGGAGGCGGTTCCCCCTTTTCGGATCAGAGAGGTTCCGGTTCTGCGGCTTTTTGCCCCGCCTGTCCATGAGGACAGCCATGGGCAGGAGAATGAACAGGGCTACGATATTCCTGGCGGCGATAAAGGTAAAGGGCCCCACATAGTCCATTCCCACACTCTGGGCCACAAAAGTAAAGCCCCATATCAGGGCGGCGGTAAATAGAATCAGGGATTGTCTCAGAGCTGTTTTGTTTATCATGGTTTTATCTTGTCCTTTTGGCAGTATATTCTGTGTCGCGGCGCATTTGGGCGCTTTTGCCATTGTACCATATTTGGCTGAGGCGGGAAAGGCTTTTTTGTGAAAATCCTTGGTGAAAACAGGACAAACAGCCGCTTCTCTGGTATAATGAAAGTGACGCAGCGCCTGTGGACAGGCGGCATCGGAAAAGAAAGCGCAAGTATAAGAAAGGAGGGCGGGCATGGATGGAGTGAAAGCCTTTACCATTATGATGAAAGATACGGAAGTCATGAAAGTAGACTTCGACGGGCTCAAATACGAGGTAATAAACGAGAAATACCTGCCTTACCAGATAAAGGGGAGGTTAAAGAAAATACCGGATCCCCGCAGCATAAAATCCTCCTATGAGATGACGCAGTCTCTGATCGCGTCCAGAAAAAACCAGGAGGCCGTGGTCAGCTGGCTCACAGGCAGAGTACTGCTCCTAAGCCGCGCCAACGCAAAGTGGATCTACAACTTATTCCGCTTTGAGCAGGTGGGAACGGACGAGCAGCGAGTGAAGATTGCCATGACCTGCCGGGCCGCATCCGTGTCGGACCCGTACTGGCTTAAGTTTGAGGAGGACCGGGATATCTGCTGGAGCAAGGTGGATGTAAAGCAGAATCCGCTGAATGAGGTGGTGGCCCAGGTGGCGCTGCACGGGAAATCGCTTACGCTTCAGGGCTCCATGGTGACCCCTGAGCTCACCACCAACGGAACCTACGCAAAAGCGTGGAGGCGGCACGCGGACGGTTTGCTATGGCTCTACAAGCTGGGGGAAAACGGAAACACGGAGTCCAGGATAGAAGTCATGTGTTCCGGTCTGCTGGACAAGATGAATGTAGACCATGTCCACTATGAGGCGGGGACAGATGAAGATAGATATGTCTGCATGTGCCCCTGCATGACCACCCGGGACAAGGCCATTCTCACGGGCATGGAATTTATCTCTTACTGCAATGTAAACGGGCTGGACCCGGAGAGAGAGATGCTGCGGGTGGACGGGGAAAGCATCTACAAAATGTGGATCGTGGATTTCCTCATCAGCAATCGCGACAGGCATGGGCAGAACTGGGGGTTCTTCTACGATACCGGTTCCATGGAGATCCTGGGCTGCCATCCCCTGTTTGACCACAACAATGCCTTTGACATTGACTATATGAGGAATCTGGACGCCCCCTATCAGTTCGGGGAGATGACCATAAGGCAGGCGGCGCTGAAAGCCATGAAAGAGGTGGACTTCCATTTCACCGCACCTGTCACCAGAGCGGATTTTATTACCGAGAGACAGTATCAGAGCTTTTGCAGGAGAGCGGAATGCCTGGGCTTAAAGGTAGGGTGAGACTGCCCGGGACAGCACAGCGCACGGTGAATGGGCCGCCGCAGGCGGCTTGACGGGAAACAGGAAAAGGGGGAAGCATATGATTGATCTGCATTTACATCTCGACGGTTCCATAGCTCCGGCGGACATGTTCCGGCTGGCAGAAATGTCAAAGACAGAGCTTCCGGTTGAGACGGAAGAGGAACTCAAGGAGAAGCTTACGGTGGAGCCCGGCTGCAGGAACTTAAAGGAATATCTGGAGAAATTCGACCTGCCGCTTCGGGTGCTGCAGACAGAACCTGGCCTGGAATTTGCGGTCTACAGGCTGTTAGAGAGGCTGGGGGAACAGGGGCTGTGCCGCGGGGAGATTCGCTTCGCCCCTCAGCTGCACATGCAAAGGGGCCTTACCCAGGAGGCAGCCGTATCCGCGGCCGTATCGGGTCTGAACCGGGGAGTCAGGGATTTCGGGATATCCGCCGGGGTGATTCTGTGCTGTATGAGAGGGAGCACAAACAGGGCGGAAAACATGGAGACAGTGGCGGTGGCGGAGAGATTTCTGGACAAAGGCGTCTGTGCGGTGGACTTGGCCGGGAATGAGGCGGTCTATCCCACGGAGGCATTCGCCGACATTTTCCGCAGAGCGGGGGAGCGGCGGGTTCCTGCCGTCATCCATGCAGGCGAGGCCGCAGGGGCACAAAGCGTGCGGGAAGCGCTGGAATTAGGCGCGGTGCGTATCGGACACGGGATACATGCCATGGAGGATCCTGAGCTGACGGCGCTTTTGCAAGAGAGGAACATCTATCTGGAAATGTGCTACTCCAGCAATCTGCAGACAAGAACCGTGGAATCCCCGGAGGAATATCCGCTGGTAAGATTTCTCGAAAGGGGGCTGGGTGTCACTGTGAATACCGACAATATGACAGTGTCGGACACGGATTTGAGAAAGGAATATTTACTGCTCCGGGACCGGTTTTCGCTGAGCCCTGCCGCATTGAGGCAGCTGGCGCTCAACGGCGCGGACGGAGCGTTTGTCACAAAGGAGGAGCGGATGCACCTAAAGGAACGGATCAACAGAGAATTCATCTCCTGGCTGGGCTGCGGCGCCGCCTCCTGAGAAGCGGCGCCGCAGCTGCAGCCGGAGAAAGTAAGGGGAATACACTATTTAGCGGGATATGGTCACACCGCATTTTCTCAACTGGTCTTTCGTTAATTCCGGAAATCGGACAATGGGCAGGGGACTGTCCGGATGCACGCCAAGGGCTTTTTCCATCCATACCATATGATACCATGTCCCGAACTTGTATCCGCAGTTGTGCAGTTTCCCGGCGAAATCATACCCCAAATGTCCGTGGAACTGAACGCTGTTTTTCGTCAGATAGTCGTCTTCCACCTCCGGATAACCAATGCATGCGTTGAGATTGCAGATATTCTGGGCTTTGGAGATGAGCTCCAGCACTTCATAGAGCTTTTTTCCCAGGCCCATTTTCTGCTTATCCTGCTTTAGATAGATTGTGGTCTCCGCAGACCAGTCATAAGCGGCCCGTCCTACGAATGCGCCTGTGTAGGCATAGCCCAGGATTTCTCCGTTTTCCTCGGCGACGATATAAGGGTATTTCTGCAGAGTGTGCTCGATTCGACTGCGGAATTCTTCTACACTTGGAACTTCGTATTCAAATGTGACAGCCGTATTCTCTACATAAGGGGCGTAGATGTCCCGAATTTCAGACGCGTCCTCTGCGCGGGCAGTGCGGATGATTGTTTCAGAGCTGTTTTCAGAACGGTTTTCAGACATAATCATAAGATTACCTTCTCTCTTTTCTGAATCCATATAGTCAACTATTTTGTCTATCTTCTATTATATGCCTATGGATACAGGAATACAAGCCTGAAAATTCTGCTATTTTTTGGGGTTAGCGTATCTTTGTATTTGGGCAGAACATGAAGAGTTTAATGGTTACAGTCCCGGCGGAGTTTTCCGGGGGGGTATTTTGGTATTTTTTAAATTGTGTTAAAAAATTTGCGTAAGTTGGATATCCTACCATGGCGGCTATGCTGTGGAGAGGAATACTTTTGTCCGCCAGCAGGCGTCTTGCCACATCAATGCGATATCTGCTCAGATACTGATAGGGAGTTTCCCCACAGGATTCCTTGAATAAATGAAGAAAATAGTATTTGGAGAGATGGCATGTCTGGGCCAGTTCTTCTACGGAAATCGGCCGGGCATAGTTCTTGCAGATATAGGCAAAGGCCGGGGAGAGAAGGCCTTGTTCCCCGCAGGGCCTGTTTTGTTCCGGCGCTGTATTAAGGACTGCTTCCAGGAGAGCATTGAGCAGCTCCTGTAGGAGCAGGCAGATTCCGGAAACCGGGAGAGGAGTTTTCTGAGGCAGTTCCTGCAGAAAGATGCGGCAGATTTCCAGGATACGCTCCGGCTGCAGAGGACGGAGGGGATTCGGCTTCTGCAGCAGATAGGGGGCATAGGAAGACAGGCCGTTGCCGTCAAAGCACAGATAATGATAACGCCAGCTTTTTTTGGGAGCGAGCACTTCATAGCTGTATTTCTCCCTGCAGTCTATGAGACAGCAGAAACCGTTGGGAAGAGAGACGGATTTATTCTTTTGGCGCAGAATTCCCTCTCCGGCAACGGTATATATAAAGACGACTCCGGTTTCGGAGCCGGCGTTTTCTCGGATATGGTCCGGATCGGCTGTGTAGCCTGCCGAAGTGAGATACAGCGGAAAGATATGAGATGCTGCAGTGGGTTCAAAGGACAAAAAAAGGCTGTCAGAGTCCCGAAAGTTTTCATCCGAATACATGGATTCCTCCTAACTGCCGCCCTAGCCTGCCTAATGGGAACGCTGCGGCGGAGTGAAATGTTATTGTAAACATGATAGCAATATTTGATAGGAAGATAACAATTATTGAAATTGCATGATACGACAAATTATACTATTATTTTATCTATAAGTCAATATTGATTGTTGAAATTGCCGTATCAATATTGTGCATAGATCCGGAAAACGTTTTTTTGCCGTTAAAATGCAGAAAAGCGCATATAAGACAACAGGGAATGGGGGTATGAACAGCTTGACAAAAAAGAACGACAAAAGTTTTCTGCTATCGCTACGACGAGAGATCAGGAAGAACTGGTCCTTGTACGTAATGGCTGCTATTCCGGTGGCGTATTTAATTATTTTCAAATATCTGCCTATGTATGGGGTGCAAATTGCCTTTCGGGACTATGCTCCGGCTAAGGGTATTACCGGAAGTCCCTGGGTGGGTTTCAAACATTTTCAGAAATTTATCAGCAACTATCAGTTTAAACAGATTGTCTGGAATACCATTGCCATCAGTCTCTATCAGCTGCTGACGTTTCCGCTGCCAATTGTGTTGGCAATTTTCCTGAACTATGTGAAAAAGGAAAGATTCAAGAAAGCGGTACAGATGGTAAGCTATGCGCCTCATTTTATATCCACTGTGGTCATGGTAGGTATTATTATCCAGTTTCTGGATGCCAGGAGCGGTGTGGTGAACGCCCTTATCACGGCAGTGGGTGGAGAAGCGAAAAACTTCATGGCCTATCCGGAATACTTCCGCCATATCTATGTGTGGACCGGGGTGTGGCAGGGAATCGGATACAGCTCCATCATCTACATAGCGGCACTTTCCGGAGTATCGGCAGAACTCCATGAAGCAGCCATTATAGACGGCGCAAATATTGTGAAACGAATTTGGCATGTGGATCTTCCCGCTATCCGGCCTACCATTGTGATCATGCTGATCATGCAGTGCGGTTCTATTTTGTCAGTGGGCTATGAGAAAATCTATCTGCTGCAGAACAGCCTGAACAGGAATCAGTCCGAAATCATCAGTACATATGTGTATAAACAGGGTATTGCGGCCGCGCTGCCCCAGTATTCTTATTCCACGGCCATCGGCCTGTTTGTGGCAATTGTGAATGTGATACTGCTGATCCTGGTCAATCAAATCACCAAGAAGCTGGGTGAGACTTCCCTCTTCTAAGGCGATCATCTTATGCAGAAATGAGGATTCCGCTATGAATAGTTCCTTTAAAATGAAAAGCTTGTCAGACAAAATATTCATCATTATTGACTATGCAATATTGATTTTTCTTTTCATTATTGTTGCGTATCCGCTGCTGTATGTCGTCATGGCGTCCGTGTCAGCCGGACCGGCTTCCATGACCCTGTATCTGATTCCGAAGAGATATTCCATGGCAGGATATGAGGCGGTGTTCGCTTATAAGGATATTTGGATCGGTTATGCCAATTCCCTCATTAATATGGTGTTGGGGACGGCAGTGTCGCTGACTATGACCATGCTGTGCGCCTATCCTCTGTCCAGGCGGGATTTCAAAGCCCGGAATGTGGTGATGACACTGTGCATGATCACCATGTATTTCTCCGGCGGCCTGATTCCCACTTATCTGGTGATCCGGGATCTGGGGATGCTCAATACCAGGCTTGCATTGATTCTGCCGGGAGCGCTGAGTGTCTACAATATGATCGTTACAAGGACCTATCTGATGACTTCGATTCCCGAGGATATCTGGGAGTCCGCACAGATTGACGGATGCGGGAATTTGCGTTATCTGCTGTCCATGGTGCTCCCTCTGTCCAAGCCGATATTGGCCGTGGTAGGTCTGTTCTATGCTGTGGGTATATGGAATTCTTACTTTGACGCCATGATTTATGTGCAGGCCAAGAGGGCTCTGTATCCTCTGGCGCTGGTGTTAAGAGAGATTCTGGTGCTGGATTCTAACAATATGGACCAGCTGGACATCAATACGCTGCTGGCTATGGAGGAGCGGCGCAATGTAATGAAATACGCGGTCATTGTGGTATCTTCCGTGCCGGTGATGATTATTTATCCTTTTGTGCAGAAGTTCTTTGTAAAAGGGGTCATGATCGGAGCGGTAAAGGGGTAGCATACATGGAAACATGATAATAAAATCCTTTTTTGGGATTCTATTATAGAAACCTGATAATAGAATCATGTCTTCGATTCTATTATAGAAACCTGATAATAGAATCATGTCTTTGATTCTATTATGGAAAATGCATGGTTCCGGGTAGGACAGAGAGAATGCTTTCCTGCCACAGGAAAAGAATGGAGGTCATTATGAAAAGAAAAGCACTATCCGGCATAGCTGTGGCGACGGCTTCGGCTATGCTGCTGGCTGGCTGCGGCCAGGGAGATTCCGGCAATGACGGAGGGGATAACATTTCCGGACAGCAGACGGAGCAGGAGTCTAAAACTGGGGAATCAAAGACAGGGGATGAGGGCTCCGGAAACGCCACGGCTTCGGATGAAAAAGTAACGATCAGTCTCTTCATAGCAGATTATGAGGGCATTGACTACGACAACAATCCCATGACCCTACTCCTGGAAGAGAAATTTAATGTGGAATTGCAGTTTGACGTCATTTCTTCCGCCACGGATCAGAATACGGCGTTGAACCTGTCCATTGCCAGCGAGGAGTATTCCGATGTGTACCTGTCACCCTGGCTGAGCACTGCCCAGGTAGTGTCCGCTACCCAGGGAGGTGTCTTCATTCCCTTAAACGACTATATTGTGGACGGAACCAGCTACAGGAAAGCTCTGGACGAGAACCCTGGCTGGGAGGGTATGGTCACCAGCCCGGACGGCAATATCTACACATTCTTCTACAATGACAGCGGCGTACATAAGGCATCCGAGTACAAGATGTGGTATCGTTCGGACTGGATGGAGAATATCGGCTGGGATGCTCCGCCCACAACGCCTGAGGAGTTCAAACAGTTCCTCATTGACATCCGCGATAAGGATGCCAACGGAAACGGGGACGCCGGCGATGAGATTCCGCTGATGGGATATTATAATGGAAGGCAGACGGATCCTATCTGTTTCCTGATGAATCCGTTTGAGCTGTATACCAACAACTATTATTATATCGACGACAATAATGAAATACATTTCTCTGCCATTACGGATGAATGGAGAGAAGGCTTGGCTTATATCGCGGATCTCTATGCGGAGGGTCTGATTGATGAGGCGACCTACTCTCAGGATCAGGCTACTTTCAAAGGAATTCTGAATAAGGACGGACAGGATGCCCAGATCGGCGTGTTCCCCTGCTGGTATCAGGGAGCGGAAATCGACACGACTGTCATGAGCTGGTTCACCTATGAAGCCATGGCTCCTTTAAAGGGCGATCATCAGCAGTCCGCTGCCAGGTTTGGCGGTAACTTTAACCTGGTGGGCGCTATCAGCAGTCAGTGCGAGCATCCGGAAAAGGCTTTTGAGATTCTGGATTACCTGATTAGTGAAGAAGGTTCCTGGATGGGTATGTGGGGTATGGAGGGCACCACTTATGAGATGGTGGATGCGGAGAATCTCTATGGAGGTGACAGAGCTGTCAAGCAGACAGTGGATAAACTGATTCCAGATTATCTGTGGAACTCAGGCTGTTTCCCGCGCTATGACAAGGAAGAAATGCGGTATGCAGCTATTCTGGATGAGAGCACAAAGGAATCCGACAATACCTTTACCCTGTTGAAAGCGGCACAGACTTATGAGCCCTATTATGTAAACCATCATATCCCTGATATTGTGTGGTGCGGGGACGAGCAGGTAGTACAGGCAGTGACGGATTACAGCGCTACCATTAACGATTATATCAAGGCCACGGACACAGAGTTCATTATGGGAAGACAGGACATCAATGATGATGCCGCGTGGCAGGCATATCTGGATCAGTTGGATGCCATGGGGCTGCAGGACTATATTGAGACCCTGTATACTTATTATGATTTGAGATAGGACGGAGAGATGAAAAAATGGCGGGCATGGCTGATGGCAGCTGTGTCCGCCTTTTTCATACTTTCTGTCATGCCGGCGATCATGGCACATACAATGGAAAGCTATCATGCAAGCTTGGCGCAAGTCCGGAAGCATGCACCCGGTAAAGCGGGAAAGGAGAAGACTACTATGGGAAAAGATTGGAAAGACAGATTCAGGGAACCGCCGGAGGAATACAGCGTGACGCCATTCTGGTTCTGGAATGGTACCCTGAAGCCCGAAGAGCTGAAACGACAGATGGGCATGATGAAAGAACAGGGAATCTTTGGCGCGTTTATGCATGCAAGAGCCTATATCACCACACCGTATCTGGAGAAAGAATGGTGGGATGCAGTGTGGGCCTGTGTGGAGGAGGGGGAGAGGATCGGGTTTCATCCCTGGCTCTATGACGAGTACGCATGGCCCAGCGGGACCGCGGGAAGTACTTTTGAATATGGATTCCAGAAGCCCTCACGAATTCTGGCCAGGGGTGAGTGCAATATGGCCAAGGAGCTGGAGGCGCATGAGACAATTCTGACTACCAGGGAAGCCTTGGAAAGGCAAATAGCTGGGTATGAAGGGAGGCTCTTGGGAATCTATGTGTCTGACGGTGAGGGCGAGGAGAGACGATTTGTGCGTTACGTTCAGCCAGAGGTGATGCCGGGGAAGCTGTTTTGCGGGAGGGGCGAAAGTGCTTCTGGCTGCCCGCGTCAGGCTTACTGCTTCTTTGTAAGGGTGGACAGAAAGCGTGTGGATTATCTGAATAAAAGGACCATCCGGGAATTTCTGGACAGTACCCATGAGGAATATGCGGCGCGGTACGGGAAGTATTTCGGTGGGAGGATTCCGGGAATCTTCTTTGATGAAATCTACATGGCATCCATGAAGTATGCCTGGACGGAGGAACTGACGGAGGCTTTCAGAGAGCGGCATTCATATGATTTGTTGGAAAATCTGCCCTGGCTGCTCCAGGAGGACAGTGCCCGTGGAGAACAGGTCAAGGAGGACTATTACGACACCACGGCTTATTTGTATGAGACGGCTTTTTTCAAGCAGGTGGGGGATTGGTGCAGTGAACATAATCTGATGCTCACCGGTCATACGGAGGAGGATTTGTCCATGCATCCCTGGCGGCAGGGCAATTACTTCAAGACCATGCGGCATCTGCAGATTCCCGGGGCAGATTGCCATGACTACCGATATCGTCTGCCCAGAAAGATATCGTTTCATGAGTCAAAGTATGCCGTGTCCGTGGCCAGGGCCTATGGGAGAGGACGCGCCATGTCGGAGGCCATGGGCGGCGCGGGCTGGGGGTGCAGTCTGCAGGAATACCGCAGGGGCATGCATACCATGGGGGCAATGGGAATCAATTTCTTTGTGCTCCACGGCATGTATTATGAGTGCGATCATCAGGGCTCCCAGGCGGACTGGCCGGCCAGCTTTTTCTATCAGAATCCTTATTGGAAGTATTTTAAGTACTTTGCGGATGAGATCCGCCGGATCTGCTATATGAATTCCATCGGGGAGCCGGTAGTGGAGATCGGCATTTATTACCCTGTTCGGGAGATACAGCGGCATACCATGGCAGGCAGACCTGACCGTACAGCCAGGCGCATAGAGGCAGGGTATCATCAGGCGCTGTACAGTCTGGTGGAGAATCAGATGGATGCGGACGTGTTGGATGAGGATACGATTCTGACCGCGCCTGTGAAAGACGGATATCTGGAAAGCGGCGGCAGGAAAATACGGGTGATGCTCTTTCCGCAGGAGTGGACGCCGACCGCGCAGTTGAGAGAGTGGATGGAGAGATATCAGGCAGCAGGAGGGAATGTTCTCTTCTACGGAGAGGAGCTGTCCTCCCATAATCTGCCGGAGCGAATTGCTTCTCTGGTCGGCCGGGACGTAGAGATACTGGAGGGCGATTCCTCCGAAATATATGTGAACCACAGGAAAATAGAGGGATGTGAGTGCTATTTTGTCAGCAACAGCGAGGATGTGGAGAAAAGTCTGCGCCTGCAGCTTAGCGCTATGGGAAATGTGAGCAGGATGGATCCGGTTACGGGTAAGGTATGGCCAGTGAACGCGGTATGTGTGCAGAGGAAGACTCAGGTGGAAATTGCCCTGGCAGAGGACGAGGCCTGTTATCTGGTGGTGGAACCTGTGGGAAAAGGCCCGGATGAAACCGTCCGCGGCGCAGCGGGCTTTCCGGCAGATAGAGAGATAGCAGTGGGAGAGAATGGGCGGCATCCGGATATGAAAAGCAGGCAGCCCAGAAAGGAAAGACAGGGAATGTCATGGGGAAAACGTCTGGGATATGAGACTGTCACCGGGAAATGGGAGTTTTTGCCTTTGTCTGTTGAGGCAGGGAAGCAGTATACCGACACCATAACTGAGACTAAGACTGAGATTCCCTATGCGCTGTTTGCTTCTGATTTAGAACAGGAGGCCAGAACCGTCCGAATTTGCAACACTCCATGGGAGCAGGGGCGCTGCGGGAGGCATATGAGTCTCTGGAAAGCATCGTGGATTACCAGGAGACCTCACTGGCAGGACAGCATGGATCAGACAGATCTGTATTTCCGGAAAGAGATATATTTGGAGTCGGATGTGGATTTTGGCAGAATCTGTATTGCCGCTGTGCAGCAGTTTACAATCTATATCAACGGGTGTCCGGCAGGAGAGGGAAAAGGTTTGGAACCGATTACTTTGGAAGCGGGAAAATATTTCAGAGCAGGGAAGAACCTGCTTGCCGTTTGGGTACATAATCCCAGGCCCTATGAGGATGGAAACATATGTTCTGTAGAGACGCTGCCTGAAGACAGGATGATTTCGCTGCTGCTGGAAGGGGAATTGCGCCTAAAAGGCAAGGCGAATAACGTGGTTTCCATACAGAGTAACCGTAGCTGGACCGTTACCAATAGATATGAGGAAAATTGGGCAGACCCTAATAATCATCCACAGGCGCACAGCCATGATCCCGCTCATCAGCTCAGGGGAGAAAGAGACGGAGTTTGGCTGTACGCATGGGAGAGAGGAAAGCTTCCGCTTCTGCCATGGGGAGATCTGCCCTTGTACGGAGAAAGGATATTGTGGCCCAGAAAGCTGGTCTATCAAATCACCCTGCCTGTAGGGACAGCGAGAATCTGGGCGCCCTGTGTGAAAGGAAAGCACCGGTGCCGGATCGACGGTATGGAAGTGTTTTTTGAGGGAGGGAAAGAGCTGAACATGGAGCCGGTGGACCGGGTGCGTATATTGGAGGTAGATGTAGAAGCGGCAGACGCCGGCGACGGACTGCAGCGGCCGGTACAGATCCTGCTGAAGCCGGTTTTCGTACCTTATGGAGAATGGGCATCGCTGGGCCTGTCCTGGTTCTCCGGGCAGGCAATCTATCGCAACAGTTTCTGGTGGAAGCCTGAGGAATACAGGGCAGGAGAGCAGGAACCGCGTTATATCCTGCAGTGGGGACAGAGAGATTCCTGTGCCGAGATCTGGATCAATCACAGGCTGGCGGAGGTGCGTCCATGGGCTCCGTATCGGACTGATATCACCGAGTTTCTGCAGCAAGGAGAGAATGAGATTACAATCATAGTCACCAATTCCGCAGCTCCGGCCAGAAGACATATGCTGGTGGACGAGGGGATGGCTCTGGGCTGGAACCGTTATTGGAATGAAGATAACATTGACAGAGAAAGTGAAGATCTTGTATCCGGGCTTTTGGGACCGGTCCGTGTCTACAGAGTTATATCGAAAATAGAGTGAAAAGCATTTTACAGATAGAATAAAATATGGTACTTTTATATATAGGAGCAGAAAAACAAAGGGACGGCTCCGGAATGAAGGAGGTAGAAAAGCCAGATGAAATACGACAAGATCAGCGGTTTTGCCGATGAAATCGCAGAGGACGTGGACACACAGTTTGGCGTGCTTCGGAAACTGGGTATCGGCTATTTTGAACCCAGGGGGATCGACGGGAAGAACATTGCGGATCTTTCCGACAGTGAAGTGGCGGCGCTAAAGGAGAAGATGGAGAGAGAGGGAATAAGCGTATCCTCCATTGGCTCCCCTATCGGGAAAATCAGGCTTGACGAGGATTTTGAGGCCCATTTTGAACGGTTTCGGAGAGTGGTGGAGATCGCCCAAATGCTGGACGCCAGGTATATCAGAATGTTCAGCTTCTACCGTCCTGCAGGGGAGAACGCGGGAGAGTGGACTGCGAAAGAGCGGGAGGAAGTCATAAACCGCCTGCGCAGGATGATTGCCCATGCGAAAGAGCAGAATGTAGTGCTTCTCCATGAGAATGAGAAAGATATATACGGAGATACTGCAGAGCGCTGTGAGGATTTGATGAGAGAACTGGCCTGTGAGCATTTCCGCGCCGTCTTTGACCCTGCCAATTTCGTGCAGTGCGGGCAGGATACGAAAGAAGCCTATGAAAAGCTGAAAGACTTCGTCAGCTACGTACATATCAAGGACGCGTTTATGAAAGACGGAAGCGTGGTGCCGGCCGGATCCGGGGATGGAAATGTGGAATATATCCTAAAAAGTCTTTTCGACGCCGGATACGACGGGTTCTTAAGCCTGGAGCCCCATCTGGGCAGCTTTGCGGGTCTGGCGGCGCTGGAGCTGGACGACAAGATGCTGGATCTGCCCCAGGGCGGAGAGGGGACTTTCACACTGGCATATCGCGCATTGGAAGAAATCATAGATAAAGTCAAATAGATAAAATCAAATAGGAGGGATTGCATTATGGAAAAAATCAGGTTAGGTATCGTTGGTTTTGGAAACATGGGAACCGGACATGTGAAGAATGTGGCTGAGGGGAAAGTGCCGGATATGGTCATGGGGGCAATCTGCGACACCGCTCCGGCCAGATGCGAGGCGGCCAGACAATTGTATCCCCAGATTCCGGTATTTGAGGATGTAGAGGAGCTATATGGCAGCGGCTTGTGTGACGTTGTCCTCATCGCCACGCCCCATTACCATCATCCGTCCCTTGCCGTCAAGGCTTTTGCCCATGGGCTCCATGTGATCACGGAGAAGCCGGCAGGCGTGTATACGGGCCAGGTAAAGGAGATGAATGCGGCGGCAGCGAAATCCGACCGGAAATTCGGCATCATGTACAACCAGCGGACCAATCCGGTATATCAGAAGCTGCGGGAGATGGTTCAGAGAGGGGAACTGGGCCATATCAAGCGGATTACCTGGATCATCACGGACTGGTACCGTCCCCAGGCCTATCACGACAGCAGCACATGGCGTTCTACCTGGAAGTCAGAGGGCGGCGGCGCGCTGATCAATCAGAATCCTCATCAGCTGGATCTGTGGCAGTGGATGTTCGGTATGCCGGATCGGATATTCGCAAAGGCAAGCTTTGGCAAATATTATAATATTGAAGTGGAAGACGATGTGATGGCGTATTTTGAGTACGACAACGGCACCACGGGAGAATACATTACCTCCACCGGGGAGACGCCGGGTACCAACCGCCTGGAGATCGCCTGCGACATGGGTAAGGTGGTGGTAGAGGACAACAAGATCACGTTCCACCGCAATGTCATCTCGGAGCGGGAGCACAATCAGGTCAACACCGTGCCCTTTGGCAGACCTGACTGCTGGGAGTGCAATATTCCGGCGGACTTTTCCGGCGGACCTCAGCATGTGGGAATTCTGAGCAATTTCGCCTCCGCCCTGCTGCATGGCACGCCTCTGCTGGCGCCGGGAGAGGAGGGCATCAATGGGCTTACAATCTCCAATGCCATCCACTTAAGCGCCTGGACAGGGGAGACCGTGGACGTGAAGAACTTCCCGGACGAGAGATTCTATGAGCTGCTTCAGGAAAAGATCAGGACTTCCACCGTTGTGAAGAAAGAGTCCCAGGTGGTGGTGGACAACAGCAATACCTATTAAGGCAGGCAGAAATGTAAGGACGACAAGGGCAGCAAAGACAGCAAAGACAGAGGGGGAAGAGCGGTCATGACAAATGATTTTTCAAAGGGAAAGGTATGGCAGAACATTATATCTCAGGCCATCCCTCTGATGCTGGCGCAGCTGGTGCTGCTTCTGTACAATGTGGTGGATCGTGTCTATATCGGACACTTGCCCGGGGCGGACAGCATGGCGCTAACCGGCATCGGGCTGGCGTTCCCGCTGACCACCTTGGTGGCCGCGTTCACCTACCTGTTCGGCACAGGAGGGACGCCGCTGTTCTCTATTGCCAGAGGGGCCGGCGAGGAGGAGCGTGCGGAGAAGATACTGGGAAGCACATGTTCACTGCTGATGGGATGCTCTGTGGTGATTTTCCTGTTTTGCTATCTGTTCCGCAGACCGGTGCTCTATCTGTTCGGGGCCAGCGACGCCTCCTATGTGTATGCGGACGCTTATCTGCGCATCTATCTGCTGGGGACGCCCTTTGCCATGCTCTCCACGGGCCTGAACGGCTTTATCAATGCCCAGGGCTTTCCGCGGATGGGGATGATGACGACCCTCATCGGGGCGGTGCTGAATCTGATATTGGATCCGGTCTTTATATTTGTACTGGACATGGGGGTGGCCGGCGCTGCCCTGGCCACCATCTTAAGCCAGCTGGTATCCTGCGTCTGGGTGCTGAGGTTTCTGACCGGGAAAAAGGCGAGGCTCCATATCCGGAAGCAGAATCTCCCGGTGGACTGGAAACTGGCCAGGGAGATATCTGCCCTCGGCATGTCGGGCTTTATCATGCAGGCCACGAATTGTCTGGTGCAGGTGGTATGCAATGCCACGCTAAAGATATATGGCGGCGATTTGTACGTAGGAATCATGACAGTGATCAATTCCGTGCGGGAGATATTGTCCCTGCCGGTGCAGGGCCTTACCAGCGGCGCACAGCCCGTTCTCGGGTACAACTATGGGGCGAAGCGTTACGACAGGGTCTGCCAGGGAATCCGCTTTACGGCCTGGCTTGGCATCCTCTATACGCTGCTGGCCTGGCTGGCGGTGATACAGTGCCCCCATCTGCTGCTGTCGATATTCACCGAAGATCCGGCCATGCTGGAGGCGGGAACCGGAGCGCTGAAGCTGTATTTTTTCGGCTTCTTCTTTATGGCTTTCCAGTTTACCGGGCAGTCGGCTTTTACGGCGCTGGGAGATTCCAGGCACGCGGTGTTCTTTTCTCTGCTGCGTAAGGCTGTAATTGTGGCGCCCCTGACCATACTCCTGCCCCGCATGGGCCTGGGAGTGGACGGGGTGTTCTGGGCGGAGCCCGTGTCAAACTGCATTGGCGGGCTGGCCTGTTTTATTACAATGTATTTTACGCTGTATCGGAAATTGAAGCGGAGCTGAATATAGTTGTCAGTGAATGAAAGTGAACTGCAATAAAAAACCAACCAAATCGTCATTGGTTGGTTTTTTATTGAAAAAGCTGCTGACGGGAATCGGACCCGTGACCTCCGCACTACCAATGCGACGCTCTACCTACTGAGCCACAGCAGCACATGAATGCTCTCCGCAATCACAAGTTATATTATAGCAAGCTTGGACCGTCTTGTCAACAAAATTTTCTAAATTTTTTGTGCAATTCGGGGACCGGTTCTTTACAGATATTGATTCTGCGATTTCCGCATCAGGAACTTTACGGGATAGCCCTTTTCATCACAGATAGAACGAACCACATCCTCAGCCAGATCTTTCGAGTTATCGTTTATGCAGATGATACAGGTGTCTTTCCTGCGGTGGAAGATAGAAGACTTCGGCCAGCGGATAAAGTAGGAAATACGATTGTGCAAAAGCGCTTTCTCGATGAGCTGCTTGCACTCCTGATCTTCCACTTCGCATAATTCGATTTCGTTGTTCACTTTCAATGAAGTATATAATGGCTGTTCCATGTCTGACCTCCCTGTTTTTGCTGAGACTTATTATAGCATAATTCGACATTTATATGCAAGTATATCGACACAAAAAGACCATGGCAAAACCGCCATGGTCTTAAGTACAGTGCTGAATCAATGTGGGATAACGCTGGGGTTATTGGACGCCTGGATTTGCATTGGGATCCTGCTGCTGTGCGGCCTGGATCTCGCGTTCCGTGACTTCCCATTCCTGCTGCGCTATGATTGCCTGCCAGTCAGGATTTGCGAAGAATGCGGCATCATGCTGGCAATGAGGCGTATCGGAACCCTCCGGCGTCTGTTCTCCGTCCGGTTCGGGGGTCTGGGTGATGGCGGCGGAGCCTTGCAGCAAAGACGCATCCTCCTGAAAAGGCAGTGTCATAATGTCCTGTCTCTTCATCGGACATTCGGGGCTTGCCGGCACATTGTCATATTTGCAGATATCGCCCATATAATGTATATTGCAGGGATCCGAGGGAACCGTACCGGCGGCAAAATATTCTCCTCTTGTATGTCCGCAGACGCCGGGGATAGGCTGCAGGCCGGATTCTACGCACACCTGTGACCGCACGATGCCCTGAGGCGTGGTGAACTTCTCCTCCGGGAGATTTTCATGGACACGGCTCATGATGGCTTTCCACAGGTTCTTGGACAGATCGGTCTCCCGGCCGGGGTTGCTTACGCGCATGCCTATGTTGTTGTCATATCCCGACCATACGCTGCAGGTGTAATAAGGGGTGAAGCCGGCGAACCACACGTCGTGATAATCCGTGGAGGTGCCTGTCTTGCCGGCGATGGCCATGGTGGAGCTGAAATTACAGCCGGCGCCCGTGCCGCCGCCCTTTACCACATCCACCATGGCATCGGTCAGTAAGAAAGCGGTGGTCTCTTTGATGACCTGCTTTGAGGTGGGATTGGTATTGTCCAGGAGGACGTCCCCGTCCGTGTTGGTGACTCTGGTGTAGAGCTTGGGCTCTATATAGGCTCCCATGTTGGCGATGGCTGCGTATGCTGCAGTGAGCTCGTAAGGGGTGACGCCATAGGTCAGCCCTCCCAGGGCCAGAGTCTGGTTGATGTCTGTGTAGAAACGCTCCTCCCCGTTGGAGTCGGTGAGCCATACCCCGTCCGTGACGGTGGTGAAGCCAAAGTTTACGATATAATCATAGCCCAGCTGGGGCGTGATGACGGTCTCTGTCTTTGCCGCAATGATATTCAGGGACTCCCGGACGGCTTCCCGGATGGAATTGATGCCCCTGTAGCCGCTGTACCAGTTTCTGCAGGGAGTACCGTCGCTGAAATTGAAAGGAGCGTCCATGTAAGTGGTGGCCAGCGTCTGTCCGGCGCTGTCAAGGGCGGGCGCAAAGGCAGCCAGCACCTTAAAGGTGGAGCCGGGAGAGCGCATGGCGTCGGTGGCCCTGTTCAGGGTCCGTCTTCCCTCCTTGACGCCCCGTCCGCCTACGATGGCTACCACGTAACCCGTGGACTGGTCCTGGATGGTCATAGCCGCCTGGGGCTGTGCTGTCATGGAGATTGTCTCCAGATAATTGCCCTCTCTGTCGGCAATGCCCAGATCGGCCAGCACGGCGGCGCGGTAAGTGGCTATGGCCTCATTGGCTGCGTCCTGGGAGCTGAATATCAGGTTGAAACTCTTGTCCAGATTCGTCTTAAACCAGGTCATCATATTTTCTTTGCTGAAATTGTACTGCTGGTTGTCGGCTCCGTAGACAGTGAGCGCATAGTTCAGATACCAATTTACATTTTCAGGGAAATTGTCCGGATTGGCAAATTCTTCGTCCGCAATTTTCTGAATGGTGGGATCCATGGTGGATTCGATGCGCAGGCCTCCGGAAGTCAGCAGGGTCTCGGCCATGGATTCGCTGTAGCCTTTGAGGTTGATTAAGTCATCCCGCACCTGTTCATACACCGCATCCGAGAAATAAGAGCCGGCGGTGGTGTTGACGGCGGTCTGGAAATTAATGTCGTGCAGCTTGATACGGTTGTACACGGCTTCCGTATCCGCTATGGCCGTATTATATTCGGACTCCGTGATAAAGCCCAGTTCCAGCATATTGTTCAGACAGTCCAACCGTCTGGACGCATTGGCTTTCGGGTAATAGATGGGGTTATAGCCGGTGGGATTCTGGGTGATGGAAGCGATGACCGCGCATTCGGACAGAGTCAGCTCGCTGCAGGACTTGCCGAAATACCGCTGGGAAGCCGACTCCACGCCCAGGGTGTTCTGGCCCAGGTTGATGGCGTTCATATAGCGCAGCAGTATCTCGTCCTTGGAGAATTCCTTGGAGATGGCCAGAGCCAGGTACTGCTCCTGAAACTTTCTCTTCACCATTTTGACCATGTTTCCGTTTTCTTCCGTCCATGTGGTGAAGATGGTATTCTTCAGAAGCTGCTGGGTGATTGTGCTGGCGCCCTCTTTTTTCTTGCCCATACTTTCAATGAAATGCCAGCCGGAGCGGACGATTCCCTGAATGTCGATGCCGTTATGCTGGTAGAAGCGCTCGTCCTCCAGAGCCACGAAAGCTTCACCCAGATGCTTGGGGATCAGATCCATGCTGTTGATCTGGATGCGGTTGGAGTTCATGCTGACATACTGGTCGATTTCATTGCCCTCGCAGTCGTACACGATGGTGGCTTCGCCCGTAGGGGCCACATCGCTTAAGCGGATCTGCGGGGTGGAGGCCAGGATGCCCCTGAAAGCACCGATGCCGGCACAGGCGGCGCAGATGACAATGCCGATGACCGAGGCCAGAGAGAGCTTTACCAGAGTCAGAACAAACTTTCGGCCTATCTTTTTTGACTTAGAGTTAAGCGCCCTTTGCTTTGCCCGGACACCTCTTTTTCCATAATTCATTTGATTCACCTTTCTGCTAAAACGTCTTGAAAACTTGTACATATCTGTATATATAGCTCATTATACCAAAAACTGTTATGTAAATAAAGGATTTCTTTTTCTTCTTAATAATTGTTTCACATTTTAGGCAAATTATGCTATTCTGGATACATTCCCCCACGGAGAAGTAAATTATACGTCGGAGGAAATGGGATCGAGAGAAAACGGACAGGAATGGGGCGTATCTATGGAGAGAGGAAGAGAGAATTCCTACCGCGTGCTGCTGGCAGGCGGAGAGGGGGAGTATGTTGAGAAGAAGTCCCGGTTCATCGCCACCCTGCGGCCATGTGCCAGCGAGGAGGAGGCGGCGTGCTTTGTGGAGGAGATACGGAAGAAGTACTGGGATGCCAGGCATCACTGCTACGCGTATGTCATAGGCTCAAAGGGAGAACTGACCCGCTGCAGCGACGACGGGGAACCCAGCGGCACTGCCGGGAGACCTATGCTGGAGGTGCTCACCGGAGAGGAAGTCCGCAATGCGGCCGTGGTGGTCACCAGATATTTCGGCGGCGTGCTGCTGGGCACCGGCGGCCTGGTCAGGGCTTATACCCAGGCGGTAAAGGAGGGGCTAAAAAGTTGTGCTGTGGGCAGGATGCGGCAGGGATATGCGGCGGAGATAGAAGCCGATTACGCAGATGTAGGAAAGATCTTGTATCTCCTAAAGGACAGGGGGATAGAGCCTCTGTCCGCCGAGTATGGGGAGAAAGCGGTTCTGCGTCTGGAGATTCCGGCGGAGGCGCTGCAGGGACTCAGGAAAGAGGCGGCGGACGCCACCAGCGGAAGAGTGGCGTTTGAGGGGCTCAAAGAGATTTATTTCGTTGACAAAAAAGAGAATTGAGTCTAAAATAAGTATGTCTTTGAAGATTTGACGAAAAATAGCATTTTGAAAGGTGGTGGTTTTAGAATGAAGAGTACGAAAATAAGCAGCGACAACCCTCTTCCTGGTCGAAGTTGCCGGACAAGTCTAAAACTGCATAAGGAGAAATGCTATGGAGAGAAGAATCGAATTAGAGGAACTTAGAGAACTTCTGGACGCCAAGAAATATACGAATATTCGTCAGTTCCTTGCGGAGCTCAACGACGCGGACATTGCCTTTCTCATGGAAGAGCTGGAAACCGAGGAGAAGCTGAAAGTGTACCGCATTCTGCCCAAGGACCTGGCAGCGGATGTCTTCTCCTATCTGGAGTTCGACAGCCAGGAGGCTATCGTCAATTCCCTGTCGGACAGGGAGGCAGGCAATATCATCGATAACCTGATGGCGGACGACGCGGCGGACTTCCTGGAGGAGATGCCTGCCAATGTGGTGGAGCGGCTCTTAGCCAACGCCAATCCCCAGACCCGCCAGGCCGTGAACCAGCTGCTGCGCTACCCGGAGGATTCCGCGGGCAGCATCATGACCGTGGAGTATGTGTCCTTAAAAGAGAGCCTGACGGTGGACCAGGCCATTGAGCGCATACGGGCCGTGGGGCTTGACAGCGAGACCATCAATATCTGCTATGTGCTGGATTCCAGGAGGGAACTGATCGGGACGGTGGCTCTGCGGTATCTCTTGCTGAGCAAGGGGGATGAGAGAATTGCGGACATCATGCACGAGAACGTGATTTCCATCCACACGCTCATGGATCAGGAGCAGGTGGCGGAGAAATTTAAGAAATATGACTTTATTGCCATGCCGGTGGTGGACAATGAGAACCGCCTGGTGGGCATCATCACGGTGGACGACATTGTTGACATCATGGAGGAAGAGACCACGGAGGACATGGAGAAGATGGCGGCCATTGTCCCCAGCGACAAGCCCTATATGCGGACAGGCGTTGGGGAGACTTTCAAGAAGAGGATTCCCTGGCTGCTTCTTTTGATGGTGTCGGCTACTTTTACCGGGGCGATCATCTCTTCCTTTGAAGACGCGCTGAGCGCCTGCGCGGTGCTGGTGGCATTCATTCCCATGCTCATGGACACGGGAGGGAACGCAGGAGGCCAGGCCAGCGTGACCGTGATCCGCGGGCTTTCCCTGGGGGAGATCACCTATCGGGATGTGCCCAAAGTTGTATGGAAAGAAATCAGGGTGTCTATCCTCTGCGGCGGGACGCTGGCGGCGGCGAACTTCGCCAAGCTGATGCTGTTTGACCGGGTGGGGATGCTGGTGGCCTTTACGGTGTGCCTGACTTTGGCGGCGGCGGTGCTGATGGCCATGCTGGTGGGATGCCTGCTGCCCATCGGGGCCAAGCGGATCGGTTTCGACCCGGCGGTGATGGCCAGTCCGTTCATCACGACGATTGTAGACGCTTTGTCTTTGCTGGTATATTTCCGGTTCGCCGCCATGCTGTTGGGAATTTAAGATAAAGGTACTGTTCGGAGCGGGACAGGCTGATAAATGAAAACCCTAATCCCCCAGCTATGCTGGGGAGAATAGAGTAAGCGGAAGCGGTGAGGACAACATAAAAAAGCCTCCTGTGATACAATGAGTAA
>JAAWOU010000027.1 GCA_022799755.1 Lachnospiraceae bacterium
ATAGGGGGAATAAGAGAAATGCATCACATGACTGAAGCAGACAATCCCCGATTTTCAAGATCGGCACGGTTAGTGATGTTTCGTGAAACAACCCTGTAGTCAATGCCTTTCACTCTTGCATTTTGCGGGGCTGTGTGCTATGATTATAACAGTTCAAACAGGGCATAAAACGGTTGCGCTGATGCAGGCAGAAGCAAGATATCGTGAGCTTTATTCTTAACCGGAGCAGGTATCCGGTTACTGTTTTGTGTCCTGAAGCAGGGATGTTCCGAAGAGAACACAATCAGATAAAAAGAACATGCCCCGTCAGGGCAGAAAGGAAGAAGACAGGAAAATGAAGCAGGGTTTTGACAGCATTATGGAAAGAGTCAAAAAATGCGCAAAGAAGACTGTGTCCGTTTCCGTGGCACAGGATTCCGCAGTATTGGAGGCTGTAAAGGAGGCTAAGGCCAGAGGAATCGCCGATGCGATTCTGGTGGGAGACGAGGCCAAGATCCGGGAGATCGCGGCCGGGATCGATATGGATCTGACAGGCTATGAGATCATCGATGAGCCGGATATGATCGCGGCGTCCTTAAAGGCCGTGAAGCTGGCCCATGAGGGCAAGGCCGACATGTATATGAAAGGCATTATTGACACCAAGGACTTCCTGAAGAGCGTTCTGGATAAAGAGGTGGGTCTGCGCACGGGCAAGCCCCTGTCCCATGTGGCGGTATTTGAGGTTCCCACCATTGACAGGCTGCTGTTCCTGACGGACGTGGCTTTCATGACCTACCCCACATTGGAGGACAAGGCTCATATCATTCAGAATACCATTCCCGTGTGCAATGCCTGCGGCATTGATCTGCCCAAGGTAGCGCCGCTTGCGGCAGTGGAAGTGGTGAACCCCAAGATGCCTGCCACCGTGGAGGCGGCTGAGCTGACAAAGATGTGCGAGGAGGGCCAAATCTCCGGATGCGTTATCGACGGCCCCCTGTCCCTTGACCTTGCCATTGATCCGGAGGCTGCCAAGCACAAGGGCGCCACTGGCCGGAAGATTCAGGGAGACGCGGACGTGCTGCTCTTCCCGGATATCCATGCGGGGAACATGGTATACAAGGCCATCGTACATATGGTGAACATGAGAAACGGCTGTATTCTCACAGGTACCAAGGTGCCCGTGATCCTCACCAGCCGTTCGGACAGCTTCGAGACCAAGGTGAACTCCATCGCCCTGGCGGCAGTGGTGTCCGAGGAGCTGCAGAAGAAAGCCTGAGAGTATATAAACTTAGGCTGCGCAGACGCAGCCGAGACAAGTAGCATTAGCAGGAGGAATGATAAAATGTCGATTAAAAGCTTGATCATCAACCCGGGCTCCACCTCCACGAAAATCGGCGTGTTTGAGGACGAGACCCTGTTATTTGAAGAGACGCTGCGGCACTCCACGGAGGAGATCGCGCAGTTTGCCAGCATCGTGGACCAGAAAGATTTCCGCAAGAAGATCATCACGGATCTTTTGGAGTCCAGGAACTTTGACATCAAGAGCCTGAACGTGGTGGTAGGACGTGGCGGTATGTTAAAGCCCATTCCCGGCGGCACCTACGCGGTCAGCGAGGAACTGCTGGCGGATCTGAAAGCTGGCGTGCAGGGACAGCATGCGTCCAACCTGGGCGGCATTCTGGCTAAGGAGATCGGGGATTCCATCGGTGTGCCGTCCTATATCGTGGACCCGGTGGTGGTGGATGAACTGATGCCCATTGCCAGATATTCCGGTGTGCCGGAGCTGCCAAGGGTGAGTATCTTCCATGCACTGAACCAGAAAGCCGTGGCCAAGCGTTACGCGAAAGAAATCGGAAAAGCCTATGAGTCCCTGCGCCTGATCGTGGTTCATATGGGCGGCGGCGTGTCCGTGGGCGCCCATGAGAACGGAAAAGTGGTGGATGTGTTCAACGCCCTGGACGGCGACGGCGCATTCTCCCCGGAGCGGGCGGGCAGCGTTCCCAACGGCGCGCTGATCAAGATGTGCTTTTCCGGCAAGTATACGGAGAAAGAAGTATACGGCAAGATGGTGGGCAAGGGCGGCTTCAACGCATACCTTGGCACCAACGACATGCGCGAAGTGACGAAGATGGCTGACGGAGGCGACGCGAAAGCCGTTGAAGCCAAGCAGGCATTCCTGCTGCAGGTGGCAAAGGATATCGGCTCCATGGCCTGTGTGCTGAACGGCAAGGTGGATCAGATCATCGTCACCGGCGGCATTGCCTACGGCGCCGATGTGGTAGCCGCGCTGAAAGAGCGGGCGGAGTGGATCGCGCCTTTCACCGTATATCCCGGCGAGGACGAGCTGCTGGCGCTGGCACAGGGCGCTTTGCGGGTGCTGAACGGAGAGGAAGAGGCGAAGACGTATTAAACGGACGTAAATTTCGCAGATTTGAACTGAGAGAGCGATTCAGTTGATCTGGGGGCTGTTGCAGGAAAGAGTGGTTGACTGCTTTTCGGAATGTGACAGCCCCCTTTTATATGGCAGGTCCGTAGATTGCTTAGAGAAGAGGGCGAGGATGGCATGTGAGGACAGATGCGACATAATGTGCACCATTCCCATGGCAAAGGATTCCTACGCTTCCTCCTTTAATGTGAGCTGTGCGGCCTCCATTCTGATGTATGAGGTACAAGACAGAGAAATGTGTAAAAATATGCAGGCGCCGGGAATATGGCGCCTGCATATTTGACTGATCCGGAAGACTTATTAGATGTCGAACTTGAAATATCTCTTTGCATTGTAATAGGAGATATCCCGAACGATCTCGGACAAGGTGTCCATGTCCGCCGGGAACCCGCCGCCCTCTACCCAATATCCGATGAGGTTGCAGAGGATTCTGCGGAAATACTCGTGTCTGGTGTAGGAGAGGAAGCTTCTGGAATCCGTGAGCATGCCCACGAAACCGGACAGATTTCCTAAGTTGGCCAGGGAGATCAGCTGTTCCCTCATGCCCACCTTGTGATCATTGAACCACCATGCGCTGCCCTGCTGTACCTTAGCCACGGCGCTGGAATCCTGGAAACAACCGATGATGGTGCCGATGGACTGGTTGTCGTTGGGATTAAGGCTGTAGAGGATGGTTCTGGGCAGTTCGTCCGTGCTGCAAAGGGCATTGAGGAAATTCGCCATCTGCGCGGAGGGTGCGTCGTTGTTGATGCAGTCATACCCGGTGTCAGGTCCAAGGAGCCGGTACATCCGTGTATTGTTGTCCCGCTTGCAGCCGAAGTGGAGCTGCATGGCCCAGTCAAGTCTGTGGTATTCTTTACCAACGAAGAGCATGAAAGCGGTCTTGAACTTCAGCTCCTCCTCCCTGGTGGGGGTCATGCGGTTCAGCCTCTTTAAGAAGATGGCCTCAATCTCGTCGTCGCTGGCGGGATAGTACATTACATACTCTAAACCGTGGTCGGACACGCAGCAGCCGCAGGAGTCGAAGAATTCCATGCGCTGTCTCAAGGCCTTTTTCAGGGCGGCGAAGCTGTTGATCTCCGGCATGCCGGTGACTTCGGCCAGCTGATCCAGATAGTTCAGGTAATCGGGCTTCTCGATGTTCATGGCCTTGTCCGGCCTCCAGGCGGGCAGGACCTTTACGTCGAAAGTGCTGTCCTGCGCGATCTTCTTATGCCATTCCAGAGAATCCACCGGGTCGTCGGTGGTGCAGATCAGGGTGACATTGCTCTGCCTGATCAGATTCCGGACGCTCATGGAGGGCTGGGCCAGCTTTTCGTTGCACAGCTTCCACACCTCGTCGGCCGTATTCTTATTCAGGACGCCGTGGTAGCCGAAGTACCGCTGCAGCTCCAGATGGCTCCAGTGGAAGAGGGGATTGCCGATGGCCTTGCCCAGGCACTGGGCCCATTTGCAGAATTTGTCATAATCCGGAGCGTCTCCTGTGATGTACTTTTCCTCCACCCCAAAGGAACGCATCAGGCGCCATTTGTAATGATCCCCTCCCAGCCATACCTGGGTGATGTTGTCGAAACGGCGGTCCTCCGCGATCTCTCTGGGATTGATATGGCAGTGATAATCCAGTATCGGTGTGCTTTCCGCATAATCATGGAACAGCTTCTTGGCCGTCTCTGATTCCAACAGGAAATCCTTGTCCATAAATTCTTTCATGTGTTTTCTCCTCCATTCATAGTTTGCATCTTTGCCTGCATTTATATCGATTTCTTTTGCTCTGTGTCGGGGGGGAGGCTGCGCGTGGTGCCCCGGCGTATGACTTCGCCGGAGAAGACGGTCTTCTTGGGCATTTCCTTTCCGTCCAAAATGCCGAACAGCGTGGCCACCAGGTGCTCGCAGAGGGTCTCCAGCTTGTTGTCAATGCTGGTCAGCTCCGGCTCACAGCAGTAGGCCAGCATGGAATTGTTGTAGCCAATCACGCAGAACTCTTCCGGAATCCGGTATCCCATTTCCGAGGCATATTTCACCGCGGCCAGTCCCAGCGTATCGTCCGCGGCAATGACGCCCTGAAAGCGGCATCCCCTGTCATGCACTGCTCTCAAATGCCTGACCATGGCGTGGATATCTTCGTGGGCCCCTTGGTAATACTCGATCAGGGGGGCGCTGTCTGCCCGCACGCTCTCTTCCACCGCGGCCCGAAAGCCCGAAAGCTTTTTCATGCTGCTGTAGGAAGTGGAATTGTAAAAATACAGGATATCCTCCGTGCCGCCCGAGAGCATCTCTTTGGCGGCTTTATACATGGACGTGTAGTCATCGGACATGACACTGTACACATTGGGGGTATCTATGGCCGCATTGAGGACCATCACCGGAACCTGAGCGGCGGCTTCCGCGATATAGCGGTTGTCCTGCTCCTTTTCATAGACGAAATTGGAACCTGCCAAAATGATGCCGTCCACCTTTTTGGTAATCAGCAGATTCATGGAGTCCGCCTTTGCGTCCAGCTCATACCCGGTACAGCACAGGAGCGTGTCGTAGCCGTGGCTGCGCAGCTTCTGCTCGATATGATAGACCGCCTTGGCAAGATAGAGATCGGAACTGTCCGCACACATGATGCCGATGGTCTTCATGGTATTCAGCCCCAGGCCTCTGGCGAAAGCGTTGGGGGTATATCCGCATTGCTCGATGACATCCAGCACTTTCTGTCTGGTCCTGACGCTGACGCTCTGGCTTCCGTTGAGCACACGGGAGACAGTGGCAATAGAGACACCGGCTTTTTCGGAGATATCGTAAATCGTCATTGGTCTTCCTCAACGGCATGTAAGTAGTTTCAAAAAAGTCCTATAAGAATTATAGCAAATGCAGGTTTTTTTGCAAGATATTTTTTTAACAATTAAGATTTGATTATTGACGAAAGAAACTTTTGGCAGTAAGATGGTAAATGTAAGCGCTTACATAAGACCCCGGATTTTTCGGGCAGTGACGAATAAATGAGCGATAAGGAGGAGCGACATGAAATACAGGGGGAACATCGTGGAGGAGATCAAGATCGCCTATGTGGGCGGCGGTTCCAGGGGATGGGCCTGGGGACTGATGAGTGATTTGATGACCTGCAGCGACATAAGCGGCAGTGTGAGCTTGTATGATATTGATCTGCAGGCGGCCAGGAGCAATGAGATTATAGGCAATAAATTCAACGGGGCCCCGGGGGGGAAATCCATCTGGAAGTACAAGGCGGTGGAGACCCTGGAGGAGGCTCTGACAGGGGCGGATTTCGTAGTCCTATCCATCCTGCCCGGCACCTTTGACGAGATGGAGTCAGATGTACATACCCCGGAGAAGTACGGCATCTATCAGTCCGTGGGGGATACCAGCGGCCCCGGGGGGATTCTGCGCGCCATGCGGACCGTCCCCATGTACGAGGTCATTGGGGAGGCCGTCAAAAACTGCTGCCCTGAGGCCTGGGTCATCAATTACACGAATCCCATGACGCTCTGCGTGAAGACCCTGTACAGAGTGTTCCCGGAGATCAGGGCGTTCGGATGCTGCCACGAGGTTTTCGGCACACAGCGCTTTCTGGCGGAGGTAGTGGAACAGGAACTGGGCGTTGGGCCGGTAGAGAGGCATGAGATCAAGGTCAATCCGGTGGGCGTGAATCATTTTACATGGCTCACGGAGGCAAAGTACCGGGGGATGGATTTGTTTCCGGTTTACCGCGCCTACTGCGAGAAGCATCCGGACGGCCGGGGCGGAGAGGGCCCTGCGGACAGCAGCTGGATGAACAATGCCTTTGCCTGCGATGAAAAGGTGAAGATGGATCTGTTCCTGCGCTTCGGTCAGATCGCGGCGGCAGGGGACAGACATCTGGCGGAATTCTGCGAGGGGAAATGGTATCTGGAAAGCCCCGGGCGGGTAAAGGAAATGCATTTCGGTCTGACTACGGTGGAATGGCGCAAGGAGGATCTGATAAAGCGTCTGGCCAGAAGCGCCAGACTGGTGAGCGGGGAGGAAGAGGTGGAGATAAAGGGCACCGGCGAGGAGGGCGTGAACCAGATCCGGGCCCTGCTGGGATTGACCGAATTGATCACAAACGTTAATATCCCCAACAGGGGCCAGATTCCGAATCTCCCTCTGGGGGCAGTGGTGGAAACCAACGCGGTATTTAGGGCGGGGAGCCTGACACCGGTGTTCGCCGGGAGCATCCCGCAGTCCATCTATCCGCTGATATCCAGGATCTGCGGGGAACAGGAGATTCTGTCCGACGCTATCGCCAGACGGGATCTGGAGGGTATTTTCCAGGCTTTCGCAAACGATCCGCTGGTGACCTGCGGGCTGGAGGATGCGAGGAAGCTGTTTGAGGAGATGTGCAGGAATACCAAGGCATATCTGGGAATGTATGGGATATAGCTTAGGGATTCGTGAAGTTTACATTGGCTTGAGGCGTTGACAATCCATAAAGTAAATGGGCTGTCGCATCAATGATTAGGGAATCAGCGATGCGACAGCCCATTTACGATTCATTTGAGCCCGATTACTTATTTCGGATCCGCTGTCGGTGAGCGGAGATTATTTGAGCCCGACTATTTGTTTCGGCCCCGCTGTCGGTAAGCGGAGATACATATGCAAAATGACTCTTTTTCTGCATTTTTTCTGCTTTTATTTCTGCCATAGAAATCTGCCTCTCCCACGTCTTTACAGTCTGGCTTCTTAAGAAATCCTGCAGCGGTTCCAAATCCTGCTTGGTATCCCATGCCTCCAGAGCGCGCTAGGGGTATAAAAATGCATATAAAGACAAAATGATATAAAAGAAAATCCAGAATGACATATTCTGTCATACCTACTGTTTATAATGGAAAACAGCGAAGAGGCGACAGTGTGTTATTTTACATATGGCACAATGTCCTCGATGAATTTATCCAGGGACAGAAGCTGGACATAGCTTAAGGAACTCATCTTTTTATGCAGCGTCTGTAGCAGCTCCTGGGTTTTATCCGTGTCGTCTGCCGGAATATCAACGATATCCTCTATGCCGATACGGAACAGGCGGCAGACGCTGACCACCCGCTGCAAGGTGAAGTTCCGCTCGCCCCGCTCTAACTGGGCGTAGTACTGGGGATCCAGGTTGAGGTGCTGGGCCAGTTCCTCCTGGGTCATGTTGTTTAGAAGACGGTATTTTTTGATGTTTCGGGCTACGGAATCGGGTTCGTTTTTGTTCATATGGGTTACTCCTTATAGGTTTAGTATGCCTTTAGTTGCCTCAAAAATTAAGGTTGAATCGGTTTTGTGTTATTTTGAAGAGCATAAAGACGCGGTGCCTTTTCAATCAGGTGCTAAAGTGTTCTCAGTATGATATTGAGGACGAGGCAGCATGTGTAGACTATTTGCATAAAATCCGGTTTTGGGCAAATATGTTTAATGATGGCAATAACTTTTATCAATTATATCCCTATCATTTTTTGCGAAAAATGCCGGAAATGTGGAAAAAAATTATCTTAGTTACGGACGGTCTTTTGGAGCTGGATGAAAGGGACGAAAGGGAAGAGAGTTTCAGAAATGTGATATATGATTTTGCCAGGAACATATGTGCAGATACGGAGGAAATAGCAAAACTATGCGAGAAAGAATCCTTGGGGGATGAGGACGAAGAAAGAGGAGACGAACTTTTCGATGATATGAAAAGCTATACAGATAGATTTCTAAGTGTGCTTGACCGGGCTATAGACTCATTGGAATATGAGCCTGAGAATTAAACCTCGTGGACAGTCGAAATCCGTTCTGGAAATGGCCGTAGCTTGCCTGGGAGTATTTCAGCCTTTGTTTTTCTGTCAGATCGCCATTCATGCGGGAAAGGAGATGCTTTTGCGGACAGGGTTTACCTCTAAATATCCAACAGCCTGGCAAGATCAGAGAAATTGATGAGCAGGTCGTCAAAAATACCGACTCGGACTGCAGAATCGAAAGAGTATTGGATATTGAGCAGATTCTCTTGAAAACAATTGACTGTCACCATCCTGCGGCGGGGATCCACAATCCAATATTCACGGACGCCGGCCTTTTGGTAGTAGTAGAGCTTGCGGATGTAATCATCTGCCGGGTTGCCAGGGGAGACGATCTCAATGATGAAATCGGGGGCACCGTTGCACCTTTTTCCGTCCAGCTTGCTTTTGTCGCATATTACCATAATATCCGGCTGAACGATGAGCAGAGGCTTGTCAGACAGCAGTACATCAAAAGGGGCGCTGAAGATGCTGCATGCCCCTTTTCTGCGGAGGATATAGTTGTTTATAATAGTAGAAAGCTGCATGGAAATGGACTGGTGGATCTGTGAAGGGCTTGCCATGTTGTAGGCAATGCCATCAAAGACTTCGACCCTTTCCCCGGCCGGAAGCGCTTCATACTGCTCCAGAGTGATGGGTTCCGACTGTAGCTGTAATGCTGGCGGCATAATATACACGTCCTTTCTTTTTATCCTATCGGCCATTCCGGGAAAGCAGCATGTCATTTCTTGCCCTGAATAAGGTCATTATACCAGAAGATGTGGGAGTTGAAAAGAAGAAACTGTAAGAACTGTAGAAGCCGCCCAAAACCTCCGCAAATCCTATCCCGATAAAAAGATCGCCGTCCTGAACTTCGCCTCGGCCACCAGACTCGGAGGCGGCGTAAAAACGGCAGCAGCGCTCAGGAGGAGAGCCTGTGCCGACAGAATTCATGTCACTGCCATCACCCTGCACCGCTTCCGCTCACAGGCGATGCCATATTTGATGATGGTGTCCATCCCATCCAGCGTAAGCTGCGCATCATATTCCAAGTCCTCTATCTGGGCCAAGGCCTCCAGACATCCCTTTTCCAGAGCCTCGTCTCTTGCTTTTGCGGACCTTTCTGCGGCATCCCCGGCCTTTTCAGATTTCCGGCCACTTCCCGGTCTGTCCGGATACTTGACTTCAATGACAATGCCAATCCCCTTATCTTCAATCTCAATCAGGATGTCGCTGAATCCATCGCCCGACTCGGCACTGGAGCGGATGAACCAGTCCTCTCGGTACAGGCAGCTTTAACGTCGAACTCATACTTGGGCGCCTCCTTTCCGAAAGGTTACTGTAATCAGTTTAACACAGATTTACGGCCGCAACAACCACATATCCGAAATGAATTTTTCCAGGTTTTTTTAAAATGCTGCCTGCCATAATATTGTAAAATACAGATAAGAAAGCAACAAATACTCACACGAAAAATGACTGGAGGAACAACACATGGCAAAAAAATACTCACTTAAAAACAGCAACATGATCACCGCAAAGAGAAACAATAATAAGCTGGATTATTATCTCAGGACGCCGGCGGGGGAGGAATTTTATCTGTTCACAAAGAAGTATTCTTTCGTCTGCTATGAAGTATGCAAATCCGGAGTGCCCATTAATGCGGTTCTTCACGGCAGGAAGAACAATACGGCATTCATGAATCTTGTGAATTACCTGAATTACATGATGCCGTATTTGATAGAGTATTATGATCTGAATGCGGCCTGATCATTGTCCTGCTCATAATTTTCATAGGAGGCCTTGATGGCCCGGACGACTTCATCCGCAATGCTTTTTGGGGAGAGCACTTTTACATAATGCCCCAGGAAGAGGATATTGCGGATGATTTCTTCTGCCTGGAAACGGTAATAGTATATGTTCATGATCAGCTTATCATTGCCTTTGTCGTAGCAGTAGGTGTCAAAAGATGAGAAAAGATAAGCGCAGCGGTCATAGGCATCGTTCTGATTCAGGATTTCGATCTGAACAGGCTGTCTGACTTTCAGGGCGGAAAGCTGCTTTTCATATTCTGTCAGAAATACCTCATATTGCTCAATCTTTTCCCCGAGAGAGACGGAAGAGATATTGCTCAGGTTCATCTTTATGGGTCTCTTTTCTTCCGTTGGATAGCAGGAGAGGGAGAAAGAGTCAAACTGCGATGAATACTCCAGTTTATAAGGCAGTACTACTTGGTTGGAGTACACCTGGCCGGAGTAGCTGTGGTTTGTTACGGTAAGCTTTCTGTGCTGCCTGATGGCCTGGACAATGGTTCGGAATCTATCGATCAGCTCCGGCGTTATGTCCAAATGATTTTCGGGTGATAATTCCCGGATATCCACATATTCCGGCCGGAGAGGATAATCTCCGGGATCCATGTCCCGGGACAATGCGTCCAGAAGACGCTCCTTGAGGCCGGAGTGCAGGAAGAGATCTGCTTTACTATTCTGCAGGACATAGTATAACCATGCCTTTTCTGCAATGGTAGCCCTTATCGGCACAGAGATATTTCGGAGAGGCAGCATCTTTCCCTTATTTTCATAAAACAGGGCAGCATTATTCTCATCCAAATCCGCCCGATTCAGAATAGCCTGTATAAATTCTTCAAAAGTGCTCTGGGATGTGCCGGATAACTGTACACTCAGTTCATCCGGAGTCAGCGCCAGGCTTTCGTCTGAAATGCAGGCATTTATGTAGTTCGTCAGATAGGTAAAATTCTTATTTTTGTATTTATTGAACAATTCCATACAGTTTCAGCGCCTCTTTCCAATCCGATTTTAGTTTTGCCGCAAGCTCCGGGTTGTTTTGGACATCGACTACGGCATAGGGACCGTAGCTGCGTATCCATGGAACCAGCTCCAATTCGTTTTTGGTTTCCACTACAAAGTCCACGCGTCCATTGCCGCGTTCCGTCACAGTACCGTGATGCCTTGCGGATTTTACCCTGTTTAACAATTTTGCATATTCCCTTTCGGGAAATGTAAAGTGTATGATGACTTTCGAGACAGTGTCGCCAAGGGCAATATTCCAGACATTTTCTATGTGTTCCTGATAAAGCCGGCCATAGACCGCATGTATGTCAGCCTCGGGGGAATGGAGAAATTCATACCTCCTTGCCTTATCAAAAGCCGGGTCTATGCGGATGGCTGCGATGGATGAGATTCGGGGCATATAGAATTTCCGGCTGTTATAGTTGTAGCCGAAAAAATACTGGCGGCCATACTGCCTGTCAATGACGACTTTCATGGGGAGCATATCATATTGCAGCAATTCGCCGTTTTTGGTCCTGTAGGAGTAATGGATCACGCTTGCGGAATGGATTGCCGTCAGTATGGTCCAGGTTACATCATCATCAATCACACTCTGCAATCGGTGGTTCTTATAAAAGAATACCGGGTTTTCCTGCTTGTTAAAAAAGCAGTCGGTTTCTTTTGCGTATACTGCCTGTGAATACTGGCCGATGGTGGACGAGAGATAGAATCCGGGAACGGTCAGGAAAGAGCAGTTATAGAAAAACTGTGTCATAAGCTGCACGTCAGATAATTCGTCCGCCTCTATCTTTGCAAATATGTCCGAAGACAACAGATACCTGCCGTCCCCGGACTCCGCCAGGATTCCAAGAGAAGTAAGCTCTGCTATGCGGGCTCTGATGCGGGCCCAGGTGAATAATTTTTTATTGTGTTCGGAATCCGGCATGATATCATTCAGATGCTGAAGTACGGATTGGTTGCTGACATAGATGCTTTTGATAATGGTTATCAAATCTGTAATTGCCACGTCCGTATCTGTGTCGATGGATTCCGGGCAGCCCAGGAATCCGCTGTCCTCAAGATAGTCATAGGGCTCATCGGGAAAGTCCGGGTCCACAAAGGACTGCATCAGACAGAAATAGAAAATGATGTCATCTGTCACAAAGGAGCAGTTCTGATAGGTCTCTGCAAGATAGTTGACCGGACAGCGAAAGGGATCATACAGGAATCGGAATTTCTTTCCGGTATTTTTTTCACTGGACTTGTGCTCCTGGAGGTATTCGCCGTCAAGATAGTTTTCGATGCGCTGGCGGATATCGTAAAAGGAGCTGATGCTTTTCACCAGCCCCTTTTCAACCAGTTCTTCCTTGGAGGAACTGCCGTACAGATACAGGTAACGGAGAATGTCGCGGATTTTATCATAATGCTTGATATCATTCTGAAAAGCATGCGTATTTTTCGCCATGAAGCTGCTCCTTTAAAAATTGTAGGTTTTTTAAACGGGGAGAAAATATCGCCATGGTATAATGTTGACACAGAAAGGCATTGTGTCAACTTTTGATTCCATGTGCGCCAGGGCGCACAAAATTATGGTGTAATATGGTCATGGACAAAGAGATCGGAAACCCGGCCATAAGGAGGTGATAGATCAGCCCGGGTTTCAGTATATCAAATATAAACTGAAAACACCAGCCATATGTTGATATTTTGTCAAAAAAAGAGTAAAATTAAATAAATTCTGTAAAATTGGGAGGTTCTTAAAATGAATGATATCGAATTTGAAGAATTAGTCATGCCTGAGGCACGGATGCTGCCGGTTATTTTGCTTTTGGATGTCAGCGGCTCAATGTCGTATGACGCGAAGATGGATGAACTCAACAATTCCGTAAGGGAAATGATTGAAAGCTTCCAAAAAGAACAGATTGTACAGGCGGAGATCTGGGTATCTGTGATTACCTTTGGAAATGAGGCAAAGGTTCATACCCAGCTGACTCCGGCCAGGGATATTCATTACACGGATCTGGTTGCAGGCGGTATGACATATATGGGACGCGCCCTGGACACTGCCTACGATATGATTGAGGACAGAGCCAGAATTCCGAAGAATGCCTATCGCCCGGTTGTGGTGCTGGTATCTGACGGGGCGCCCAATGATGATCACTGGGAGGATAAGCTCAGGAAATTCACCACAACGGGACGAAGTTCTAAGTGCGACCGCTGGAGCATGGCCATTGGAGCGGACGCGGATCTGGCAATGATGAAGCGATTCCTGGATCATCCGGAAAAGGAAGTCTGCTTTGTGGAAGACGCGGCGGATATACATAAGTTTTTCCGCTTTATTTCTTCCTGTACCATTCAGAGGGGCCGGAGCAGCAATCCGAATCAGGTGGCAGACGACGTGATTGCCCAGGATATTTTAAATTATGATTTTGACATGATGGGTTAGAGGGGTTATGAAAGGCGAGAGTATTGGCTATTCCTCTGTTGCGGGCAGTCTGCACGCGGAGAGAAAACTGTCCAATCAGGACGCGTATTTGGTGAAACGGTACTCTTTTGGAACTTTGCTGGTGGTTTCAGACGGGATGGGATCCCATAAGCACTCGGATGTGGGGTCCCGTTCTGTGTGCAGGGCAGTGTCAAAGGCCGTGCAGATATGGGAGGCATCAGGATGCAAAGAGATACGGCTGATAATTCCGGTCATTCATTCTCTGTGGGGATTGGAGATATATCCTTATCCCAGGAACGAATGCGGCGCTACCTGTCTGTTCGCATTTGTCTCAAAGGTTCGAAAAAGGCTTTATATGGGACAATTGGGCGACGGGGCCGTCTATTTTAGGATAGACGGCGCAATGCGTCTGCTGAAATCCAAGGAGGATGCGTTTGCGAATCTGACAAACGGTATCAATAGTATCAGATCCTTTGAGGACTGGAGCCTGGCAGAGTATGATATCTGTGATAAGAGAGTGGCGCTATTGCTTATGACGGACGGAGTCTCGGAGACACTGGTGGAAAGCCGTAAAGAGGAGTTTGTGGAGCTTATATGGAAGAGACTGTCAGAGAAAAGGAATCTGGCGGAACGGAATATGACAGTCTGCAGCATACTGAGTAAATGGAACAAGGTAAGCGCCGGTGATGACAGAACACTGGTAAGCTATGAGAGAGTATAAGGCGGTGCAGAATGGAAGACAGAGAAAAGAAGCCTGTGGTAGATGAAGACGGTTATATTTACTATCTTGGGGAAGAAATCGGCCGCGGCGGTCAGGGAGTCACATGGCGTACCCAGGATCCCAATATTCTGGTGAAAATCAGGATAAATCCCAGTACCGGAGAGCCGATTTCCGATGAGGCTGTGTATGAAAAATTTAAGAGGGAAATCGATGAAGTCAGAAGTCTGGATATTCCGACGGATATGCATATCGCAATGCCGGTGAGCCTTTTGCAGAAGCCCTGCTGCGGATACACCATGAAGCTTCTTCCGGATATGAAGTCCATCAAGTATTGGATCAGACCCTTTGAAAGGGTTGACAAGCCGGGATTATTTTTCTATAAGACAGGCGGCCTGAGGCACAGATACCGGCTTCTCATGAATGTGGCTGAGATCTTTACCAGATTGTACGCCCATCGGGCAGTTTACGCCGATTTGTCGCCGGAAAATATTCTCGTGTCGGGCACTCTGGATTCAAGTGAAGTATGGCTCATTGACGCAGACAATATGAGATACCGCTTTGATATCGAAAAGGAGATTGGGACTCCCGGGTATAGAGCGCCGGAAATTGAAAACGGGGGACTGAACAGTCTGGCTGCGGATGCCTATTCGTTCGCGATTATCGCCCATGAGGTGCTCACGATGAATTCTCCTTTCAACGGCGCTCTGCTGACAGAGGGGGAATCCGGCGGATGGGACGACGATGAGGCTGATTATGCGCAGCTGGCCCAAAAGGGAGAGGTTCCATGGATTTATGATCCGGAGGATACGTCCAATTCCACCAAAGTCGGACTCAGGCCGGAGATTTCCATGACAGAGCCTGTCAGGGCTTTGTTTGAGAGGACATTCAGCGAAGAGGGGAGAAAGAACCCGGCCGGCAGACCGAGGATGCAGGAATGGTATACTGCCTTGAGACAGGCGGCAGGCCTGACGGCAGAGTGTATTCACTGCCACAGTACCTATTTGTTCAGGAATCCCGACTCTAAATGCCCTTTCTGTAAACAGGGCAGGACAATTGAACGGGGAAAGATGATAGTAGCAGGAATCATTGACAGATACAATGTGGAAAGCATTGTTAAGAAAGTAAACGAAGACATTGCGTCATTCAATGGACAGGATGAGGGAGACGGCTATTTCATTGAGGGCATCACCGCGGAAGAGATCAGGAGCAAAAAGAATATCGGGACAGTGGTAATGGATAATCTGCCGGGAACCTACTATCTCTATAATTATCATACCTATATGACATCAGTGTCGGAAAAGGCTGAGCCCACAATTGCAATTGAGGTAAGCGATCATGAGTATATCATCAGGAACAAGATGAAAAAGGCCATTCGGATGTGTACATCCGAAAGGGATCTTGGGAAGATACAGCCAGGCGGAACGCAGAAAGTATCAAACATCCATAATATTATACTGAAGATGTCCGTTCTTCGGGACGATGAAGACTGCCATATGGAAGAGGATGAATTTGAGACGGATCATATTGCAGAATTGTGCGAACGGAACATAATCTTCCAGGTGATCTAAAAGAGTGAGGAGAAGAAAATGGAGCTTTATGACCTCAGACATTTTGTAAAAGAGGAGACAATTGAATTTGAAGTGAAAGCCCTGCTGGCAGAGAAGAAGAAAATCCACTTCAAGAACGGCGAACCGGTGGCCTTTTCCGAAGCGGCAGGTCATTATGTCATAGGCTCAGAAGCGGACACGGAAAAGGTTGCGGAGGTAATGCCCGCAAATGAACACTATAAGCTGGTACTCAGGGATATTCTGGCAACGGGCAAAATTTACCTGGCAAATGTGCTGAATCATTCCTCCAGGCTGCTCCAGGTTGCTTTCAAGATTTATGCTGACTGTAAGACAATCAATTATTCCGTTTATGTGTCAGAAGCCTTTTTGGGATCGGTGCGAAATACCGTCAATCTCAGAGACCCGCGCAATCCGAAACAGGGCATAGAGGAAGGGACTCTGTATGCCTCCGGCGGCTATACCTATGCCGTGATCGGCAGGCATATCCGGGAGGATAAAAAGGGAGATAAGCACTTCATTATTGCAGGGCGGGACTTTTATATCAGGGTGGCAAAGAAACAGGATGCCCAGGGAAAGGAATACTATTCTGCGGAGCAGCTTCTCAAAGGAATTCGGGCAAGGGATTACAGATTTTTCCTTGCAAAGGGGAAGCTGAAATATACGGATGATCGGGAAATCATTGCCGTAGAGACAAAGGAACTGATGGAAAGCCTTTCGGATGATACCTATATAAAAGTATGGGATCGATATGGGAAAATAGAGCAGCAGATGATCTTGAAAGACGCAAGAGATCTGGGAGCGCTCAGATACATCAATTATGAGCGGGAGGGGTATCTGGTGCGATTCGATATAAAAGGAGACCAGAGAGACCGCCTGAAAAAGTATGCAAAAAGCTTCCGGAAAAATGCGGTGCTGTCAGCGGGCATTTCGAATCCCTATGAGATTCACAGGGAAGACGATGAAATGGTTCGCTTCTTCAAGGAGACGAGAGGCATATTTGCAAAGATAACCCTTGCCGAATCCATTGTTGCAGAGAATGAATTTATTCGCTGCAGGATCAGCGAAGAGGATGTAAAAAAGCTTGACCATGGCAGAGAGGGATACATTTTCTTCTCCATTGACGGAGACATGCAGCGCATTAACAGGAGGCGGGAAGCCAGGGAGAAGATTGAGAGCGCATCCTGTCCGATGCCGAATCTGGCTCTCATTCTGGAAGGACAGAATGTAGCCGCCGCGGACGCAAAGAGGCGTAAATTTACGCTTTCCAACAAGGTGAAAGAAGAAATCTTTCCGGAATACGGTCCGTATGCCGCCCAGGAGATGGCCATTGAGAAAGCATTGAATACGCCGGACATTATGCTGATTCAGGGACCGCCCGGAACGGGAAAGACTACAGTTATCACTGCGATTTTAAAGAGCCTGAATGAGATTACGGATCCCACCGGAGGTATTTTCGGACGGGATCTCGTGACAGCTTTCCAGCACGACGCAGTACAGAACGCCACGGATCGCATTGAGATTTTAGGGCTCCCGGCCATCAAGTTCGGACACAAGTACGGCGAATCCGAAGACGACATTGTAGAAATCAATGCCAGCGTACAGGGATGGATCAATAACAGACTAAGCGACCTGTATGCCCAGCATACCGGGATAGAGGAACATAAGAAATTAGGCGCTTTTAATAAGCTGTATCTGGATTACATGTACTCCACCAACTCCATTGACCAGACGCTGGATATCCTTGAACGGATCAGGGATTTGGTGGCGGAGAGCGTCTCCTCCGGTATTTTGATCCGGCTGAACCAAAAGATCAGTGAACTGGAGTTTATGACGGGAGGCACGTACGGCAATGCGACGAAAGGCCTTGTCCGCGCTATCCGCAGAATCCCGGCCTCTGTGGCTGCGTTTGAGGATAACGGCTGGTTTGAACTGGAGAATGCGATCCGTTTGCTGAGAAAACAGAATCATCCGATCTTTGCGGAGGAATTAGAGGCTCTGGACAAAATGCAGAGCCAGGAGAAGTATGACTTTGCGCGTATGAAAGAGATCCGTAAGCGCCTTCTGGTCAAGACTCTTCCCAAGAAGAACATTTTTACCACCGCTCAGAAACAGGAAAGCATCAAGGAAATCCTGGGTTGTATTTCGGAAGATCTGATGCGGCAGGAGGAGACCGGAAAGAATGGGTCGGATCTGACTGTGGCGCAGTATATACAGGAACTGGAGGAGAATCCGCTTGCGGTAAAGGAGGCAATTCTTCACTATACATCCGTGAACGGCGCAACCAATCAGCAGGTCATGAGACGTGAGATCAGGGATCTGAAAGGCGGCGAAATCATGTATGAGAATGTGCTTGTGGATGAGGCCGCGCGGAGCAATCCGCTGGATCTGTTTATCCCCCTCTCCATTGCCAGGGACCGGATCATTCTGGTGGGTGACCACAGGCAGCTTCCCCATATCATTGACGACAGAATCGCCAGAGCCGTGGAAGAGGGAGACGCGGGCGATATCAGGGCAGAGACGGAAAGGCAGCTCAGCGAGAGTATGTTCGGGATTCTCTTTCGGCGCCTGCAGCAGCTGGAAGCCAGGGACGGTATTAAGAGAACCATTACGCTGAATCAGCAGTTTCGGATGCATCCTGTGCTGGGGACATTTGTGGATAAGAATTTCTATTCTAAATATAGTGAGAGCGAGCAGGTTACAAACGGCGATCCGAATCCGGAGCATTTCGCCCAGTATCTGCCGGGTATTGAGGAAAAGGCATGTATCTGGATGGATGTGCCCTATGCCGGTGAAAACCCCGGCGAAAGCTCCCGGAGCAAATACAGAGATGCGGAAGCGGATAAAATTGCCAGGCATCTGAAGCGGATGCTGGAGGCTGACAGAAAGGCCTGGAAAGAGAACCCGGCCGGAAAGCAGCTGACATTTGGGATCATTACTTTTTACAGGGAACAGGTCAGCCATATCAATGAGGCTTTGCTGCGGGAAGAGATTTTGGCAAGGGATGATTCCGAGCATTTATATCTGAATCCGGAATACAGACAAAATACCAGAGATGTGAGGGAAATTGTCAGAGTAGGAACAGTGGATGCCTTTCAGGGAATGGAATTCGACATTGTATATCTTTCCATGGTTCGTTCCAATGACATGGCTGTGGATGTCACGGATTATGGCAGTCTGGAAAATGAGAAAAAGGCTGCTGTGGATAAAGAACTGCAGGGAAAGTATGGATTCCTGATGTTTGAAAACAGGCTTTGCGTGGCAATGAGCAGACAGAAAAAAGCCTTGATTTGCGTAGGGGACAGCAAAATGCTGAAAGGCGCTTGGGCGGTTATCGCAGTAGAGCCGTTAGTTGCCTATTATAAATTGTGCAGGGAGGATGCGTATGGAAAAGTCATTTAATGCAAGGACTCCGGTATTGTTTCAGAATCCAACCCATCCGATGAACTACAGAAATCCCAAAAAAAGATGGATCCTTGTGCCAATGTGCGCATATAAAGTGTCAGTGCCCTATCCCAGGGACAATGCGCTGAATATTTTTCAGGAAACGATTTTGAAGCTTTTGAATAGCGGTTCCAGAACGGCTTCCAAGGGATATGATCCCATGAGCCTGAATGAGACCCAGTGGATGGCCGGCGCGCTGTGCCTCAGGGAGGAGCTGGTGAACTTTATCCTGAAAGAGCTTCAGGACAGGAACCTGATAGATAAGAGGAGACGTGTTACGGATTTGGGGAATAAAATGCTCCAGGAGGGCGCTGCGGCATATGAAATGGCCACAGGCTATGTCTTTTATAATTATGCAACCAAAACGTATATGGATGCGTTTATACCGGATGACAAGTACAATGAAGTGGACACCCTGAGCAGAAGAGAGGGAAAGATAAAATTTTGCACGAATCATTCTGCCGCAGACCCGAAACCGAAGACAGGAATCGTTATCAATACAGATACGACTGCAGACGTGGAGCCAAATGTATATGAAATCCTGAATATATGCAAGAGGCACAGCAAGAGGAGCAGGAGAATCGGGTTTCGCTATGAAGAAAGCGAAGAAGTTGTGACATTGGCAGATAAGGAAAGAATGGAAGCCGAACTGCCCGGTGAAGTAAAGAGCGTGCGCCTGCTGGGGAGCAAGAGAGATATTTATGTGGCGACGTATCTGTTCATGGATGCCGGCGACATTCTGAATCTGAGCAAGATGCAGGTGTGCTATCCCTTTGGGGAGGGCGTTTCGCCGAGCATTCTGGAAGCCGTGGAAAAACTGACGCGCACGTCAGAAAATGAAGTTCTCAAGGCGGAGATCATTGGACTGAAGCAGGAGGTAAACAGCCTGAATGACACCGAACTGGAAGAAATCCGCAAAAACCACAGCAATGCGGAGAGCGCCATAAAATCGCTCCTTTCGGAGGAAATCCATAAGTATCCGGCAGTCCTGGATATGCTTTTGGCAGTAGAGGAATCGTACCAGTTGGTGGGCGGGCTGATCAGAAAAAATAAGGGCGGCAATATAGAGATAATAAAAGAGAAGATGAAAGAGTATATTCGGAATAATTATAATCTGATATCCAGCATCCTGATTTATACCATTCGGGCCAATGATTCTTTTAGGGAAAGCGAGGTTCATCGGCATAACGGGCAGAATGCCGTTATGCTGTCAGAGTATGCAAAACGTATCGGCTTTGAAAATGAGGTGAATGTATTTGAAAGCTTTTTCAGGCTGAAAAAGGGGACGATTACAAATAGCGTAAGGGAGCAGCACATGAGCGGCTTGTTTGCCTATAACATTATATGCGCGAAAAATTCCGTAAATCACCCTTTCTACAGACTGGCGAAAGAACTGCCGGATTTCATCAGCTATCTTTTTCGCTTGCGGAACTTAAGGAATGAGAGCAGTCATGCAAATGATGTCATGCGCGATTTTGACACACTGCGAGAATACCGTAAGAAGAATATGTACATAGCCTATCTTTTGCTGGACGGTCTTACATTTCGAGAGGAGAAGCGCCAAGAGAATGAGGACAATCTTGATAAAATCAATTTTGTGAAAGTTCAGCGGGAAGCCGAGAGACTGTGCGATGAGAAGTACACTGAGAACATGCGCCGCAATTCCAATATTGTCCGGCAGCTGAGGAATCTTCAAAGCGAGATTTATATACAGGGGGATGGCTATCCGAGATGCGCCTCGGAAGTATTTGAGAGTATTTTTAAGGCCATAGGAGCTAAGAGGATTGACTTGAACTACGCGGATTCATTCGGGGATTACATGGATGAGGAGGAGAATAAGAGGATTCTGGCGCAGATGCAGGGGCTTGGATTTTGCATAAGCAAACTTCCGTTCTACAGGAAAAGCGACGTCACGGCGACCATGAGAATGTATGCAAACGGAACTTTGATGACATTATTCTATGCATTCTATTTCTCGGAAATGGCAAGAGGCAGCGATATTTTCGGAAAGCTGGCAGCAGGGTGCCCGGAATTCATAACATTGCTTTCCGAAATACATGAGAATAGGGGACACATCGGAAAGATGGCATTCTCGGACGCGAAGCTGGACTATACGAAGAAACATATAGATCATGCGGTAAATACGCTGCTTGATGTGCTGGCGGAAGCGGAGTTTTTGTAGGTTTTTTGAAAGGCCGGGATCCTGATATATGATACAATGTATCCATATTCAGGACAGGAAATGCTGAAAGATATAAGCGCCATGTGCGCTGAAGCACAGGAAATTATGGTACTGTGAGGCTATAGAGGAGGAGCGGCCAGATGGCAAAGAAAAAAGACAGACCGGTATTTGGAAACAACAATTCCGGAAGCAAAAAGGAACAGCTGCTTGAGCAGATGAAAGAACAGCAGAAAGAGGCAAAAGCAAAGAATGCAGAAGAAAAATGGCAGGAACTGCTGAAAGAAATGGGGGAGGAGGAAGCGAGGCGTTTTGTGCAGCAGGTGGACATGCTGGCCCTGGAGGACAGCATCAAAGCCAGAGAGCAGGAAGTGGGGGAAAAGGCTTCCGAGCTGGACAAAAGGGAGGAAGCTTTAGACGAGAGAGACAGGAAACAGAACGAGGCCCAGGAAAGGCTTGACGGGCGGAGAAAGGAGCTGGATGAGAGAGAGGCCGGGCTTGACGGGCGTGAGCGGGCTGTCAAAAAGCAGGAATCAGAGACAGACAGGCGAAGCGTGGGACTGAATCAAAGGGAACAGTCCATTATTGAGAGAGAAATGAACGCGGAGAACGGCTTTGCAAGGCAGAGCAGCAAGGCGTTGGAAGCTTTGCGCGGGCGCAAGGAAGAACTGGACGCAGAGCTCCTTGATCTGGAAAAGGAGAAGATACGCCGGGAAAATGAATTGGATCAGCAGATAATCACGCTCCGCGCAGAGAGACTGAACGCCCTGTATCAGGAGATTGAGCGCATGGGCGGGCAGCGCAGGACAGAGATTGAGGAAGAGATTGCACAGCTGCGCAAAATGGCAGAAGACATCATTGCCGGCCAGAAAGAGGCCTTAAAGGAGCAAAAAGCGCAGATAGACGCTGACCGGGAAGCGGTGGAGAAACAGCGGGTCTGGCAGGAGCAGAGGGAACGTGACCTAAAGAGAGCGCGGGCGGATCTGCAGTTTGAGCAGAGAGATGTGGAAGAGGAGAGGGCGCGGATCGACGAGACAGTGAGAGAGCGTATTGAGGTAGAGGACGGAGAAATCAAGAGAGCTCTCAAACAGGCCAAAAGCGACGCGGACAGCTACTTAAAGCGTCTGAAAGACCGTGAGGAAAGGCTGGAGGTATATGAGGCCCAGGACAGGGAAGCCGGCGGGCTCACAAGAGGGGAGCTGATCGACAAGCTTGCCCTGGCGGAAGCCGAGATTCAGGCATTGAAAGAGCAGAGGCATCCGGACGCAGCGCTCCACGCCCAGTATAAGGCAAAGGCGGAGGATTATGACAGGCTGCTCAAAGAGTATGAGGAACAACAGAATAAACTGAGTGACCTTGAACTTGAAAAATCGCGCTGGCTGCTGACAGTAAGGCAGTATGACCTGGCGGAGCAAAGACTCCGGGCGGCAGAGATAGAGAGGGCTGCCCTGGAGGCATCTATCACACGATGCCAGTCAGAAGTGGAACGACTTACAAGCCTGTATGAGAAAGCGAAGAATACGGATACCAGGAAAGCGCCTATTGAGCAGCCCCATTTTGAACCGCCGGAGAATATTTTATCCAAAGAGCTGACAGAGGCAGAGTGGCTGGACGAAATCTTTGAGAAGTGTGCTGCTTCCGGCATAAAGTTTAATAAGAGATTACTGTATTCATTCCACACGGCATTGAAGACATCCGGATGGTCACCTGTCACGGTGCTGGCCGGCGTCAGCGGTACCGGAAAGTCGCTGCTTCCGCTTTTATACAGCCGCTTTGGCGGGATTTATTTTATATCCATGGCCGTACAGCCGGACTGGGACAGCCCCCAGGCGCTGTTTGGATATTTTAATTCCGTGGATAACAAGTACAATCCCACAACCCTGATCCAATCCATGGTACAGTTCGGAACATCGGAATCTGCCAGGGAAAAGGAGACAAATCTGTCTGATTATATGATGATCGTCCTTTTGGATGAGATGAATCTGGCCCATGTGGAATTGTATTTCAGCGATATGCTCAGCAAGCTGGAGCAGCGCCGCAACAGCGGTGAAAATGTAATGATTGATATTGACCTTGGGGCGGATGCACCGAAGTATCAGTTGGAACTCAATGACAATATCCTCTGGGTGGGCACCATGAATGAAGACGAGACCACCAAATCATTGTCGGATAAGGTTCTCGACCGGGGAAATCTCATCAGCTTCCCCAGGCCGAAGTCATTTGTCAGCAAGTCGCAGAATGTCCTGGAGGAAGCGGCGCCCATGCTTCCGAAGTCTGTCTGGGATAACTGGGTGGAAGCAAATGTCATTGACCATCCCGCATTCAAAGAACGGATTGATGCGTACCGTATAGGCTTGGAGGCTATCAATAAATATATGGGCATTGCCGGACGTTCCTTAGGGCACCGCGTATGGCAGGCAATCGAGAATTATATGGGAAACCATCCCGAAGTCATAGAGGCGGTCAATGGGGATCCCCTGGACGATGGGGCATGCAGGACCGCCATGGGGAAAGCCTTTGAGGAAGCGCTGGTCCATAAGGTGATGCCAAAGCTTCGGGGGATTGAGACGGAAGGCATTACCAGGACGAAATGCATAGAGCCTATGAAAGATATTTTGTTTGGCTCCAAGGGACTGGCGAAAGGGATTGAAAATGATTTCAGGAATGCCCTGGAGAATGCATATGAGACTTTTCTCTGGAACAGCGCGGAATATCTTGAATTAGAGGAGTGATGAACATGGTTCCCGGTCTCGGTGAAATCAGACAAATGGAACAATTGGCCGCAAGCGAAAATCCCACTGCCCGGGGGGCGTGGTGGATCATGCTCCAGACAGCCGAAAGTATATGCAATTATGCCAGCCTCAGAGATCCCATAAACAATGCCTGTATACCGGAATTCTGGAGCCAGGCGGCAGCCGGCGTGGAGACCGTTCTCGGTCAGGAGAGCGCGCGTCCGCTCCCCTATGATGATCTGATGCAGATGGTTTCCTTTTGCGGGGACCATCTGCAGGCTATCGCCAAAAGCCCCAGGCATAATCTGGTGAAAACGGACAAAATGGTTCGGCCGGAGAAAGCCCGGGAAATCGGTTACAAAACCATAAACTGGCTGGGAAAGCAGCCCGGGAAAACGGTCCGGGAGAAAATGGCCGGCAGGCAGAAGCTCTTGACCCAGGTCAAAGAGTACAGCTATGATATCAGGGAAAACCAGGTTGCGATGATGCTGTATCGTCAGATTATGCGCAGGGTTGCGGACCGTATCAATCATGGGACCAAGACAGGTGCATACGACGAATGCAGCTGCGCGCAGATAGAACAGATGCTCAGGATCAAGAAGCTGCTCCGGGAATCGCCATTGGGTTCTGTAGCGCCTAAGAACCATACGCAGGCCAACAATGCCCTCTTATCCGATAAGCATTATTCCGTGATATGGCGGGCTTACATGGATATGTACCGGTTTGACATGAGACAGGAAAGCCGATGGAAGCAGGGGCTTGCTCTTTACGTAAGGGCTGTCTTCCTGGCTATCAATGCAAAACTGCTTTCTTTTAACGACGTATATGTAGTGGAAGATCGTGTGAAACTGAATGACGCCGAAGATTGGAAAGCGTCATATGTGGTGGGGTATCATTCCGATATTCCATATATTGCGGAAGTTTTTCTTTCCCCCAAACGCATCACAATCCGCATATATAATGCCCCGCTGAATGGCATGTTTGAACCGAAACACAGGAAAGAACTTCAGATTACATTTACGGATGCAGTATCGAAAGAGAAGCTGAAAGCGCATCGCGGCACGCCCATATCCGTGGAGCTTAGGGAGGACGGACAGAGGACATCAGACCTGTATTACGCGGATTTTTCCTGCATAAGAGCTTTATCGGTTCTGTGTGCGGAGAAAATATTTTCTTTCGCGGACATAGAGCGGACAGAGCGCACAGAGGATGACTTTGTCCGGAAAGGGTTTGCGGCATCAGCGGCCTTTGATATTGTGGGGGATGGGATCCGGCTTGGACTCTCGGATCATGAGATGGGCAGTCTGGACAGATTCTATTCCGGGAGCGCTGTGGTATACAAAAATAAGGACAATACGGCTGCGGTATATCCCGGAGGATGCAAAAGCGTCCATCTGCAGGCGGAAGAACAGATTGCGGTCAGGGATGCGGTTCTGTCAGAGGATAGCAGGGGATTAAAGGCTGCGCTGGATGAAATTTACGGGAAGCTGACTTTGAACCAGGATGATTATTTCTTTTATCTGGTTCCGGACGCTTTGGAGGAGCTGCGGCAGAGAGACTTGAAGCAATGTGTGAAAGGCTGTTTTGCCAGGACATTTCCGGTATGGAGAAGCGTAGCTGCGCTGGTTCCCTGGCTGACGGATCCGGAATATGAGTTTGCTGAAGACAGCGTTTTCGTATATATGGATCTGGTGGGGGATACTGCGACTGCAGGCATGATGACGATTCATTATGAAGATGCTCTTGGGAATTATACCTGCAATCATTTCCCGCCCTTTCCCCAGATTGAAGAAGGGGATGCCATTACGGAGGACGCATTCTGCGCTTCCTATGTGAGGGAATATGCGAAGAAGCGTAAAATCAGCATTCAGGATGAGGAGGTGGAGCGTCTCGTAAGAGAGCATGCGGTTCGGGAATTGATGCTGGGAAGATCTTGTGCAAACGCTTTTTTTCACAGGAATGGCAGGATTGTTCTCTTTCAGATCACTTATGACCAGGAAGTGGTAAACAGATGTGCTTTGCAATGGCAGGAGGGAATTCGGAAATTTTGGAATAAGATGCAAAGCCGACTGGGGAGAAATCAGGTGAATTATGTCTGTTTTATTTCGGATTTACTGACAGAGGCGGATATGCGGTCTGTGAACATAGGGTGGAATAAACTCAGCGGAATTTTTCAGAGCACCTCAGAGGTACTGCTGAAAGGCGCATTGATTTACAGGGACCGTCTGAATAACCACCTGCCGATCTGGACCGAGTACCTGCCGAAGCTTTGCCTGAAGATCCCCATCGAGGGAAGATACGTGGACTGGGATCTGATCGATGAGAATACAGCGATTGATGTCATGGAGGAAGACACCGAATTTCCGGTAAAAGAGCCCAGGCCTCTGCGGCTTCATGCAGGGGCAGCAGAGTATCATTTCGACCTGAAAAAGGAGGATATCAGCAGGAGACCGTCGCTTATGGAAGCGTATATTCCGCTAAGAGAGGAACTGACACAGGATGTGGACGTCAATCTGTTCGTCAGATATAAGTATGGGTATGACAATAGCTATGAACTGATTCTGAGGCCGGTAAATGCCAAGGACGCCCCCTTTGACGAGATTGTTGCGCAGTGGCGCAGCGGATACCGGGAGATCAAAGGCATAGGCGGACCGAAATTCCCGCCGCTGAAGAGCAGCGAGGAGATCCAAAATGAGGTTAAGAGAATCGGGAATAGTTTCATGAAAACGGGCAATTTTCTATATCGTTATCTGGGATACCAATATGCATTTGAAACGGTATCCGAGAAACCCGTGATTGAGAATGCCTGCAAGTTTCTTACAATCAATACATTTAAGCTGAGGGAAATGCTCAGGTATTATGAGCGGAACAAGGAGGTCGAAGAATTCGCAGACTGGTTTTTCAACAGCGATCTGTATGAAATTTGTCTGGATCTCATGTACCTTGAGGGACTGAAATTTGTTTCGGAGGAGTTCCTGGAAGACTATGAAGACAAAGATGAAATGAAAAATCTGCGAAGCAGTGCGATGCAGCTGATATATTCCTTTGGAGCCTATGTGCCGGATGAACTGCAGCAGTATATGGTGGAAAACTATCATGATTTGGATATCAAATATAAGGAAAGCATTCTGTTTAATCTGCTGTATATGAACACGGAGCATGATGCTGTATGGAATCTGCTGTTGGAGCTTTTCCGGAATAACCTTTCCGGGGTGATACGCTACAATGTAAGAAACTTATCAAATCTATGCTGGTGCGACAAGGCTATGATTTTTAAGCTTGGACGGTATCCGGCGCTTGTGAGAGAAATTGTCAATGCTTCTGTCAATGAGATGAAAAGGCTGGGGACGATAACGCCAAAGAACGAATCTTACGCGAAATTTAGAAAGCGGTATCTGGCGGTCATAGAGGTGATCCTGGCAATTTTAAGGCTGCGGGAAGATCCTGATTTCAACATCCTGACAGCCGGAACAAAAGAGGCGAAAGATCTGGCGGAACTCATCCGTAAGGTTGATGTCATTATGGAGTCTCCGGAGTCAAGGATTAAGCTTCTGGTGGACAAACCGGAAGCGCTGCGGAACATGAGCGATATTGCCTATGCAATAGACATGTATTTAACAGGTAACGAAGGAGTGGACTCAATAGAGGTACTTAGCGTAGAGTCCGATAGTGATATATGATAAGAATTCCAAAGGAAGCAATGACGCATGGGGGACGTTTCCATGCGGATGATGTCTTTTCTGCGGCATTGCTTCAAATTATGAATCCCGGGATTCGGATTGTGAGACGCAATCAGGCGCCTGAGGGATATGAGGGTCTTGTCTTTGACTTAGGGGACGGGGCATACGACCATCACGGCGAAAGGGCCCGGTTTCGGGAAAACGGAGTCAGGTACGCCTCGTTTGGCTTACTCTGGAAAGAATACGGCTGTCTGCTTGTAAGCGAAAAGGAGGCAAAGACATTTGACAAGAGCTTTGTGCAGCCCTTGGACCAGCAGGACAACTATGGCGGCAGTAATCTGCTTTGCAGGGCGATCACACAGTTTAATCCGAAATGGGATGAGGAAGACGGGGATTTTGACCGCAGTTTCTTCAGGGCGGTGGAGATTGCAAAGCAGATCCTGGAGAATGAGTTTAAGAGTATGCACAGTACGGAGCATGCGGAAAAAACAGTGCTGGAATGTCTGAAGAAAGCACAAGACGGGATAGTGGTACTCCCAAAAGGGATGCCCTGGAAAGCCCTGCTCATTCCGGAGGATGTTTATTATGTGGTCTATCCGTCGGCAAGGGGCGGGTACAATGCCCAGGCAGTCCCCGCTGCCGTGGATTCCCAGGAATGCAAAATGCCGTTTCCGGAGGAATGGAGAGGAAAGCGGGCAGAACTGGACGGGCTGACAGGTATCAGAGGACTGACCTTTTGCCATGAACATGGTTATTTGCTTGGAGCCACGGAGCAGGAAAATGCTGTCAGGGCATGCCGAATGTCATTAAAAATCGCCGGGGCGGCCAAGATTTTGTAGGTTTTTCAGAGAGAATCCCTTATACGGTTTGATAAAATATACCTGTAAAAATCCTGTGAGGTGATAAAAAGGATAAGGACCGATGCCGGCTGGGAAAGATAAGAACAGAAAGGGGAATGGGAAATGAAAGCCGCAGACGCGCTGCATTTGACAGCGGAAATGAGAGATTTTTCAAAGGAAAGAGAACTGGGACTTTTGATTGTGGGTTCAACCGGCTACAGAAGTGCCTTTCTGCATTCGGAGGCATTTGCGCTGTGCGATGATCTTGATTGTATCTTTGTCTATGAACGGATCCCGCAGCTCGAAGGCATTCCGTACTTGAGAGATGAGTTTGTCCGGACAGCCGGGGATATGACAGAGCAGGGAAAAGCGGATATGTTCTCTACAAAATTTGTAAGGAATGGGATTCAGGTTTCCGCAGATTTTATTTCTATGTCGTATCTGGAAGGGATTCTGGCGGACTGCCCCGCAGGCACATCCACGTTTAGAAACAAATTGACTGACGCGGTGGAAAAATCCGAAAATACTTACTGCAATATCCGCGGAGAGAACGCGGTATACCAAAAGCCCTGTGAAGAATACGGGGATTACAGGATATACAGGCTGCCTATCCATTGGTATTATAATGGAGAGTACTATCCGGGGGTACTGTTAAACAAGTTTTTGTACAATCCTTTTGCAGGAAATATATCTCCAAAGCAGGAGGCCTTGATCAAAGGGATACAGGCCGATATATATGACTATTGCAGCAAGATAGAGGACAAAACAGACAGGAAGAGGCGGCTGTTCAACACCGCGTACAAAAGAAGCGAATTCTCAGAGGAAACCCAATATTTCCTGATGTCAATGAAAGGGGGCAGTATATGAAAAAGACAGTTTTAGTCACCGGCTGTAACGGCTTTATCGGGAAAGCGTTTATCAAACGCTTTTCTAAAAAGTACCAAATCATCGGAATCGATAAGGTCATGTCTGTAGAAAAGGCAAATGATTTTTCGGAGCATATTCTGGATGTTTGTGATACGGAGGGACTTCGGAGGATTTTCAGAGACCACACGATTGATGTTGTGATCCACACGGCAGCGGAAAAGTCCCTGATAAAATGTGAAAATGACAGAGAAAATGCATATACAGTCAATTACCTGGCATCTGTGGAGCTTCTCCGCCTTGCCGGGGAGGCGGGAAGTAAATTTATATTTATCTCCAGCGACCAGGTATTTGACGGAACAGGAAGTATGTACTCTGAGCGTTCGCCTGTAAATGCCATTAATTACTATGGCAGGCTGAAGATACTGACGGAACATCAGCTGCTTCAGCATCCGGGCGCTGCCATATGCAGGACAGCGCTGGTTTTCGGAGATATTCCAAAAGAACAGAGGGAATATTTCGACGAAATAAAATATAATGAAACCCTTGCGGTACAGGGATTTATCGTACAACAGACGCTGGCATGCCTGAAAACCGGAAAGACCTTAATCCTGCCGGATGATGAATTTGTCAGTCCCACGCATGTATCTCTTTTGGCGGATCAGCTGGATCATGTGATCATGCAGGATGCCTCCGGAATATTACATTGCTGTGGGAAAGACCGTATCAGCCGGTATGAGATGGGAAAACGGATAGCGGCCCGGTTCCGCATAGAAGATTTTTCATGCATTAAGAGAAAAGGCATGTGGGACCCGCTTCGTCCTAAGGATGTTTCACTGGACTGTTCCTATACGGAATCGGTATTAGGCATGGAGTTTATGAGCTTTTCACAAATGCTTCAGAGCTATGTCAGGGAGGATACAGATGGAGAAATATAAATGGCCGCCTTATATACCTGAACTTGGAGATATGGTAAAGGCCTACATAGACGAGGGAAAGCCTTTATCCATACCGGATGAGAGCGGTATCATTCATGATCTTGAGAGAGAATTTGCCGGACTGCACTCGAAAAAATATGCACTTGCCGTATCGTCCGGAACGATGGCCCTGTATTCCGTATTTTTTGCCCTGAATCTCGGGCCGGAAGACGAGGTGATCTGTACTTCGTTCAGTTATCACGCCACAGCGGCGCCGCTTTTACACTTTGGGGTAAAAATCGTTTTCTGCGATGTGGAACCGGATACAGGCAATATCGACGTAAACAGGATAGAGTCTCTCATTACCGGTAAGACGAAAGCAATTGTCACCAATGACCAGTGGGGACATCCCTGCCACAAGGAAGGGATTCTGGCAATCTGTCAGAAATATGACTTGAAATACATAGAGGACTGTTCACACGCGCATTTTGCCAAGTACAGGGACAGATATGTGGGTACATTCGGGGATGTCTCCTGCTATAGCTTACAGGGCAGGAAGCTGCTTTCCGGCGGAGAGGGCGGAATGCTGCTCACGGACAGTCAGGAAATCTATGAAAGGGCCGTGCTTTTGGGTCATAATTTGAAACGTCCCGGACAAAGTGTAAAGACCCCGTATTACAGGCCGCTGGACAGAACGGGATATGGGCTTAAGCTGAGGATGCATCCCCTGGCGGCGCTTATGGTCCGGCACCAATTGACCCATTATTGCTTTGACTGGATAGCTTCCAGAAAAGAGACACTGGAATATTTCCAGGCAGGGTTTGAAGATACTTTCCTCATGCCAATGGAGAAAAGGGATTATGTTACTTCCATGGGGGCCTGGTATGGCTTTATGCCGCGCATCAAAGCAGACTGCCGGATCAATAAGGAACACTTCGTAAATTGGATGGTTGAAAAAGGGTTCCAGGTTTCCATACCCAAATCCGAGCCCATGACCCATTATGAGCTGTTTTGCCCGGGGAAATTTCCTGTAAGCTTATATGCCAAGCATCCGATTACCAAATGTCCCAATGCGGATTTATATTATAATCAGATTCTTAGCTTTCCCACATTTTCGTTCCATGAATATGATTTGATTGATGACTATATTGCCGCTATTCACGATTATATGAGGTTATTTTTATGAATTTTCGGATTGGATTGGACCTGGATACGATCTTAAAAATGCATCCGCTGATATTTAATAATGCTTTCCCGCTGGAATCCTGTAAGAAAAAGGAAAGAGAGACCGAGCTGCTTTCTGTGGGATTCTATTCAGGTGACGAACTTGCAGGATACTGCGTAGTCATTGCCGACAGCCGGAAAGGAATTCTGCGGCCCTGGGTGGGGGGAGTGCTGCCCTCCTTTCGGAACCAGGGATACTTTACGGGTTTTTACATGTATCTGACAGAGTATGCGGAAAAGAACGGATACCGGTATGTTGACGCGAATACGGACAATTATAAACCCGCCATGCTCAGAATGCTGATCAAGCTTGGATTTGACATTGTGGGAGTGGGGGAGACCGCTTATGGTGACGGATGCAAGATTAAGTTTCGCTATACCGTCCATGCCCCGGTTAAGCTGCGCATCAGCATTACGGACAAGTGTAATCTGAATTGCTTTTTCTGCCATCATGAGGGGATAGAGGCCTGCTGCGGGAATGAGGTTTCCATTCCGGATATGGAGCGTCTGCTGATCCAGGCAAAGAAACGCAACGCCGCAGAAATCACCATTACAGGCGGGGAACCCTTTGCCAGGCCGGATATCATTGACTATATTCTGCAGTATTGCTCCACATGGGGCAAACCGCCTTTTATCAAAGTCATCACAAACGGTATTCTGGTAAAAGAAAAGCAGATGGAAAATATATCCCGATATAAAGGAAATCTGCGTTTCCATGTGTCTTTGCATGCGCTGGACGCGAAGACAGCGGAATGCATATACGGAAAAACGTATGATGTTTCGAGAGTAGAAAATACATTACGGCTGCTTGGCAAATATCAAATACCGTTCCGGATAAACTGCACTGTACTAAAAGGCCTTAATGACAATGCAGGACAGATGAGAGACCTGATAGCCTATGGCGTAAACCACCATGCCAATGCAGTGCATTTTATGGAGCTGCTTGTGACGAAGCAGCAGAAAGAACTGCAGGGGTATTATACTGACTATGAGCAGATAAATAACGCATTGAAAGAAGCGCTTTCAGAATATGTGGTGGAAAAAGAGGAGGATACCGCAAAAAGACATACTTATAATATAGCGGATCACCAAAACGGAAGAATCGCAGTCTCCGCCTACAGACTGAGCTGCCGGGCAGGCTGCCAAAACTGCAGCCAAGAAAATGATATTACAATCGGAAGCGATTTCAGATGCTATCCGTGCTACCTGATGGCTGATAAGACCTGCGGAAATGCGCTTGTATCCCTGAATGAAGCTGTTTCGGAAAGGGAGCGATTTCTTCTGCAGCAGGACAGGCAATATGCAAATGCGCATCTGTATTGGGGAGAATGACCATGAAATTATGTTTTGATGCATATGGACAGGTATACCTGGAAGCTAAGGAGGCAAATGGCGAGCCGGACTATTGGAAGTCGAAACTGGCTTTCGGCGTTTCAGAGGCTCAAAAGCAAGGGGAGCGGAAGAAAGAGAAGATCTGGGAGATAAAACCATGGGGCCAACGGGTAAAAGCGGATTTGGCCAGACAGCGCATTTATTTTCCCGAAAATGCTTCCAGCCAGGAATTATGCTATGCATTGCGGGTCATGATTGATACGATACAGCTTTTGGAAAAAAGACTGCCCTTTCATGCCGCCGGAATCGGGTACCGGAATCACTGCGCGCTGATATTTGCGGATTCCGGTCAGGGAAAATCCTATTTGGCCCATTTGCTATGCGGTTCGGATCAGCATTGCCGCATCATAGGGGATGATCACATTTACCTGCTTCCCGGAAGGATACAGGGGAATAGGATGTGCCGGCTGCGCGATGAAAAAGGCATCACTGCGGAATACATAAAAAATGAGGGGGTATCCATTGCGGAAAATATCGTTGGCATTTGTTTTTCTAAGGCGGAGGAGAACGCGGCCTATGAAATACCTCATTCGCAGTGGTATGAATGGCTTGCGCATTCCGATGCTTTGAAGTACGCCGGCTCACCCTTTCGGATGCAGGGACGTGAGTATCGTGCAGGCGAACTGTTTGGATGCGATATAGAGGAGTTATACCAAAGCACCCTGAAAGACGGAGCGGTTCAAAAACTGTTCCTGGTAAAAGGCACGCATGATTATGCTGCTGATTCTATACGAAAGTATATGCAGGATACATTTTAGGAGGGAAATATGATTGGGATGATGGGGTTATGCGCCGCATTGGCTGTATTTGTCATTTTGTCTTTTAAAAGATGCAATCTTGCGCTGTCCGCAATAGCGGCCGGATTGGTGCTGATGATTTCCAATGGCATGGATATTCTTTCAGGGCTGACGGACACTTTTTCTTCCGGCTTTGGCTCTTTCGCGTCCGGCTGGTGGCTTATGTTTGCCCTGGGGGCAGTATTTGGGGCAGTGATGAAAGAAAGCGGCCTGTCCCGGGACATTGCAGAGATTTTGTCCGCGAAGCTCCATGGGAATGCCGTATTCATTATTTTACTGATTTCACTCATCATGTCCTATGGGGGAATCGGCACATTTATCATTGCCTTTACCATATACCCCATTGCGGTTGAGATGTTTCGGCGTGAAAGGATAAGAGAAACGCTGCTTCCTGCAGTCATGCTGTTCTGCCCGACTACCCTGGGAATGACAATGCTGCCGGGAACGCCGTCCGTGCAGAATATGATTCCGGCCAAATACCTGGGAACCGATATTTACGCGGCGCCGGGACTGGGAATTGCGGCCTCGGCGATTACATTTGCTTTGGGAAGCGTATACCTGGCAAACCGGGTGAAGAAAAATAAGATATCCGGCGAAGCGGAAGACAGAAGTATCCGGGAATCTCAATATACAGCTTCCCGCTGGCTGTCAATACTACCCTGTGTTATTCTGTGGGCCGTCACGTTTGTACTGATCAGAGCCGGGCTGGACAGTCAGATTGCGGTTGAGATTTCCATGTGCATTGCGATTGTGGTATGTATCATTGTGGGAAAGAGAGATTACAATGTGATGGATGTAGTTAATCAGGGATTTGCAAACGGCCTGGAGACAGTGGCGATGACTTCGTGCGTCATGGGCTTCGGCGCACTGGTAAAAGCCTCGCCGTCTTTTTCAAATCTTGCGGACAGTATAATGGGCGGTGCGGGAAACACCATAGCTGCCGATATCATTGTCATCAATTTGATAGCAGCCATTACAGGATCGTCCACCAGCGGACTGCAGTTATTCTTTGAAACATTTTTTGAAAGACTGTCACAGACTTATCTGTCGAATCAACAGTATCACAGAATAATCGCCATCGCTTCGGGAGGACTGGATTCCATGCCCTATGCTACCGGGGTTGTGGTGGCAAATAAACTTGCAAAGACAGATTTAAAGCAGACCTATGTTCACATATTTATAACATGCGCGGTGATACCGCTGATCTCGCTGGCGCTGATTTTGTCTGGGGAGTATCTGCTCAGGATTGTTATGGGATAAACAGCGGCAGACATAGGCCTGTTCGCTGCTGGCAAAAGGCGTTCCAAGGCCGTGACGGAGAAAGCCGGAAGAATGCAAAGCCAGATAAAGAAAATGAGAGAAAATCATAGAAAATGAAAGAAAAGGCTTGACTTTTTTCCTGGGGGGGTAAAATGGATAGTTGTCAGGACATATATTCCAGAACTATATTTCATCCCAGGAGGAAAAGAAAAATGAAGAAACGTGTACTTTTAGCCTTGACAATGGCTATGGCTACTGCCGCGATGTTCATTTCTCCGGCCCTGTCCGATGCAGCGGGGCTGCCTGTCATGGTAGTATCGGCCACCAGCAACAACACGCAGAGTGGTAATAATACCACGAAGCCGTCCACACCCGGCGGCGATACCACCACAAAGCCGTCCACACCCGGCGGCGACACCACCACAAAGCCGTCCACACCCGGCGGCGACACCACCACGAAACCCACACAGAGCGGCAACAATACCCAGAGACCCTCTCAGCCCTCAACACCGGGACAGAGCGTGACGAACGTACCTACGTCTTCAGGGACAGTGGTAGAGAGCACGGTTGCAGTGGACAACAGATTCTTCGGCGTGGCCACGGCAGTTACCACTCCGGCAGGAGAGCTGGCAGCGGCAGCGGGACTCAGAGACGGAGAGGCATTGATTCCGGAGTTTACGCTTTCCACCGGTGAGGAAGCCAAACAGGCGCTTACCAACGCGGCGATCTCAAGAGGCGCAAAAATGGCGTATGCTTTCGAACTGAATATGAACCTGACGGGAAGACCCGGCGTGGACAAGGTGACACGGCTGTCTTCTCCCGTTACCTTTGTGATGGCGGCACCTGCGGACATCGACGGCAATACATATGATTTCGCGATTCTGCGCGCTCATGACGGTGTGATCAGCGTTCTGCCGGATCTGGACAATGATCCTGCCACCATTACGTTTGCTACGGACAGATTCTCTGCCTATGCGGTTATCTATGGAGAGAAAGGCACGTTCAAAACCCTTGCACAGAATTCCGCTAAGGATTCCGTTCCCAAGACCGGCGATGAGCTGCCTGTTGCAGTGCCTGTGACGGTGACTGTCTGCCTGGCGGCAGCAGCCATGACAGCCCTTGCCCTGAATAAGAGGAAGAGAGCATAATCTGCGGCATGACAGAAAGTGTGAAAGGAGGAGGAAAGTCATCTTTCCCCCTCCTTTTTTACGGCAGAAAAAAGTCTGCCCCAGGAGGATGAACCAGATGGAGAAGAAGTACCGGGAATTTCAGAAAACGGTTGCGGCGGCCTATTTGCTGTTGATATTCGGAGCGCTGCCGCTGTATATGAGAGATGGCTTCTATCTGCTTGCGGATGCGAAGTATCTCTTTTTCAGAAGCGTATCTTTGATCTTTCTGACACTTTGGCTGTTTGCCGGCGCGGCATTTCAGGGCGTTCGCCTGCTGCGGCATCAGGGATCCACGGGATTTCGATGCACGGCTACAGACGGTTTCGCCCTTGGCTTTGCCCTGTTTACCATTCTGTCTTATCTCTTTAGCAGCTATAAGGACACAGGGTTTGCGGGATATTACGGCTGGTACATGGGGCTTGTGACCCAGCTGTGTCTGGTGGGCGGGTATTTCTGTGTGAGCAGATGGTACCGGAGAGAGAGAATCATCTCCGCCATTGTCTGGATATCCATATTTTCGGTGTGCCTGCTGGGGGTTTTAAACAGGCAGGGACACGATCCCCTGGGCACATTTCGGGATATGGACTGGTGGGACTGGAACCGGAGGAATCTGCTCTCCACCATAGGGAATATCAATTGGTACTGCAGTTACCTGGCGGTGGCGCTTCCGCTTCTGCTGTACTGCTTCTGGGCAGGGGAGGGGTGGAGGCGCATCCCGGCGGGTATGGGCGCCTTTGTGGGAATCGGCGCCATGTTTTTACAGGGAAGTGCCAGCGGATATGCGGCGCTCTTTGCGATGTATGCGGTTCTGCTGTTTGCCTCTCTGAAAGACCGGAACCGGTTTCTGCGGTTCCTGGAGACAGGGCTGCTGGCACCTCTGTTTTGCTTTGTGACATGGCTGATACAGATGGACCTGATTCTTCCCTTTGACATGGAGGCGGCGGTTGGCAGAATCTTTACGCCCCTGTGGGGGATCCCGCTGGGAATACTGGCAGCGGCAATTGCGGTGCTCAGGGTGGTATACAGACGAAGCGACAGGGATGGCCTGGCAGACGGCAGGGCGCTGAGAGCGGCTTTGGCGGCCGCGGCGGTATGCGCCGTGGCCTGCGTACTGATCTTCCTGGGCTGTCGGATATCGGACAGGGTCTGGGGTTTTTTCGGAAACCCTGCCTTTCTGCGCCCTGACGGGACCTGGGGGAGCGGCCGGGGGGCGCTCTGGAGCGCCGTGTGGAGCGGATTCTGGCGAAGCGGCTTTGTGACAAAGCTTTACGGAGCGGGGCCGGATTGCTTCGCACGCTATTTCTATGAGGTAGAGGCGCTGAATTTAGAGACGATAGGACAGTGGGAAGATGCCATATACGCAAACGCCCACAACGAATGGCTGAACATGCTGGTAAATCAGGGGATTCTCGGGGCGGCCGCTTACCTGGGCTTTTTCCTTTCGGCATTTGGCAGATTTTGGAAGAGGCGGGAAGAGAACCGGAGAATGACGGCCGGAATGATGGCAGCAGGGGCATATCTGGCCAATCAGTTTTTCAGCTTTGGCCAGGTGGTATCCACGCCGCTTATCTTTCTGGTGATTGCGGTGTGTGAGAATGAGTGCCGGATGACAGAGGCCGGAAAGGGGAATAAAGATGGAAGAAAATAAAGAAAAGATACGCATAGACAAATGGAAAATCGTGGCCGTGGTCTGCGGGGCCGTGGCGGTGATAGCGGCCCTTGGGCTGATTTTCCTGCTGGGGGACTTCTTTGGGGAGGAGAGAGAATCCGAGAGCAAGATGGAGGAACTGAGAGTGGATCTGGAATCGGAGAGCCGGGAGGACGCACAGGGGGAGTCGGAGACTTTGCCCGGCTCGTCTGAGGAGAGCGGGCAGAAGCCCCTGGAGAAGAATCCCTACGGGGAGCTGTTTGCCCAGAACGAGGACATGGCGTTCTGGCTGGTGGTGGAGGGGACGGCCATCGACTATCCTGCCATGCAGACTCCGGAGGATGAGAATTATTATCTGGAACGGGATTTTCACGGAAACGAGGACAAGGCCGGCTGCCTGATCCTGGATACGGACAGCCAGGTTGACGGGGAAAGCCCTACCACCAATCTCATCATCCACGGCCATAACATGAAAGCGGGGACCATGTTCGGCGGCCTGATGCAGTACGAGGACGAAGAATACGCAAAAGAGCACAAATATATGGAAATCCACACAAAGACAGAGAAACGGGAATATGAAGTGATATCTGTCTTCTACAGTCAGGTGTATTATCCTACGGATCTGGTGTTTAAGTATTACAATTTCTTCCAGGCGGAGGACGAGCTGGAATTTAATTATTTTTATGACAATATCAAGGAGCTCTCTCTCTACGACACGGGAGTGACGGCAGAGCTGGGAGACCATTTCCTGACCTTGTCCACCTGTGCCTACCATGTGGAGGACGGCCGGTTTGTGGTGGTGGCAAAGGAGATCGGCAGAGAGGAAAGATATGAATCTCCCGATTAGACTTGATTTATTCCCCGAGACGTATTATCATCTTCTAAAGCGATTCATTTTCCGCCGGCGCCCCAGGCCGGCGTGACGGGAAGTGAGCGGGCCGAGAAATGAAAGACGGAGGAATGAACCATGCAGTTAGGAATCAGATTACATGATACCACAAAGCTTCCTTTCGAGGAGCGCATTGCGGACGTGCACAGGCTGGGCTTTGCCTGCGGTCATCTGGCGCTGTCGAAAGTGATCGATGAGTTTCCCACTACGGACGAGGCGCTGACACCGGGGCTTGCCATGTATATAAAGAACGTGTTCGCAAAAAATCAGGTGGATATTGCCGTGCTCGGCTGCTATCTGAATCTGGCGCACCCCGATAAAGCGCAGCTGGCAGAGATCACGAGGCGGTATCTGGCCCATATCCGATTTGCCTCATGGCTGGGCTGCGGCGTGGTGGGCACGGAGACGGGGGCGCCCAATGAGACATACAGCTATACGCCGGAATGTCATACAAAGGAGGCGCTGAAGGTCTTTACGGAGAATTTAAGGCCCATAGTGGCCTACGCGGAGAAGATGGGCGTTGTCATAGGCATAGAGCCGGTGTACCGCCACATCGTAAGCAACCCGAAGCGGGCCAGACAGGTGTTGGACGAGATCGCCTCACCCAATCTGCAGATCATATTCGATCCGGTGAATCTCCTGGACGCGGAGAATTACGGGCAGAGGGACGACATCATCCGGGAGGCCATTGAACTGCTGGGGCCCGACGTGGCAGTGGTGCATCTGAAAGACTGCGCCATGCGGGACGGACAGCTCTTGTCCATGGGATGCGGCCAGGGGGAAATGGACTACGGGCCTATCCTGAAGTTCATGAAAGAGCATAAGCCGTTTATCCACGCCACGTTGGAGGATACAAAACCGGAGAATAACCAGAGGGCAAAGCATTACATTACCAGAATGTACGGGGAAGCGTAGGAAGAGCGGCTGCTATCTGCAGGCGCAGGTTTTCGGGCTGCCGGCCGGCAGATAGCAGCCGCGGCGTGCGGGCCAGAAACGGGGGGAACATGTATACGGACGGTAAGATCTACATAGGACTTGCAGGAGAGAAACGGGTCACAATGCAGTTGGATATGGCGAACAGACACGGCCTCATCGCCGGTGCCAGCGGCACGGGAAAGACCATCACCATGAAAGTCATGGCGGAATCCTTTTCCGATGCGGGAGTGCCGGTGTTTCTCTGCGATGTGAAAGGGGACGTGTCCGGGCTGGCCATGCCTGGGGCTTCCTCGGAGAGCATGGAGAAGCGCATTGATCAATTCGGTATCCGGGACAGCTTCCGATATCAGGGGTACCCGGTATGCTTCTGGGATATCTATCAGGAGAAAGGGCATCCTGTGCGGGCCACGGTGTCCGACATGGGGCCTGAGCTGCTCTCGGGCATTCTGGGGCTGACCCCTGCCCAGGAGGGCGTGCTGAACATTCTGTTTCGGATCGCGGACGACAAGGGGCTGCTGCTCATTGACCTGAAAGACCTGCGGGCCGTGCTGAACTATGTGTCGGAACACCGGGCGGAGTATGCCGCGGTTTACGGAAATATATCCGCCCAGTCCGTGGGAGGGATTCTGCGGGCGCTGCTGCCGCTGGAGAACCAGGGCGGAGACCTGTTCTTCGGGGAACCGGATCTGGACATTCTGGACTGGATGCGCACGGATGCCGGGGGAAAGGGCATGGTGAATATCCTGCACAGCGTAAAGCTGGTGCAGAATCCCATTCTCTACGCAAGTTTCCTGCTGTGGATGATGGCGGAGCTGTTTGAGCGGCTGCCGGAGGCGGGAGATTTGGAGAAACCTAAGCTGGTATTTTTCTTCGACGAAGCCCATATGCTGTTTTCCGACGCGCCTAAGACTTTGTTGGGCAGGATTGAGCAGATGGTGAAGCTGATACGCTCCAAGGGCGTGGGAATCTACTTTGTGACCCAGAATCCAGGGGACATACCCGACAGCGTGCTGGCTCAGCTCAGCAACCGGGTACAGCATGCCCTGCGGGCCTACACGCAGGGAGAGCAGAAAGCGGTGCGCGCTGCCGCGCAGTCTTTCAGGGCGAATCCGGCCTTTCGGACCGAGGACGTGATCATGGAGCTGGGTGTGGGGCAGGCCCTGACCTCTTTCCTGGACGAGAAAGGCGTGCCCGGTATGGCGGAGCATACGGCCATAATCTGTCCTCAGAGCTTCATGGGACCTGCGGCGGACAGCGCAAGAGCCGCTTCCATGGCGGCGGACCGGATGGAGAAATACGACAGGTATGTAGACAACGAGTCCGCCTACGAGATTCTGGAGGAGCAGGAGAAACTGGAGGAGGAGCAGGAGAAGCTGGGGGCAGAGCGGGCCAAGCTGGAAAAAGAGCGGGCCGAGTTCGAGAAGCAGAAAGCCAAAGCGGAAGAGGCGGCCCGGAAGAAGAAAGAAAAGGAAGAGGAAGCAGCCGCAAGGAAACGGGAAAAAGAGGAGGAGGCCAGGGAGCGCAAGCGGGAGCGGGCGGCAGAACGCCGCAAGAACCAGATTGAGCGCACTCTGATCAGTACCGGCGCACAGGTGCTAAAGAGAGGCCTGTTCAACACCCTGTTCAAGAAGTAAAAGGGGATGCGGCAAAAGTACGGTTATGCAGAGAAACGGCGGTAAGACAAGTGCAAGGAGGAGAGCAGAGCGCAGGAAGCATATGAGAAAGCGTATCATATGCTTTGTGAGTCCTGCTCTTCTTGCCTTGGGGGCGTGGCTTTACGTGAACGGGCTGGCCTACAAAACCCTGCGTGTGGAGGCAGGCACCCAGGTGCGCGCCCGGGATTTTCTGAAAAATGCCGACGAAGAGGCGGTCTTTACCGAGGACAGCCAGGCATTCGACACTGCGGTGCCGGGGGAATACCGGGTGAAAGTAAAAAGCGGCCTGTTTACCCACAGGTGCAGTCTGATTGTGGAGGACACTGTGGCGCCTGTGGCAGAGGCTGTGACGGTGAGACGAAAGCCCGGGGAGGCTTTCGGGGCCGAGGCCTTTGTGGCCAATGTCACGGACGCTACCGCGGTCACGGTCTCCTATGTGACGGAGCCGGATTTCTCCGGGAGCGGGAGACAGACCGTCCGCGTCATCCTCACGGACAGGGGCGGAAACTGGACGGTGCTGGAATCGGAACTGTTCCTGGCGCCGGACTATGAGCAGGAGGGCCCGGGAGAGCCCGGGGGACAGGAAGACGCCGGAGGAGCCGAGTCGGAAGACGTGCTGGCGCCCGAGATTCTGGGAGCCGCGGATCTGGAGTATTTTATAGGGGACAGCATATCCTACCGGAAGAATGTCACCGCCGTGGACGACCGTGACGGGGAAGTGGAGCTGGAGGTGGATGCCTCCCGGGTGGATCTCACAAAAGAGGGGGTCTATCCGGTGACATACATGGCGCGGGACGCGGCGGGAAACCTGGCCCAGGTCACGGTGAACCTTACGGTCACGGCCAGAATGTACAGCCGGCAAGAGGTGGAGGACTACGCGGATGCCGTGCTGGAGGAAATCATCGGGCCGGATATGAACCTGGAGGAAAAGGCATGGGCTGTCTACAGCTATGTGCAGAACCATATATTTTACATCAACCACTCGGAGAAAGGGGATCCCATCCGGGCCGCCTATGAGGGGCTGGTGGACGGGAGAGGGGACTGCTATGTCTATGCCAGCACGGCGAAGATTCTGCTGGAGCGGGCCGGTATCCCGAATATGGATATCAGAAAGCGTCCCGCGGAGGTGGAGCATTACTGGAATCTGGTGGATGTGGGGGAGGGCTGGCAGCACTTCGACACCACGCCCAGAAGCGACAATCCGGTGATCTTCCTCTGGGCGGACGGGGAGCTTGCGGAGTATTCGAAGCAGCATGACAATGCTTTCGACTATGATCCGTCCCTGTATCCCGACATCCATTGACATGATGGAAGCAAGGCCGATTAAAAATCCGGCCAAAAAGAAAATCCAAAATATACAATAACGAAACAACTTTGTGCATAAATAGGAAACAAATCCCTGCTAAGATGTCACTTGTCAAGGACAGATAAGCCGCAAGGCGGGCAGGGAGGTTTCCGTATGAAAAAATTAGGTGTCATTGGCGGCCTTGGCCCCATGGCAACAGCATATTTTCTGCAATTGCTCACACAGATGAGCGATGCGGCCACCGATCAGGGTCACATGGAGATTCTCCTCCACAGCAAGCCGCAGATTCCAGACCGTACCAGATTCATACTAGGCCTAAGCAGGGAGGACCCCCTGCCTATGATGGCGCAGACGGGCATTGACTTAAGGAGTCAAGGAGCTGCGCTGTTAGCCGTTCCCTGCGTCACGGCCCATTACTTCCGGGAGAGGCTGGAGGAGGCCGCGGGCATTCCGGTCTTGGACGCCATTGGGGAGACGGCGCGGTGCGCCGCAGAGGCCGGGATCCGCAGAGCCGGGTTCATGGCCACGGACGGCACCGTGGAAAGCGGGCTGCTGCAGCGGGCTTTCGGGGAAGCCGGCGTGGAATGCATTTTTCCTGACCGGGAGAGTCAAGGGACTGTCATGGACATGATCTACGGGAAGATCAAGGCCGGGAAGCCGGCAGATCTAGGGGCCCTACGGCGCGTGGCCCAGGGGCTTTTGGACGCCGGGGCGGAGGTGGCGGTGCTGGCCTGTACGGAGCTGTCCCTTGTAAAGCAGGGGCTGGACATGGGGGAGGCGCTTTTGGACGTGATGGAGGTGCTGGCCGGAAAGGCCGTCATGACCTGCGGACATCTGAAGAGGGAATACGCCTGCCTGTTAAGAGGCGCCCGGCGCCTTGGAGAAAGGCGGCTTTCCGCCGGGGAATCCGCAGAACAGGGAGAAAGGAGTCAATATGCAGAACAATGTATTGGATTATCTGGACAGGACGGCGCTGGAGAAACCGGAGAAGACGGCGTACTCTGACGGCGCCGTATCCTTAAGCTTTCGGGAGGTGCAGCGGATCAGCCGGAGCATAGGGAGCTTTCTCCATGAAAGAGGAATCTATAAAAAGCCTGTGGCGGTCTTCATGCACAAATCTCCCATGGAGGTGGCGGCGTTTCTGGGCGTGGTTGCCGGCGGCGATTTCTATGTGCCCATTGACGAGGAAATGCCGGCCGGGAGGATACGGCTGATACTGGACAATGTGCGGCCGCCGCTGATCATCTGCGACAGGAGCACCAGACAGCTGGCGGAGGGATTGGCGCCGAATCAGGGGGAAATCGTGCTTTTCGACCACATCGCAGATACCGGGATCCGTGACAGCGCGCTGGCAGCCATCCGGGAGAAAGCCATTGACACCGACCCGGTCTACATCGTGTTTACCTCCGGCTCCACGGGAGTGCCCAAGGGCGTGGCAGCCTGCCACAGATCCGTGATCGATTATATCGAGAAGCTCTCCCGGGTGCTGGAATTTGACGGGGATACGGTATTCGGCAACCAGTCGCCTCTCTACTTTGACGCCTGTCTGAAAGAGATCTACCCGACGCTGAAATTCGGAGCCACCGCCTACCTGATTCCAAAGGAGCTTTTCTCCGCCCCGGTCAGGCTGGTGGAATATCTGAATACATACCGGATCAATACCATCTGCTGGGTGGTCTCTGCTCTGACCATTGTGAGCGCTTTGGGCACTTTCGGAACCGTTGTCCCCAAGTTCCTGCGCACCGTGGCCTTTGGCAGCGAGGTCTTTCCTGTAAAGCAGCTGGGCATCTGGAGGGAAGCCCTGCCTGAGGCCTCCTTTACAAATCTCTACGGTCCCACGGAGAGCACGGGAATGTGCTGCTATTACAGGGTGGAGCGGGCGTTTGAGGAGGGGGAGTCCATTCCCATCGGACGACCCTTTCCCAACAGGGAGATTCTGCTGCTGACGCCGGAGGGAAAGCCTGCGGGCCCGGGGGAGGA
>JAAWOU010000126.1 GCA_022799755.1 Lachnospiraceae bacterium
CCTACGCCTGTGCCGCCGGTATTTGAGGTGCGGGATTCATCCAGACGATAAAATTTCTCGAACAGGGTTTCCAGTTTATCATCCGGAATGGTTTTTCCGCGATTGCTGACCGTTACAACGATATGCTCCGGTGTCTCTTCCGCATTCACTGTGATCTCTGTTCCTTTGCTGCTGTAAGCCACCGCATTTTTCAGCAGGTTATTAAATACACGGGCAAGTCTTTCCGGATCGCCGCACACTTCCAACGATTCTGCCGCATGGAAAGTGATATAATTTCCATGTTCTGTAAACAGCGGCAAATGTTCATCAATCACCTGTGTCAGAAGATAATAGAGGTCAATTGCTTTGGAAGCAATGGTAATCTGCTGCGTATTATAACAGGTAATCTCAAAAAATTCGTTGATCATCTTTTCAAGGCGGTATGTTTTTTCCAAAGAAATATGGACATATTTCTCCTTTTCTCCATCCGGAAGATTCGGAATCTGTTCCAGCAACCTAAGATAACCAATGATGGAAGTCAGGGGAGTGCGGATATCATGGGCCAGATACATGACCAGCTCATTCTTCCGCTGTTCGGCTGCTCTTGCTGCCTGCTCCCTCTGTATCAGAATATTCTGGACCGTGTTCAGCTTGATCTCAAAGGGCTGAATCTCTTGTGAGAGCCGGATCTGTTCTTCGCGGTCAGATAAAAGACTGTCAATTCCCTGATTGATTTCTCTGAAATAACGGGTTAGCCAACGGAACAGAAACACAAGCAGGAGCAAAAAAATCAGAACGATAGCCGCCGCAAAAAAAACTTCTTTGAATCCCCTAAAATAGTCATTGTATACATAAAAGGCATCTTCATGGTCAATATCCATCCATAACTCGATCAGGCGGACAATCCATTCGCCCATCCTTTCTTTCCATAAGAACAGATACAGCAGGATAACGATTGCAGTGGAAATCAGTGCACTGGTACAGAACCGCCACATGATCCGGACTTGAAAAGCGGAGTAATCCGTATCCTTATCTTTAATCTTCGATTTTGTAGCCGTATCCCCAGACCGTTTTAATATATTTCGGATTTTCATAGGAATCCCCCATTTTTTCCCGCAGATGCCGAATGTGTGCAGTGATTGTATTGTTGCTTTTGGTATAATATTCATCTTTCCAGATCTGATGGAACAGCTCTTCGGAACTGACCACATTCCCCTTGTTTTGAATCAAAATCTCCAAAATGGAAAATTCTGTGGGCGTCAGGGAAAGGGGTTGGTCATTCAGTGTGCATTTATGCGCTTTTACATCGAGAACCAAACCGGAAAAGGAAATGATGTCCTCCTTTTTCTCCGTACCAACATTATAATGCTTATATCTTCTAAGCTGCGCCTTTACCCTGGCAACCAGTTCCAATGGCTCAAAAGGCTTTGTCATATAATCATCCGCGCCCAGGGAGAGACCTGTAATCTTATCCATGCCCTCCCCCTTTGCTGTGAGCATGATGATCGGATACCGGTGTTTCTCCCGAATCTGCTGGCATAAGGTAAAACCGCTTATGTCGGGAAGCATGATATCCAGAATGGCCAGATCCAGGTCTTCGGTCTGAATACATGGAAGCGCGTCTGTTGCATTATAGAAAGTAAACACCTGAAAGCCTTCATTATTAAGATAAAGAGAGATAAGGTCTGCAATCTCTTTTTCGTCATCAACGATCAGCAATTTATCTTTCTGCATAAAATACTCCTTTCCTACTGTTTGTAATATGTACATGCTTTTGTGCATGAAATAATAAGTCTCTGAACGAACTTTCCCTGTCTGCAGGGCATATATCTTATTTTACCATAAATCCTGCGTTGAAAACCGTCTTTTCTATGAAGAAAATATTGAGATTTTACTACATCGGGAAATGGACGGGAGCAGCGTTATCTTGTCTTGATTATAAAATTTACAATTTTGTACAGGATTCCGCAATAATGAATAAGAGATTCATGATAAGCTATATAAAAATAAAGAGGTTTTACCGCCCAGGCGGCATGAAAGGAAACCGAAAGGAGAAAAGGGTATATCCTGGCCATGCCCATGGGGCTGGTCACTGGATACCTGATGCAGCACACCAAATCCCGCCAGGGGCGTATGCGGCCCTGGTATCTGATTTTCGGATTTGTGGCCATATTCATGGGCATGCTCCTGTTCCTGAAGCCGGCCCCCAGCTCGGAGGGCATGTTCTGGGTCTATTTCTATCTGACCTATGTTATCTATAACCTGGTGGGAACCTGTTTCTATTATCTGTTCAATACCAATATCGTGTCCCTGACTTCCCGCAATATCGGGGACCGGGAAAAGGTGGCCTATGCCAGGAAGTTAAGCTGGACGCTGATATCGGGCACTTTGATCGGCATGGTCATCAACAGCGTGCTGCTCCCCTATGTGATTCAGCCGGACGAGACGCTGAACTCTTTCTGGATACTGATTTGCTGTATAATGGTGCTGGCGGTTCCGCTGTTGCTGATTGAATATTTCTACACCAGAGAGCGGGTGGTGGAGGATGTACAGGAGACCACGGAAAATGCCAACGACATCCCTGTAAGAGAGCAGTTCAAGGTGCTGTTCCACGACAAATACTATGTGTTGCTCCTGATTGCCGCCACCGTGGGCTCCATGGCGGATAACTTCCGGGGCACCAATGTGCAGTATTATTTTGTCTCCTATGTGCTGGACGGTATCCATGACCCCTCGCTGTTCATGATTTACACCATTCTCACCGGGGTGCCTCTGGGAATCGGGGCTATTGTGGTCTATCCTTTGACGAAGAAGTTCGGCATCCGCAATACCACACTTGTAGGCTACTGCATCGTGTGTCTTTCCAGCCTGGTGGGGATGCTGTTTCCCATCAGCGTGGGGGTGGCGTATGCCGCGGGGTTTTTAAAGCAGGTGGGTTATATCCCCGCTGCCTATATGCTGGGGGCACTGACCGTGTCCTGCTTTGACAGCGTGGAGCACAGCTCCGGCTACCGCCTGGAGGGGCTGCTGGCGGTGGGCATCGTGAGTACCCTGCAGAATGTGCTCTATGCCCCTGTGGCGGGCCTGTACGAAAAGATTCTCACTTTGGTGGGCTTTGATGCCAACAGCACCGGCTTCCAGCCTGCAGCTGCCCTGACGGTCCTGGGCATCGCGTTCTACGGCATCGAATTTGTCTGCGCAGGCGTAAACGTATGCGTGCTGCCCTTTATCGACCTGGAGAAGCGGCTGCCCCAAATCAACGCGGACCTTTTGGAGCGCAAGCGCCAGGCCGTGCTGGCCAGGGGAGAGATCTGGGTGGACCCGGAGGAGCTGGAGCGCCGGGAGCGGCAGGAGGCCCAGAGGGAGGCGGAGGAGAACCGGGTCCGGGACCTGCGGGAGAAATGTGAGAAAAAGGGTCTGGATTTTGACACAGAGAATGAAAAGTACCTGGCGAAAAAGGCGCAAAAGGAACGGCGGAGGGCAGAGAAAGCGCGGAAGAAAGCGGAAAAAGAACGCAAGAGAGCGTAAAAGGAGCGGAAGACGGCGCAGAAAGAGCATAAGAAGACATCGGAGAGCGAAACAGCAGAAAAAGGCGTAGAGCGGGCAGCAATGGCAAATGGGACACCAGAATGCCGGCTGCCCTGGAAAGGTGGTGCTTGTGTGGAATACAGGATAAGGCTGAATGGAATACAGGACATAAAGGAGTTTGTAGAGGCTGTCAACCATATAGGGAAAACCTGTGAAGTGGTAAGCGGCAGATATAGGGTAAACGCAAAGTCGCTTATCGGGATGCTGGCAATCCCGGAAGCCAACAGCATGATAATGGAGACAGAGGCGGCGGAAGAAGAACTGCCGGCGAAAATTTAGAAATATTTGTGGTAGGTATCTAAAGAAATCTTTATATTTCATACAGTTCTCTCTAAATATCTTCCTTTTATACTGAAATCATCAAAAGACAGTATGACAGGAGGATTGCTCTATGCTTAGATTTTTAAGAGAATATATCAAAACCCCAAATACCATCGGAGCCATAGCTCCCAGCAGCCGTCGCCTGGCGGCCGCCATGACGGATGCCATCGACTTCGGGAGAGCCCGCTGCATTGTGGAGTACGGAGCGGGAACAGGCGTGTTTACCAGGCAGGTGGCGGCAAGGAAGAGGCCGGATACGGTTTATATTGTGATTGAGAAGAACGAACGTTTCTATGAGATGCTCCTGAGGCAGTTCCAGGGGATGCCCGGCGTGGCGCTGGTGCATGGAGACGCCGGGGATGTGTGCCGCTTCCTGAATGAACAGGGATTTGACCATGCGGACTATATCATTTCCGGCCTGCCATTTACTTCCCTCCCGGAACAGACCTCCCGCCGGATACTGGTCCAGACCAGGAAAGCCATAGGGGAGAAAGGCGTATTCGTCACTTTTCAGTACACACTGCTTCGGAAGAAGTTCCTGGAAAGCTATTTTTGTATCCAAAGGATAGTCCGGGTCTGGCGCAATCTGCCTCCGGCCTACGTGCTGCAGATGAGACCGGAATGCTCCCGGAAAGGGAATCCATCTGCAAGCCAGCCCAGGGAATGAACTTTCCGGTAACTATGATGCTGTAGTTGAAAAGCCCGTCTGTCGGGCAGAGAGATAGAACGATTTTGGGAGGTATGGCTATGTGGTGTATTTACTTTCTTCTTTGTGTACTTCTCCCCATATGCATTCCGGTGCCGGAAGCCGCGGTGGTGCTGTGGGGGACAGGACGGATAGGCAGCGCAGGCGCCTTTATCCTTGGGGTCGCGGGCTCCGTGCTGGGGCTGGCCGTGATGCATACCTTTTCTTCCCTGATTGCGGGCCGCATTTTAAGGGGCAGAAAAGAAAAGCGGCAGCTTGCATGGCTGCAGCAGCTGACGGGGCAGTATGGCAGCCTGGTGCTGGGGGTGCTGCTCATCGTGCCCTTGGTGTCCGATGAAGTGCTCTGCGCGGGGGCTGCTATTTTGAAAATATCCTTGCCCCGGTTCTTAAATATTGGTATAATTGCTAAGATCATATCTGTGGGAATGGTTGCCTTTTCAGGCTCGCTGGGGGCTTTATGCGGCCTGAAGCACTGGCAGATCATTGCCGGGGAGGTTCTTTTGATGCTTGCGGCCTCGATGTGTCTGAGGCATTTCGGCAAAGGAGGGCAGAGCCGCTATGAAAGAATTCATACTGATTGTGGACGATGATGAGGACATCCGCAAGCTTCTGGGCATCTATCTGGGCAATGAGGGCTACCGGTACTTAGCCTGTGAAAATGCGGCGCAGGCTCTGGAGGTACTGGAGCATTATCAGGTGGATTTGATCCTGTTAGACGTGATGATGCCCGGAATCGATGGCATTGACGCCTGTCTCAGGATACGGGAGAAGAATAAGATGCCCATTATCTTCATGTCCGCGAAATCCGAAGACATGGATATCATACAGGGGCTTACCGTGGGCGGCGACGATTATGTGACCAAACCCTTTAAGCCTGTGGAACTGCTTACCCGCATCAAGGCACAGCTTCGCCGCTACAAGCAGTACAACGAGACGGAGCATCCGGTTCACACAATCCAGGCGGATGACCTGACGGTGGATATGGAAAGCCGCCAGGCCTGGGTAAGCGGGCGGGAGGTGAGGCTGACGCGCAAGGAGTACGACATCCTGGAATATATGCTGCGCAACAAGGGACAGGTGCTCTCCATGGCGCAGATTTACGAGGCCGTGTGGCACGAGGAGTTCTTCCAGGCGGAAAACGCTGTGATGATGCATATCGCCAATCTCCGCAGCAAGCTGAACTGGGACGGCGCCCATCCGGATTTCATCAAGACCTGTTGGGGGAGAGGATACCAGATATGATGACATTATTACAGAAGATTCCCAGTTATATTCTGATTAACGGCATCGTTATCGGGGGAACGATCCTGGCGGTTATTTTGGTCTACTGGAGACTGTCCGCTTCCTTTCAAAAACGCCTCACGGCATATTTCCTGAAAGCGGCCTGCGGCTCCTTTGTCGTCAGCCTGGCGGTGCTGGCGGGGATACTGGCCCTGGAAGAGATTCTGGCCAATTTGAGGCTGTGGGATTTTTTCTACGGGCTGGGCTACTACGGCCTTGCCGCCACATATCTCAATATGGTGCTGATTGTGGCGATTCCCCTGATATGCTTCGTGGTCACCCTTTCTCTGAAAATCAACCGCAGGGTTCGGTATGTGGAATATCTGTCCCGGGAAGTGGAGCGGATAAAGGAGGAGGGCTTCGGAGGAACCATGGAACTGCAGGGGGACGACGAACTCACCCAGCTTTGCGCCGTCATCAACGAGATGTCCCTGCAGCTTCGGGAAAAGGAGGAAAGGGAGAGGCGGCAGCTTAGGAGCAAGAACGAACTGATTACCAATGTCTCCCACGACCTGCGCAGCCCCCTGACCTCCATCATCGGCTATGTGGAACTGCTAAAGGAGGCGGGGCCGGGGGACAGACAGAAGTTCGACGAATACATGGAGGTGGTGGAACGGCGTCTGGAGGGGCTGAACGTGCTGATAGACGAACTGTTCGAATATACAAAGCTGAACGCTGCAGACAAAGCCCCTGACATGGAGAGGAGAGACGTAATGGAGCTGCTGCGGCATATCTTGTACGAGAATAAGATTCTTATGGAGGCAGAGGGGCTGACCCTTTCCTGGGAACTGGGGGCGAGAGCCTACCCGGCTGATATCAACACCGGGCAGATGGTCCGGGCATTCCAGAACCTCCTGGACAATGCCCGCAGATACGCTGACCCCTCCGCCCCCGTAACGGTTACGGCGCAGGATAGGGGCCGCCTCCATATCTGCATCTCCAACCGGGTAGCGGATGCCTCAAGCCTGGAGCCGGATCAGATGTTCGAGCGCTTTTACCGGGGAGATAAGGCCAGGAGCGATGCCAAAAGTTCCGGGCTGGGGCTGGCCATTGTAAAGCGCATCCTGGAACTCCACGGAGGGGAAGTG
>JAAWOU010000127.1 GCA_022799755.1 Lachnospiraceae bacterium
TAGGTAACAGATGCTTGCGGCACCCGCCCTTCGGGCGTGCAGGCATAGGCCCTTATAGGGCCTGTTCCAAACCCCCAGTTGAACTGGGGGTTGGTGACTTAGAAATACGTGAATGGAAGTATAGAAGCAGGGAGATAGAAACAGGAATATGTGAAAACGCAGTTGTCGCGCAAGCACCTGCGTTTTTTACTTGTAAAGAAACGGAAATGTGGTAAAATATGACTGGGGAACAAACCGAAAAGCAAACTGAAAACAATTTAAAAAACAAACCGAGAAAGGAAGACAATGCTATGCTGGTTCAGAAATATAAAGACATGCTGTCGGGAAAGTCTGTCATCCGGGAACTGTCGGAGTTCGCCACGGCCAGGGGGCAGGAAATCGGATATGAGAATGTGTTTGACTACAGCCTGGGAAATCCATCCGTTCCCGTTCCCCAGGAATTTACGGACGAGATGATTCATATGCTGAAAGAGAAAGGAACAGGCGAGCTCCACGGCTACAGCCCCAGCCTTGGCATCACCAGCGTCAGGGAAGCGGTTGCGGCCTCTCTGGAGAGACGCTTCGGCCTGCCCTACCGAAAGGAGCATATCTTCATGGCTTCCGGCGCCGCAGGAGCGCTGGCCCACGCGTTCCGCCTGGTGACGCAGCCCGGGGACGAGATTCTCACATTTGCCCCCTACTTTCCGGAGTACGGTCCTTATGTAAATCTCACAGGGGCAGTGTTAAAGGTGGTGCCGCCGGATACGGAAAGGTTCCAGGTCCGGTTCGACCTGCTGGAGGAGATGCTGACAAAGAAAGTAAAGGCAGTGCTGGTCAACACGCCGAACAATCCCTCTGGCATGGTGTATTCCGGGGAGACTCTGCACAGGCTATCAGACCTGCTGAGCCAAAAGTCGGCGGAATACGGACACGAGATCTACCTGATATCGGACGAACCTTACCGCGAGATCGTGTTCCAGGGCGTGGAAGCCCCTTGCGTGTCCGCATTTTATGACAATACCATCATGTGCTATTCTTTCTCCAAATCCCTGTCCATTCCCGGAGAGAGAATCGGCTATGTGGCAGTGAATCCCAGGTGTGGGGACGCCGGGACCATGGTCAACATGTGCGGTCAGATCTCCAGGGGCATCGGGCACAACTGCCCGCCCTCCATCATCCAGCTGGCAGTGGCAAAGGTACTGGACCGGACGGCGGACTTAAGTGTCTATGAGACCAACATGGAGATCCTCTATGGGGAGCTTGTGAAGCTGGGATTTCGCTGTGTAAAGCCGGGCGGGACTTTTTATATCTTCCCCAAGGCCCTGGAGGAGGACGCCAAGGTGTTCTGCCAGAAAGCGCTACGGTATGATCTGGTGCTGGTACCCGGGGACACGTTCGGCGCGCCCGGCTATTTCCGCATGGCCTACTGCATTGACACGGAAAAAGTGGAGCGTTCGTTAGCGGCGTTTAGGCGGTTCGTGGAAGAGACTTACAGGTAAAATCTGCATAAGGAATGGAGAGTGAAAATGGCTGAATTCATTGAAATCATTAAGGCAATCATCTATGGCATCGTGGAGGGCATTACGGAATGGCTGCCAATCAGCAGCACGGGACATCTGATCCTGGTGGAGAGCCTGATGCCCTTTAAGCCCCTGGAGAACGGCGTGGGCGTAAGCGAGGAATTTTTCGGCATGTTTGATGTAGTGATCCAGCTGGGGGCCATCCTGGCGGTGGTAGTGCTGTTCTGGAAGCAGATATGGCCCTTTGCCCTGACCAGAAAAGAGCGGGAGACAGAGGGCGGAACCGGACTGATGTCTTACTTTAAGAAAGATATCTGGGTTCTGTGGTTCAAGATACTGGTGTCCTGCGTGCCGGCGGCAGTCATCGGCATCCTGTTCGACGATGTGTTTGACGAGCTGTTCTACAATCCCACCAGCGTGGCCATAGCGCTGATTGTATTCGGTGTGGCGTTTATCCTGGTGGAGAACTGGAACAGGGGCAGGAAGCCTGTTATACGCAAGCTTTCCCAGATCACCTGGCAGACCGCGTTCCTCATCGGCGTGTTCCAGCTGTTAGCCGCCATCTTCCCCGGCACATCCCGGTCCGGCGCCACCATCGTAGGGGCGCTGCTCATCGGCGTGTCCAGGACAGTGGCGGCCGAGTATACTTTTTTCCTGGCCATTCCGGTGATGTTCGGCGCCAGTCTCTTAAAGGTGGTGAAGTTCGGCTTTGCATTCACCGGCATGGAGCTGACCCTGCTGGGAGTGGGCACCGGGGTGTCTTTCATTGTATCCCTGTTTGTGCTCCGCTTCCTGATGGCATATATCAAGAAGCACAATTTCAAGATCTTCGGCTGGTACCGTATTCTTCTGGGAATCGTGGTGCTTGTGTATTTTGGGCTCCTGGCGTAAGGCTTTTGGAGGCGCGGCGAAGCTTGCGAAAGCGCGGGAAAGAAAGGAAATAGAAGAGATTTGTAAAAGGGTGAGGCCGGTTCCGGTAAACGAGGACCGGCTTCCCTTTTTTATTTCCTGCCGTAAAAAACATTGACAGAGTACCTAGGGGGGTATACTGAATGAGGCATACAAGATACATCGGACACAGGATACAAAGGCGGAAGCAGATGAAATGGAAAAATACCGGAATGAAATAAAATACATTTGTTCTGAGCAGGAGCTGCGCCAGATCGGAGAGAGAATCCGCCATATTTGTAAGACGGATGCTCATGCGGGCCCGGAGAACGCTTACCTGGTACGCAGCGTGTATTTTGACGATGAAAGAAATTCCTGCTATTTTGAAAATGAAAACGGAACCCAGCCGCGGGAAAAGTTCAGGATCCGGATATATAATAACAGCCTGGAACGCATTACTCTGGAATGCAAGCGAAAGGAACACGGCATGAACCGTAAAAACTCCTGTCCCCTTACGCGGGATATGTGCAGAGCGCTGGTGGACGGGGACTTTTCCGTAACGATGGCGGAGATTGGGGAAAGGAAGCTGAATGCCGCACAGAAAACGCTGTTGACGGATTTTTTGGTGAAATACCGGATGGGGCATTTTTCCGCCAGGGTAATCGTCGCATACGAACGGACGCCATATATCTATCCGGTGGGAAATGTACGTATTACCTTTGACCGGAATATTGTTTCATCCGGAAACGCAAAGGAGTTTATGCGCCCGGAGATCTGTACCCGTCCGGTGATGCCTGCAGGCAGGCATGTACTGGAAGTAAAGTACGATGAGCTTCTGCCGGACTACATCTATCAAGCATTACAGAATCTGAATCTGCAGAGAACCGCATATTCCAAGTATTATATCTGCAGAAAATATACTATATAATGTCAGGGGGGTAAACATGAGTTTTCAGGATATTCTAAAGAAGTCTTTTCTGGAGGGATTTACATCGGGTGAAATTTCCACGACTTCCACAATACTGGTATTTGCGGTCACTGCCTGCATAGGGATTTACATTTTTGGCGTTTACAGAGTGATATCCCGCAGAGCGTTTTATTCCAAAAGCTTCAACATCTCTTTGGTGGCATTGACCTTGATCACCGCGGCCATAATTCTGGCCATTCAAAGCAGCGTCGTTATTTCCCTTGGCATGGTGGGAGCATTGTCCATTGTCCGTTTCCGCTCGGCGATTAAAGAACCGATGGATTTGGTCTTTTTATTCTGGGCAATAGCAGTGGGGATTATCTGCGGGGCAGGTTTGTTTGAAATAGCTGTCATTGTCTCAATTGTCATAACCGTCCTGATCTTAGGGCTTGATATCATTCCGGAGGCAAAGGCGCCTCTGCTGCTGGTGGTAAATGCGGAGGATGCGGATATGGATATCATAGTTGTGGAAGCCGTTCAAAAGTATACCAAAAGATATAGGATAAAGTCCCATAATATCACCAAAAGCGGAATGGACATGATTGTGGAGCTGCGGATAAAGGACGGCCGGCCATTGGTGAAAGAAATTGCGAAGATGGAAAATGTAAGTATGGTTTCGCTGCTTTCCCATGACGGCGAAGTTACTTGTTAGGAGAATCCGGTGAGAAAGAGACGCGCTTTCCTGATATGCATGATGAGCATAATCGGTCTTGCTGTTTTATGGCTGGGAGGATCAGGCCCGGTAGGGATGCAGACTTTTGCCGGCAGCAAGCCCTTTGGGCTTGAACTGGTGGAGAACGTGGGCGCATGGGCGGAAAAAGGGATTCGGGAGGCTGAGAGCGGCCCGGGAATCCTTTTTGAAGAAGTCCCGCTGCCTTATGATGAAGAAAATAATACATTTATTTTGCCCCAGAGCATTCATACCCGGGACTGGACCGGAGAATTGTCCGCAGCGGACGACGGGTATTCTCTGTATGGGGAACGGGATGTCTATTGGCAGAGGAAACAGGATGCCATCAGAGAGGGGCATGCCTTTTCCCTATGGCTTGTGAACGGGGAATCTTATATTGAATACAAGCTCGTGGTATCCGGAATGCCTGTTATTTCCATTGACACAGAGTCAAAGGGGCAGATACAAGATACTGATGAGCGGGGAGTCGTCCGTATCTTTAATCCGGATGTGGGGAGCGACCGGTATGAAATCCATCAATCCTATATGACCTGCCGTATCAAAGGCGGCACCAGCCGTGCTCTCGAAAAAAAGGGATATGCTTTGAAGCTGTATGATTATCAGTGGAAAAAAGCGGATATTCCGCTGCTGGGCATGCGCTCGGACAATAACTGGAAGCTGAACGCTCTCTATACGGACGACACCAGGATCCGGGAGAAGACCGCAGCGCAAATCTGGCAGGCGTTCAGTGCGGCCGATAAAGATCTAAGACAGGACGGACCGCGATTAGAGTATGCGGAATTGATTATAAATGAGGAATATCTGGGGATATATTGTCTGGTGGAACCTGTGGATGCGGAGAAACTGAACCTGGACAAAAACGACATACTGTATAAGGTGGTAGGCTGGAAAGTCCCCACAGAGAACGATTTTACCGTCGCCGTAGCCAACAGCGCGCCCACAGCGGCGGCGATCAGGATCAATCATCCCGGTGTGATTTCCGATTATGCGGCCGTGTGGCATCCTATGCAGGATTATAACGAACGGTTTTATCTGAATCCCGATCTGGATTATGAGGAAGCGCTGGCTACGGTGAATACAGCCAATTTATCCGATGTGTTCATGTTCCTGATGGTAACATCCGCCAGCGACAATCATTATAAAAATATGTACTTTGCCGCGGAGGTGGCAAGGGACGGCGAGTATGTCATGAAACAGATTCCATGGGATTTGGACTATACTTTCGGAAATGTCTTTTACGGCGAAAGTCCGAATCTGGTTCGTTTTCTGGAGGATTACAGCTGTATTTATGCGGATTCCACACTACCCAGGCTGAAATTCGCAAATCCGGAGGAGATTGGGACGGCGTTTTTGGCGCGGTGGCATCAGCATAGAGAAAGCTTTTTAAAGACAGAAGAGATTCTGCGCCTGTTAAAGGAAAATCAGAGATACCTGGCGGAGACAGGCGCGGTAGTGAGGGAAAACCAGCGCTGGCAAGAATTTCCGGTAAATATGGATATTTCAGGATTATTACAGTACCAGGAGGAGCGCATGAGATGGCTGGACGCCTATTTTACGGAATGGGCGGATTACTGACGCCGGGAAATTTTGTACCGATATCCCTATCAACGGCCGTTATATTCCCGGTTATGCGTCTTTTTTTCGGAATTGCCTGCTGAATATACTGTATCTTTAGTCATAATGTCTGTCCGGAGTCTATTACAGTGCTGTTTTCTATAGGAATATAAGTAAGGCTTCCATGGCTGAAAGGCCGGAAATAGAGGCCGATTCCCATGGAAATAGCACGATATTGTTGACAATTTACGGAAAAGGGAATACAATAGGCAAGGTGGGCAGGGCAGAGAGCGCCCTAAGTCTGTTCATATAGATACATGGTAAAGAAGACAAGAGAAAGGAAGTAAGCAAACATGGCAGGAAGAAAATCCACAAAACCTGCGGCAAGCGCTGTAGAAGCGGCAAAGGTAGAAGCTATTGAACCCAAGGCAGAAGAGATAAAGACAGAAATGATAGCAGATCCCAAAGAGGCAGAGACGAAGAAAGCCCCTGCGAAGAAGACAGCAGCAAGAACCGCCAAAACTACTAAGACAGTAAAGGCACAGGAGATCAAGGCTGAGGAAGCAAAGAAAGAGACCAAGAAAGCGGCTCCCAAGGCAAAGAAAGCGCCCGCCAAGGCAACGGCGAAGAAGAATGTGGAGAGCGTTCTGCACATTCAGTATGGCGGCAAATCCTACGGACAGGAGGATCTGATGAAGATCGCCAGGGATGTATGGGAGTACGACCTGAAGCACAAGGCAGACGAACTGGAGAGCGTGGAGCTCTATGTGAAGCCTGAGGAGAACAAGGTGTATTATGTGATGAACGGAGAGAGCGGAAGCTTCGATATCTAAGAACGCCTATTAAAACAGATTGTCCAAAGAGCGGCATCTGAACCCGTATTCACTGCGGTGTTCAGGCGCCGTTTTTGTATTTAGAATTTTTTTAGAATTATTTTTCGGGAAATCGGTTGACAATAGATAGGGTAAGTGCTATTTTATGGTTAGTAGATGTTAGCACTCCTCCTAAATGAGTGCTAATAATGTGAAAGGGAGGCAGCTTGGATGGAGCTGGATGAGAGAAAAAAGAAAATCCTGCAGGCAGTCATCCGCAACTATCTGGAGACAGGTGAGCCGGTTGGCAGC
>JAAWOU010000028.1 GCA_022799755.1 Lachnospiraceae bacterium
TCAATCAGTGGGAAACTATGGGCGGAGAACAGGACTTTGAAGAATCTGACAGAGAAATGGAAATCCAAAATCCCGCGGAGATGATGCAGCGCCGGGAGATGGTGCTGCGCACCATTGCAGATACGGTATCCGGGCACGACTGCAAAATCGTTCTGGATATTGCCAGCGGCCGGGGCTTAATGCTGACCGAACTGGTAAAAGCATTGGATGATGATGTACCTATAATCTCTATTGATTTGAGCAGATATGTTCTGCAATATGACTACCGAAAATTCAGGCGGATTGCTCCGAATCGGAAAATCAGCTATCTTGCCTGTGATGCTACCAATCTCCCTCTGAAAGACGGCGTGGTCGATGCGGCGGTCACATACGCCGGATTCAGCAACATGATTGGCTGTGCGGGCAAAGCATTGCAGGAAGTCCATAGGGCGATAAAACCAGGGGGCCTGCTGGCAGATTCTTATGTGGTAATCGAAAAGGAGTCCCAAGGTTATGAAGCTCTGCGCCGGGTATGCGCTGAGCAAAATTTGACAGGAGCGGAGGATTTCTTTTTGCATGACGGACTCATAAAGCACCATGAAGAAATATTTTCAAATGTAGAGTGCAATGTGGTATTTGAGGGAATCGGCGTGGATAATGGAATGGATTTATTGCCATATCCGGACGAATGGTATGCGGAGCAAGTCTTTGTGTCCGAAAAATAAGCGTATAAGAGCGTATAAAAGACTCTCTGTTTTTCTTGACAGAATGGTCTATTCATGATAGACTTACAATAAGTCTATTGCGGATAGACCGTTTTCTTTTTCGTTGGTTTAGCCCATTTGACATATGAAGTTGACGCTGCCAAATATGCCAAGCAGGCCCGGAGAGTGAGAGTATAAGAGCGGAAAGGCGGATATTTATGGAAGAGGGACGTTTCAGCAAAGAAAGAAATGCCGTGGAAGAGGGGCATTCCATCGAAAAAAGAAATGCCGTGGAAGAGGGGCATTCCATCAAAGAAAGAAATACCGTGGAAGAGGGGCATTCCATCAAAGAAAGAAATGCTCTGGAAAGGGGATATTCCGTCAGAGAAAAGTATGCCATGGAAGAGGGGCACTCCAAACAGGAAAAGTATCCCACGGAGGATACGAAGCTTGGGGTGGTGGAATCCCGCTTTGCGGACATTATCTGGAGAGAGGAGCCGCTGACCTCCGGGGAGCTGGTGAAGCTCTGCAGGGAGGAGCTGGGCTGGAAGAAATCCACCACCTACACCGTGCTGAAAAAACTTTGCGCGAGAGGCATATTTCAAAATCAGGACGGATGTGTCACAGCCCTGATATCCAGACAGGATTTCCACGCCGCCCAGAGCAGGAAATTCGTGGAGGACACATTCCAGGGCTCCCTGCCCGCGTTCATTGCGGCGTTCACCTCCCAGAAGCGCCTGTCCCGGGAAGAAATCCGGGAGATACGCGGCATGATCGACGCCTATGAGACCGACGGGAGAAAGGAGGCCGGGACGGCAAACGGAAAGGAAGAAAACGGAAAGGAAGAAAACGGATAAATAAGAGGAGCATTCCAAGAAAGAGCCAGGGCAATCGCAAGCGAGGAGGTATGCATATGGACGCATTGTTTTTAAAGCTGTTTAACATGGGAATCGCAGCCGGCTGGGTCATCCTGGCAGTATTGCTTCTGCGGATTCTTCTAAAGAGAGCCCCAAAGGCCCTGGGATGTGCCCTGTGGATTCTGGTAGGCGTTCGGCTGGTCTGTCCTTTTTCCATAGAAAGCGTGCTGAGTCTCATACCCAGCGCTGAGACCGTGCCCCGGGAAATTACCCTGGCCACAGAGCCGGTCATCCACAGCGGCATCGATGCCGTGGACAGTGCGGTGAATCCGGTCATCGTCTCCTCCCTTGCGCCGAAGCCTTGGGAGAGCGCCAATCCCATGCAGATAGCCGTATTCCTCGCCTCCCGGCTCTGGGCGGCAGGAATGGCAGTCATGCTTTTCTACGCTCTGGTCAGCTATCTGAGACTGCGCCGGAAAGTCCGCGCCGCCATGGTGCTTCGGGAGAATATCTGGCTCTGTGATGCCGTGAGCGCTCCCTTTATCCTGGGCATCCTCTTTCCCAGGATCTATCTGCCATCGGATCTGCAGGAGCCTCAATGCGCCTGCGTCATAGCCCACGAGAAAGCACACCTCAGACGGCGGGACCACTGGTGGAAACCTCTTGGGTTCCTGCTTCTGTCCGTCTACTGGTTCCAGCCCCTGTGCTGGGTTGCCTACATTCTGCTGTGCCGGGACATAGAATTGGCATGCGATGAGTATGTAGTCAGGCGGATGGAGGACGGACAGAAGAAGATCTATGCCAATGCCCTCCTTTCCTGCAGCCTGAAGAACCGGGGGATTTCCGCCTGTCCTCTGGCATTTGGGGAAGTGGGGATTAAAGAGCGCATAAAGGGCATCCTGTCTTACAGAAAGCCGGCATTCTGGATCGTGGTCACCGCCGTAATAGCATGCATCGTTGCTGCAGCCTGCTTCCTTACCGACCCGGTGGCCTCGAAAAACAGTGACAGTATATACGGCGCCAGGTATACTGTGGCGGAAGTCCTCTATGACGCGCCCTGGTACAATGCGGCCTATATGCCGGACAATGCGCCGGATTTCATCATCACCTCAGAGGCAGAGCTGCTGCAGCGCAATTTCGGCGGCATTATGGGGAACAACCCGGTCTGGAACAGAGTGGGGGTGTTTCATGAGAGCGATCTGACGGGAGAGGGGCTTTTGGGGCTTTTCGGTTCTTTGGAGGAGGGGCAGTTGGGACAGGCGGGCAGCAGGCCCTCCGGCGCCGCGGAGGCGGGCAGACAGGCAGAAGCGGGCGGTACTGCTCGGGAGCAGGAAGCCGCACGGACAGGCAGCCTGTGGGAGGCGGGCAGTACGGTACAGGCGCAGTCAGCCGCGGAGACGAACATTCCGGGCCTGAGCCAGGAGGCACGCAGGCTCCTTGAGAGCGCGGAGCGGGTCTGGCGGGTGGACGCGGAGCGGGACAGCGGCGCTGCCTACCAGGGAATGACCTGTTACCTTGTGGTGCAGACGGACAGCAACCAAGTGTTTCTGGCGGCCTGTTACGGGGAGACGGACAGCAAAGAGGGGCATTTTGGGGAACATATCCGTTTCCTCTGGCGTATGGAGCGGCATACGGAATCCGGGGATACGGTATATCTGGCCGGGTTGATCGCCTCCATGAGCTCCGACAGGAATCCCCAGATTTTCGCGCTCTATGAATCGGACGCCATGCCGGACAGGCTGCTGACAGGCTTTCTGGACGACAGAGGCAGAAAGTGCTTTGCGCTGTTTGGGAAAGATTTCGCTTCCGGTGGGGGATGGAAAATCACAGGCTTCGGTGGGATTCGAAGTGACTCCCCTGAAAAAGGACAGACTTTTGCGGATAGCAACGGTTATATCACCATAGGGGAGGAGTGGAGCCTTGACCATAGCGTCACCATTGCAGCAACCAGCAGCAGGGATGTGGCCGGCGTCACTGCGGAGGCGGGCGGAGAGACACAGAGCGTCTTCGCAGCCGGCAACAGTGTCCCGGATATGTTCGTCTTTGAATGGGACAGAGTGCTGACCAGAGAGGAGGCAGAGGCGGTCAGGGTACGCTATTACGATGCTCAGGGACAGGAGCTGGGATTGTCTAACGATGAGTAGAATTCTGCTTTTGAATTCTATTGTATGTGTGCATTATGTTGCTGTGAGAAGCGAAGCCGAGAACAGTACCCTATCTGCGTATGCGATTTCGTAGCCAAATTTCCCATTGACAGGATAGATTTTCCTATGGTAAACTGACCTTGATAAAGGGAGTAGCTTGCATGGATGCGATCCATGTTTACCTTGCCGTCAATACGATACCCTCCCGGCGCAGGACGCAGGCGGGGGAATCCGGCTCTGTGAATAAGAAGCGAGACTTTGTTGCACATTGATTATGCAGCGAAAGGCTCGCTTTTTTGCAAGTCGGCCGGATTCTTTCCAAACTGCAAAAAAGGACAAAGGCTGCCGGTTTCCGGAAAAAGGAGGAAATGTAGAGATGGAAATGGTACTGTCATTGTTATTGTTGGTTCTGGGATTCGTGATGCTGGTAAAGGGGGCAGACCGCTTCGTGGACGGCGCCTCCGATATCGCGGGGCGGCTGGGCATCCCCCAGCTGGTCATCGGTCTGACCATTGTGGCCATGGGCACCAGCGCCCCGGAGGCGGCGGTGAGTATAACGGCCGCCTTAAAGGGAAATGCCGACATCACCATCGGAAACATCGTGGGGAGCAATATTCTGAACATTCTGATCATTCTGGGGCTTTCCTCCGTGGTGGCTCCTCTGGCGGTCTCGGCGCACACATTATTCCGTGATATTCCGTTTATGATTGCGATCACATTGCTGCTGCTGTTCCAGGGGACAGGCGGGAACATCGGACTCTGGGAGGGCGGGGTGCTGACGATATTGTTTCTGGCCTATGTGAGCTATCTGCTGTGGATGTCGAAGAAGAACGGCTTTCCGGAATCCGACGGTTCCGCGCCCGGGCAGGAAAATCCCTCTTCCGGTCCCAAAGCCGCGGTTTCGGGTACCCTGGCTGCTGCGTCTGTCAGGAAAGGCAGGCTATGGCAGCCCATTCTGAGCACTTTGGCCGGCCTTGCCATGATTGTCCTGGGCAGCCGCATTGCAGTGGACGCTGCCACCGATCTGGCCAGGCTCTTCGGCATGAGCGAGCGCTTCATCGGCCTTACCATCGTGGCCCTGGGCACCTCTCTGCCGGAGCTGTTTACCTCCGTGTCCGCCGCAGCCAAAGGCAATGCGGACATCGCTATCGGCAATATTGTGGGGAGCAATATTTTCAACATCCTCTTTGTGGTAGGCATATCCGCATTGATTACGCCCGTGCCTTTTTCGGCGCAGTTTCGGGCCGACATGTGGACCGCGGCAGCAGCGGGAGTACTGCTCCTGGCCTGCAGCGTAAAGGGCCGTAAACTGGGACGTCCTGGCGGAATCGCCATGCTGGCGGGATATGCGCTGTACTTTGTTTTTATATGTCTCTGAGCCTGCGGCGGGGAGAGAGCGGGAACCGTACTGGCCGGACCCGGGAACCGTGAAACCGCCTGGATTTTTCCATAAAAACCGGGCATAAATAAAGAAAACAAAAAAGCCATTAGGTAGAAAACCCAAAATTGCAAAGAGAAATTCACGGGAGAAGAGAACATGGATATTTTTAACGGACTGACACTGATAGGGGGATTAAGCCTGTTCCTGTTCGGCATGAACATCATGGGCCAGGCTCTGGAGCGCAGGGCCGGCGGGAAGCTGCGGGCCCTTTTGGGGAAATTCACCACAGGCAGGGCTGCCGGGCTGCTGACCGGCCTGATCGTGACCGCGGTGATACAGAGTTCCTCGGCTACCACGGTGATGGTGGTGGGATTCGTCAATTCGGGGCTCATGACCCTGCGCCAGGCCGTCAATGTCATCATGGGGGCCAATGTGGGCACCACGGTGACGGCCTGGATCTTGAGCCTGGCGGGAATCGACAGCGGCAGCTGGTACATCCGCCTCCTCAAACCATCCTCCTTTACGCCCCTGCTGGCCCTGGCGGGCATTATCCTGTACCTGTTCTGCCGGGGGGAGAAAAAGAAAGACACTGGCATGATATTCCTGGGCTTTGCCACATTGATGTTCGGCATGGAGACCATGTCCGGGGCGGTGTCGGGCCTGGGGGAGGTTCCGGCGTTTCGTAGCCTGTTCGTCATGTTTGAAAATCCGCTCCTGGGAGTGCTGGCAGGAGCGGCCCTCACCGCGGTCATCCAGTCCAGCTCCGCTTCCGTGGGCATTCTCCAGGCTCTGGCGGTGACCGGCCAGGTGTCCTACGGGGCGGCCATCCCCATCATCATGGGCCAGAACATCGGCACCTGCGCCACGGCCATGCTCTCCTCGGTGGGGGCCAACAAGAACGCCAGACGGGCCGCCATGGTCCACCTGTCATTCAACTGCATCGGAACCGCGGTGTGGATAGCGGTATTCAGCATCGCCAGGGGCGTCTTCCATCTGCAGTTCCTGCAGGAGCCGGCATCGCTTCTTGGCATTGCAGCCGCCCATTCCGTCTTCAATATCCTGTGTCTGGTGCTGATTCTGCCCTGGTCCGGCGCGCTGGAGAAGCTGGTGACAAAGCTGGTGCCGGATGAACGGCAGAAAGAGGAATACATGGAATTGGACGAGCGCTTTTTCGCCGCGCCCTCCATCGCCCTGGAGCGCTGCCGCAGGGTCACGGAATCCATGGCAAAGCTGTCCGTGGAATCTCTGAAAGAAGCCATCCGGGCCCTGGAAAAGCTGACGCCGGAACTTTCGGAGGCCATTCGGGTCAAAGAGGAGAAGACGGATTACTATGAGGATGTCTTGAGTACCTACCTGGTGAAGCTCAGCGCCCTGCAGATCTCTGCCTCAGACAGCAGGGCGGCGGCAAAGCTGCTGAAGATCATCGGGGATTTCGAGCGGGTCTCCGACCATGCGGTGAATCTGCTCAAGGCCGCGGAGGAGATGGCGGAAAAGGAGCGGAAATTCACCGACACGGCCCACAGGGAGCTCAAGGTGCTCTGCGGGGCGGTGGAGGAGGTTCTGGAGCTGTCCCTGCGGGCTTTTCTGGAGCAGGATCTGAAAGCGGCTGCCACGGTGGAGCCTCTGGAGCAGGTGATCGACCGGCTGAAAGAGGAGATGCGCACCAGGCATATCCTGCGGATGCAGAAAGGGGGCTGCTCCGTCACGGCCGGGTTCGTCTGGTCGGATCTGCTGACGGATCTGGAGCGGACTGCGGACCACTGCTCCAACATCGCGGGATGCATGCTGGAGATGGCGCAACAGGACTTGAACCTGCACGAGCATCTGCGTGAGTTCCGAAACGGAAGCGAAGAGTTCCGGGAGAAATTCCGGTATTTCCGGAAAAAATATGCGCTGGACGGAGAGTGAGAGGAGTTTATAATTTTTTAATTTTTTGGAATAAAAGTCCCATTGCAGATGACAGCGGCAGTATGATATACTTAATCAAGTATGTAAATCGGGAAATCTTGCATTTACGATTCCATCATTGTGAAAGCTTATGGGGGACTTCAGGATGCCCATATGAGTAGATAAGGAGGCAAGCTGGCATATGCAGAAATGTGTTTTGGTAGTGGATGACGACAAGATGAACTTAAGGAGGACAAGGTTGATTCTGGAGAAGCAATACGATATCCTGACAGCGGAGTCAGGACAGCAGGCGTTGGATTTGCTTCAGAATGAAAAGGTTGACCTGATTCTTCTGGATATTGAAATGCCGGGAATGAGCGGAATCGAGACATTTAAGCACATGAAAGAAAAGCATGTAAGCGTGCCTGTCATCTTCCTGACAGCCTCAGGGTATGAGGAGGATGTGATGGACGCAATCAGGCTGGGGGCGGTAAACTACCTGAAAAAGCCGTTTCTGCCCCAGGATTTGATGGAGCGGATTGCAAAGGAGCTTGAGAAAAAATGAGGACCGAAGCCCAGACAAGCATGCATCTGCTCATGGCAGGCACTCTCAGTATACTGAGCACATTGCTCAGCCTGATCACTCTGACATTATCATGGGAACTGTGGACGGTTCCCATGATGATCGCGGGCTGCCTTGTGGTGTGGTGGCTCCACATCGGCAGGGTCGGCTCGGAAATGCTGTATGAAAATATCTGTACGGGGCTGCTGCTGATTGAATTTTTCTTTTTCGGGGTGCACGAATCCAGTCTGTTCGACATTGCGCTCGTAGCCTGTATCGTGATCCTTTTGCTTTCCCTGCTGAACAGAAAACGCCTCCTTTATATGGCCCTGGGCCTGTATGTATGCCAGATGCTGTATCATTTCCTATTGCTGCATACCATCAGCGCCTCCACGAGAAACGGCGACATACTGCGTCTGCTGATGGGAGCGGCGGCGGTGACGGGGTCCTTGGTCATAGCAAGATATCGGATCAACCGCAGGCGCAGGGAGAAAGCGAAATACGACAGCATGCAGGAGCAGCTGGGAACGGCGGTGCGGCAGAACGCGGACTTTCTCTCCAATGTATCCCATGAACTGCGCACCCCTGTCAACATGGTCATCGGCATCAGCGAGGTGGCGTTGGGGAAAGATATCTCCGCTGAAATCCGGGAGGATCTTCTATCCATAAAGCTGGCAGGAAAACGGCTCTCAGGCCAGATCAACAATATCCTGGACTATACGGAAATCGTCGAGGGAACCCTGTCAGCCACGAAGAAAGCCTATTCCATCACATCGGTGATGAATGATATCATTACCATGATGGCTCTGCAGAACAGCGGCAGTAAACTGGAGATGGTCTTTGACATGGATCCCAGGCTGCCGTCTCTTTTGATTGGCGATGCGGAGAAGATTTCCCATGTGCTGCGTATATTGCTGGAGAACTCCCTGAAATTCACGGAGGAGGGCGGTATCAATCTCTGGATTGGGTTTCGGCGGGAGACATACGGCATAAACCTAGTCATTGATATCTATGACACGGGTATCGGCATGACTTCCTCTCAGTTGGATCAGATTGTGGACGATTTCTATCAGGCGGATTCCGGAAGCAGCCGCTATGTGGGGGGATTAGGACTTGGAATTCCCATCGCCAGAGGCCTGCTTCATTCCATGGGAGGCTTTGTCCATTTCGAAAGCGAGGGGCAGCAGGGGGGACTGGAGGTACATATCACCATACCGCAGGGGGTGGAGGACGACACGCCCTGTATTCAGGTGCCCAACAGTCAGCAACTGTGCATCGCATGTTTCTTTAAGCCGGAGCGCTACAGCCGGGACGAGGTGCGCAGGTACTACGACAAGATGATACTTCACCTCGTGGAGGGGCTTGGCATTGAAGGGTATCAGGCCCACAATTTTGAGGGGCTGCTAAAGCTTCAGAGGGATCACAAGCTTACCCATGTGTTTATCGCACAGACGGAATATATGGCGAATCCCCCGTATTACGAGGAGTTGGCAGAGACCGTTCCCGTGGCGGTGATCGCGGGGAAAGACTTCGTCCTGGAGGAGGACAGCAAGCTGCTTGTGCTGCGCAAGCCTTTCTTTGCGCTGTCCATTGTGAATCTTCTGGGCGGTCAGGGCCAGGACAACGGATTTGAGGAGGCCCAGGCCGCAGGCCGCAGGCCCTTTACCTGTGAGGGTGTCCGGGTGCTGGCTGTGGACGACGAGGAAATGAATCTTCGGGTGGCCACGGGCGTGCTGGGCAGCTATGGAATTCAGGTGGATACCTGCCTGAGCGGAAAAGAAGCTGTGGAAAAGTGCGGCAGAAACGATTATGACCTGATTTTCCTGGATCATATGATGCCGGGATTCGACGGCGTGGAAACTTTGCGGCGTATCCGTGAGATCGATAACGGCGCCTACAAAGACCTGCCTGTAATCGCCCTGACGGCCAACACCATAAGCGGTGCAAGGGAGATGTTCCGAAACGAAGGCTTCAATGAATTTATTCCCAAGCCCATTGAGCGCTCCGTTCTGGAGAGAGTCCTGCGCCGGGTGCTGCCGGACCGCTGTATGCAGTACGACGCCGGCCCTGCGGAACAGGAACCCGAAATCCGGGAAGCTCCGGACCAAATCCAGGAAGCACAGGAAGTATCGGCTGCGGAAAGCGAGTTCTCCCGAAACGACGCCGCGGAAGCGGCTGCGAAAGAGCCGCCCCATACCTATGGCTCCTTGGTGCGGGCAGGTATCAACGTGGGTATCGGGCTGGAGTATTGCGGCGGAGACGAAGCGTTTTATCAGGAGATGCTGCAGATGTTCCATGACCAGAGAGAGGAGAAAGAGGCGGAGCTGACCTCACTCTACGAAGCCGCCAACTGGACGGACTATGGGATCAAGGCCCATGCTTTGAAGAGCACGGCTCTGACCATCGGTGCGGAAGTGCTCTCCGGCAAGGCAAAGGAGCTGGAGCTGGCCGGCAAAAAGGCGGATGAGGAATTTATACGAAAGAACCATCAGGAGCTGCTGCAAATGTATGCGGAAGTCTGTGACAGCATATCCGGTTTATGATATTGGGGGGTTGACATGATAGCAAAATGGCTGGAAATCATTTTTGACCATAAGATCAGCTTGAGGGAACGTATGTTTCGCCTGGTCACGGGCATCAGCATGATTGCACTGGTCTTCATCCTGATCCTGGGCAGGTTTACGGCGAATCTGATCATACTGCCGGCAAGTCTGATCTATATGTACATAGTCGCCAAGATCAGCATCCGGAAAGAATGTATCAATGCGGGGGCCACGGCTACGGTAGTGCTGCTTCTTATGCTGTTTCCTATGGTCTTTTTCACCGGAGGCGGAATTTACGGCGGGGTGCCGGAATGGTTCGTGCTCTGCTTCATCTATATCAGCATCACTCTGGAGGGGAAGCGCAAGGCCGTATTCTTTGTACTTTGTACTTTGGAGACCTTGGCCTGTTATTACATTGCCTATTTCTACCCGGAGCTGGTACTGCAAAACACCACGGCTCAGGCCTATTTTGACTCTGCCCGGTCGGTGATTGTGGCGGGATTCCTGACAGGTGTGCTGCTTCTGTTCCAGAACCATCTCTACGAGGAGGAGAAGAAACTTACCATAGAGCAGAAGAAAGAGATCGAGGAGCTGAACCAGGCGGAGAATCACTTTTTCTCCAGTATGAGCCATGAGATCCGCACGCCTATCAATACCATCATCGGATTGAACGAGATGATCCTGCGGGGAGCCAATTCCGAGGAGGTGGCGGAGAATGCCAGGAATATCCAGGGCGCCAGCAAGATGCTGCTGACGCTTATCAACGATATTCTGGACTTGTCCAAGATCAAATCCGGCAAGATGGAGATTGTGAACGTGTCCTATGAGACAGGGGAGCTTTTTTCGGAGATCGTGAACATGATCTGGATCAAGGCCAGGGAAAAGGGGCTGGAATTCAAGCTCCAGGTGGATCCCTCCATGCCCAGCATGCTCTGCGGCGACGAGGTGCGCATCAAGCAGGTGCTGATCAATCTGCTGAACAATGCGGTGAAGTACACGAAAGAGGGCTCCGTGACTCTGGCCGTGCGCTGTGAGCGGGTGGGGCTGAACCGGGTGCGGGTCTGGTACTCCGTGGAGGATACGGGACAGGGGGTGAAAAAGGAGAATATCCCCTATATTTTCGATGCGTTCCGTCGGGTGGACGAGAAGAAGAACCGACATATCGAGGGCACCGGCCTGGGATTGAGCATCGTGAAACAGCTGGTGGAGCTCATGGGAGGCGAGATCAGCGTCAACAGTGTGTATATGAACGGCTCCACTTTCCTGGTGACGCTGGAGCAGGACATTATGAGCGAGAAAGAGCTGGGGACTTTCACTCTGACTTCCCGGGTAAAGGTCCACGAGGGAGAGCAGTACCGGCAGAGCTTCGAGGCGCCGAATGCCCATGTGTTGGTGGTGGACGACAATGAGATGAACCTGATGGTGGTGAGCAAACTCCTGTCGGATACGAAGATCCAGATCGACACGGCTTCCAGCGGCGCGGAATGTCTGAAGCTGACCCAGTACCAGCACTATGACTGTATTCTGATGGATCATTTGATGCCGGAGATGGACGGAATAGAATGTCTCCATGCGCTTCACTCCCAGCCCGGGGGACTGTGCCAGGACGTGCCGGTGATCGCCCTGACGGCCAATGCGGGAAGCGACAATCAGCTGCTCTACCGCAAGGAGGGCTTCAGCGGTTATCTGGCAAAGCCCATCAGTGGCGCGCTGCTGGAGGCGGCCGTGCTGAGCATTCTGCCCAAGGAGCTGGTGAACTTAAGCGAGATCGCCAGCCAGTCCGAAATCGGAAAAGACGTGCTGATCTTTGAGCAGGCCAAGCGTCTGTCCCTGATGGTCACCACGGACAGCGTGTGCGATCTTCCGGAGTCCTTGAAGAAAGAGTTCGGGATCTATGTGTGCCCTTACTATATCTGCACGGACCAGGGGCGGTTCCTGGACGACTCGGAGCTGATGGCGGATGAACTGCTGGCCCATATGGCGGAGGGAAAGAGCGGCGTCTCCCAGCCGCCCAGTGTGGAGGATTATGAACGGTTTTTCGCTCAGAGGCTTACGGAGGCGCAGAATGTGATTCATATTACCATGGCGAAGCATGTCAGCGAGGGGTATCACAACGCATTGGAGGCAGCGAAGTCCTTTGAAAATGTCACGGTGATTGACTCGGGGCATCTCTCCAGCAGTATGGGCCTGTCGGTACTGTATGCGGCTCATTTGGCGGAGAATCATGTCACCAGGGACGATATCGTGAAGACGGTCAAGAAGCTGCGGCGCTATATTTCCTCCGCATTCATCATCGACAGCACCCACATGATGTGCAGAGCCGGACAGATTCCCAAAAGGGTGCAGATCATGTGCGACGCGCTGCTGCTGCACCCGGTGATCGTGCTGCGCAACAGCCGTATGTCGGTGGGCAGTATGGAGATGGGAAGCTTCAACCATGTGATACGGAGTTATGTGCGAAAAGTGCTCATGAATGCCCGCAATATTGACAGGCGGATTCTGTTCATCACCTATGCGGGGATGGACGAGAAGAGCCTTGCGTATATCCAGGAACTTGTGCGCCAGTACTGTTCGTTTGAAAGAGTCTATCTCCAGAAAGCATCCTCTGCCATTGCCAGCAACTGCGGGCCGAGCTCTTTCGGTCTGCTGTTCATGAAGAAGAATGAAGTGGGGATTTCATTTTCCGATGGGTCCAGATAGCGGCATTGCGGCTGGGACTGAAAAAGAAAGCGGAACAGCCCGTAGAGGATGGGGCCGTATCGCTGCCTTTTTCAGAAAAGAGACCGTGCTCTGCGTTGCCGCAGTTCTGGCCGCAGGCTCCGTGTGCTTTGTCCCCCCGGACAGCGGATACCTGGCGTATCCGGACTACCGGGTGCTGGCGCTGCTGTTCGGCCTGATGCTGGTGGTGGCGGGACTGCAGGGCATCGGGCTGTTCCGCTATCTGGGATTTCTGTTTCTGGAAAGAATACGGGATACAAGACAGCTGGGATTTCTGCTGATGGCGCTGTGCTTTTTCGGCAGTATGTTTATCACCAATGACGTGGCGCTGATCACTTTTGTGCCGTTTGCCGTTATGACCCTGGCCATGGCGGGCCAGACCAAGCGATTGATTCCGGTGGTGGTCCTGCAGACCATAGCGGCGAATCTGGGCAGCATGCTGACACCCATCGGAAATCCGCAGAATCTCTATCTGTACACGGCCTTTGACCTGTCTATGGGAGAGTTCCTGAAAGATATGCTGCCTTTGGCGCTGCTCTCTTTTGTGCTGCTTGCGGCAGCCGCGGCTTGCCTCGGCAGAGAGACATTGGTTCCGGGGCGGTCGGAGAGAGCGGCAGCTCCTGACAGAAAGAAGCTGGTCGTGTACGCTCTGCTGTTTTTGGTGTGCCTGGCCTGTGTGCTTCGGCTGTTGACCTGGCCGGTCATGCTGACTGTTCTGGTACTGACCGTATTTTTTACGGACAGAAAGCTGTTTCGACAGGTGGATTATTTCCTCCTGGTGACGTTTCTGTGCTTTTTTCTCTTCATCGGCAATGTGGGACGGATTCCGGCAGTCTCTTCCATGCTGCGGGACCTGATTGAGGGGAGAGAGCTGCCGGCCGGCGTGGCGCTGAGCCAGGCCATCAGCAATGTGCCTGCGGCGATTTTGCTGTCAGGTTTCACGGACAATGTGAGGCCGCTTTTGTACGGCGTCAATATCGGCGGCCTGGGCACTCTGATCGCCTCCCTGGCCAGCGTGATTTCCTACCGGCTCTACGGCAACGGTGAGGGGGCCCGGAAAGGGGCGTATCTGAAGACCTTTACGCTGTACAACGCGGTGTTCCTGGCAGTGCTGTATGCCGCCGCACTGCTGCTGTTAAGACGATAAGCCGCCTGCCACGGCCAGCGGCACGCTTATTGAACCGTGAGGCTCCCGTGAGGCTTGGAAAGTCCCGGGGCCTCAGCGGAACAGAAGAGGGGATCCGCCGTCAAAGCCGTTGTTGATGTCCCGGAGGCTGTCCTTGAGCTTTTCATTTGTGGCGCAGGAGGCCTCGCTCTGGAGATCCATGTACAGGATGAACACATCCTCCAGGTTCATATTCTTTTCCGCGGCGATTTCCTCCATCACGGGCTTTAGCTTCTCTAACTGGACGGACACCTGTATCTTCTGTGGATCGATTTCTCCCAGCACATTCTCCGCATACGCATTGATGCGCTCCAGCAGTTTTCTGTTTTCATCTGTCATGATTCTGACCTCGCTTTTCTGAAATGGATTGGTTTTGGTTCGTACCTTTCGGGCGACGGCGCTGTCCGTGCCGGACTTTGGCCTGCAATGCCGAAATATTTCTAATACAGTTTATCACCAGACGCTTGTTAAGTACAGATATTTTTGGTAAAATAAATTTATCTTTTGAATGGAAAGAAAAGAGGAACGAAACATGGCAAATATCAGACCGTTTTCCGCCTACCGACCGGCGCCGGGGATGGAGGACAAAATTGCCGCACTGCCCTATGATGTATATGACAGGGAGGAGGCTGCGGCGGAAGTGAAGCGAAATCCCGACTCTTTCTTGGCAATCGACCGCGGGGAGACAGGCTTTGGACCGGAGGTGGACACCTATGCGCCAGAGGTGTACGAGAGAGCTGCGGCTCTGCTGCGGGACCGGATCCTGGAGGGGAAGTTTGTCAGGGAGGACAGGCCCTGCTATTACGTGTACGAGCTGACCATGGAGGGCAGGAGCCAGACAGGAATCGTGGCCTGCGCCTCTATAGACGACTACAACGCGGGCGTTATCAAAAAGCATGAGAACACCCGGGCGGACAAGGAGCGGGACAGGATCCGCCATGTGGATGTGTGCAATATGCAGACAGGCCCTATTTTCCTGGCATACCGCTTCGACGAGGCGCTCTCTAAGATTGTGGGCGCGGTGAAGCGCACCGCACCGGCGTGCGCTTTTGTCTCTGAGGACGGCATAGGCCACAGGGTGTGGGTGATCGGGGAGGAAAGTCAGGTGGAAAGCATCCGGCAGCGGTTCGACCGGATGGATTCGGTGTACATCGCGGACGGACACCACCGCTGCGCCTCTGCGGTAAAGGTGGGGATGATGCGCAGGGAAGCCAGGCCGGATTACAGCGGGAAAGAGGAATTCAATTATTTCCTGTCGGTACTGTTTCCCGACCGGGAGCTCCATATCATGGATTACAACCGCGTAGTGCATGATCTGAACGGCCTTACCCGGGAGGCGTATTTGGAGAAAGTCTCCGAGCGCTTTGAGATCAGGGAGGCCGGGGAGAGGCCTTACAGCCCCGAGGGGAAAGGGCGATTCGGCATGTATCTGGACGGAAGCTGGTATGTTCTCACCGCCAGGCCGGAGATTTTGTCCGAAGATGCCGTGGACGGCCTGGATGTCTCTCTGCTTCAGAATCATCTGCTGGGGCCGGTGCTGGGGATACAGGATCCGAAGACGGACAAGCGCATTGACTTTGTGGGAGGCATACGGGGGTTAGAGGAGCTGGAGCGCAGGGTGCAGACGGCGCGGAACCATTCCTCGATGGCGGTGGCGTTTTCCATGTACCCTACCTCCATGGACGAGCTGTTCGCCGTGGCGGACGCGGGAAGACTGATGCCGCCCAAGTCCACATGGTTCGAGCCGAAGCTCAGGAGCGGACTGTTTCTGCACGAACTGGGAGAGTAAAGACGGATGCGGCGACGGACATAGACAGACCAAAAAGGATCAATCAGAAAGGAAGCGGACAATATGACCAACAAACTTTATCAGCTGATGAACTGGCCGAAGATAGAGGACATCATCTACTCGGAATGTGATAATCCCCATGAACTGCTGGGCCCTCATAAGATAGGAAAGCAGACACTCGTTCAGGCGTACTTCCCTGGTGCGGAGCAGGCGAAAATCGTGTTCGAGGAGACCGGGGAGCAGGTGGAGATGGAGCAGGCGGACGAGGACGGCTTCTTCGCTGCGCTGCTGTCCAGAAAGGAAAAGGAACTTCCCGTCTATCATTACGAGGTCAGGGAAAGAGACGGAAGCGAGACTGTCCGGGGGGAGGCGTACCGCTTTGCCCCGCAGATTACCGAGAGCGATGCGGAGCGGTTCGGAAACGGTATCCACTATACGATATATGAAAAACTGGGCGCTCATCCCATGACCATTGACGGCGTCGGCGGCGTCTATTTTGCCGTGTGGGCCCCGAATGTGATGCGGGCCAGCGTGGTGGGGGACTTCAACGGCTGGGACGGGCGGATTCACCAGATGAGACGGCTGGGGAATTCGGGCATCTTTGAGCTTTTCCTGCCGGATGCAAAGGTTGGGGACAACTATAAATTCGAGATGAAAGTAAAGGGCGGCCTGACTTATCTGAAATCAGACCCCTACGGCAATGCCGCTCAGATGCGGCCGGAGACCGCTTCCGTGGTGGCGGATCTGGACAGCTTTGTCTGGGAGGATGAAGCATTTGTGAAAAACAGGGCAAAATTCCAGACGGGAAATGTGCCCGTGAGCGTGTACGAGATGTATCTGGGTTCTGTGACGGCGCCCGCGGAAGGGGAAAGCTACGCCAACTATCGTGAGATCGCGGCAAAGCTGATTCCCTATATAAAGGAGATGGGATACACCCATGTGGAGCTGATGCCCGTGATGGAGCATCCTCTGGACGGCTCCTGGGGATACCAGGTCATCGGCTACTATGCGCCTACGGCCAGATACGGCTCCCCGGAAGATTTCATGTATTTTATCAATGAGCTCCACAAGGCAGGGATCGGCGTGATCCTGGACTGGGTTCCGGCCCATTTCCCCAGGGACACCTACGGTCTGTCCAATTTTGACGGCACCTGTCTGTACGAGCACCAGGATCCCAGGCAGGGCAGTCATCCCCACTGGGGTACATTGATCTACAATTACGGCAGACCCCAGGTCTCCAATTACCTGATCGCCAATGCGCTGTTCTGGGTGGAGAAATTCCACGCGGACGGGATCCGCATGGACGCCGTGGCCAGCATGCTCTATCTGGACTACGGGAAAAAGGACGGCGAGTGGGTGGCGAACATATACGGCGGCAAGGAGAACCTGGAAGCTATCGAGATGATCAAGCATCTGAATTCCGTCATGAAGAAACGCAACCCCGGGGTGCTGAGCATTGCGGAGGAGAGCACGGCATTCCCCAGGATCACAGGGAGCCTGGAGGAGGACGGACTGGGCTTTGACCTGAAATGGAACATGGGCTTCATGAACGATTATCTGGACTATATAAAATATGATCCCTATTTCAGAGCCCATCACCACGGGGAGCTGACATTCAGCATGGTCTATGCCTACAGCGAGAGGTTCATGCTGGTATTCTCCCACGACGAGGTGGTGCACGGCAAGGCGTCTTTGGCGGGAAAGATGCCCGGAGAGCGGGCGCAGAAATTCGCTAACCTGCGGCTTACCTATGCCTATATGATGGTGCATCCGGGCAAAAAGCTGCTGTTCATGGGACAGGATCTGGGCGAGTTCGATGAGTGGAACGAGGCCCGCCAGGTGGAGTGGGAGCTGGCGGAAGTGCCTGAGCACAGGGGGATATCCGCTCTGATGAGAGATTTAAACAAGCTCTATCGCAGCAATCCGGAACTGTACGCGGCCGACGATATGCCGGAATCCTTTGAGTGGATAAACCACATCTCCTGGGAGGAGTGTTTCCTGACTTTCCTGCGCAGGGGCACGAAAGCGGAGGAGGTGCTGCTGGTGGTGGCGAATTTCTCCGGTGTGGAGAGAGAGATCACCACAGGAGTGCCGTACGACGGGAAGTATAAAGAGATATTTAATTCGGATCACGAAAAATACGGCGGCACGGGCATCGTGAACAGCCGGGTGAAGCGCTCCAAGGCAGGAGAATGGGACGACAGGCCCTGCTCGGTTACGGTGAAAGTCGCTCCGCTGTCATTGAGCATCCTGAAATATATTCCTCTGACGGAGGAGGAAATCGCAAAGGAGGCGGTGGAGAGAGCCGCGGCGGAGAAAGAGGCGGCCCAACGTCTGGCGGAAGAGAAAGAAGCCGCCTACAAGGAAGCCGCCAGGAAAGCGGAAGTCTACAGAAAAGAGGCGGGGAAAGCGGAAAACGGCGCGAAAGCGGCTAAAAAGGCCCCTGGAAAGAGGACGGCCGTCTCCGATAAGCCGAAGAAACCGGGCGCCAAAAGTACCAAAGCCCCGAAAACCATATCAAGGAAGCAAAAAAAGTCTGCGGGAGCCGGGAATGCGGAGGATTCCGCGGAGTCCTGACCCGATGGAAAGGGGAGAGGGTGCAAGGAGGGGTGGACGATGAAATGGCGTGTTCCGAGGCGGGCGCAGGCGCTTGCTTTCCTGGCGGTGCCGGCTCTGTGCGTATCCTGCGCAGTCATGCCGAGAGAGGAGGAGCTTCCCCAGGCCCCGGTCATCCGCTCCTATGAGGCGGCGCAATACCAGCAGGCGATGGTGATGCGGGGGGATATGGTCCTGAGCAAAAAAGTCAACTGCACTTACGCGTCGGCCAGACAGGAGCAGTACGGTTTTTCCCTGGGCGGGATGTATATTGACAAGGTGTATGTCAGCGAGGGAGAGCAGGTGACGAAAGGCGCTCTGCTGGCAGAGCTGGAAAAGGGGGATCTGCCCGGGCAGATCTCCGACAGGGAATATGCGCTGAAAGCATTGCAGATCACCAGAGCCTATCTGCCGGAATACCAGAGGCTGGAGCTGGCAAGACAGGATGCGGTCATAGCGGACATGGAGGCACAGATAAAAGAGCTGATGGCATGGTCCGGGAATTATGAGGAATGGGAGGAGAAGAAACCGTATATAGACCAGGCCAACGCGATCCTGCTGCAGAAGATGGAGCTGGAGAAGCAGCGGGAGGCCGAAGTGGAGGCCGGCGAAAAGCGGCTGCAGGAGGCGGACGAGGCTCTGTATATAGCGGATCTGAGGCTGCGGGAGCTGAGAGAAAAGCTGCGGGAGAGGCAGATTTACGCTGACTTCGGCGGAACCGTCACATACCTCCAGAAGTTAAAAGAGGGAGACCGCTCCGTGAAAGGGAAGATTTTTGTCACCGTTGCGGATCTGGAGAACGTGGTATTCACGGTGAAGGGGGAAGACGCTCAGTATTTTCCGGTGGGAACAAAGGCCACGGTGCTGTGCGAAAAGAAAGAGTTCCCTGTCCTGGCGGTGGATCCCACGGTGCTGGGGCTTGCCAGGGATGAGGAAAGCGACGGGGCGATCGCCTATCTGCAGCTGCTAACGCCGGATCCTACCCTGGAAAGTGGCGTGAAAGGCTCTATACAGGTCGTACTGGACCGGCGGGAGGATGTGCTGTACGTCAAAAAAGAGGCCATAAAGGCCGCGGAAGAGGCAAAATATGTGTACATGCTGGACGAAAACGGCCTGCGCATTCTGCGGGAGGTTACCACAGGTCTGGAGAACGAGTCCTATGTGGAGATCGTAAGCGGCCTTTCGGAGGGAGACAGTGTGATCATAAGATGAGACAGCCCCGCGGCAACGGTATTGTGACGGCGGATAGGAAGCAGGTAGAATGAAGAGAAAAGCGGCACTGCCTATGGCTCTGATCTTTTTTGCAGGGCTTGCCGGATGCGGGGTGAAAACCCAGGTTCCGGCCCCGGCTCCGGAACTTCTGGAGCCGGTGGATGTGAAGATGGACATGGCCATGGCGCAGAGGGATGATATCTATGAACTTTCCGTTTACAACGGGGAGATAGTCCCCTATACCCAGGAGCTGTATTTTACGGTGGACGGCTATCTGGAAGCTTTCCATGTGATGATTGGAGATACGGTACAGGAGGGGGACGTCCTCGCTGCTTTAAGCGAGGAGCAGACGCTGGAGCAGATAGCGGATCTGGAGGAAGAAATCGACGAGCTGATTACCATGGGGGAATTCAGCGACAGACTAGACAGCGCGGACATCGAGATTGCCAGACAGGAGCTGGAGTATATGCATGCCCTGGGGCAGTTCGGATATGCCGGGGCGGCGAAAGAGCTGGAAATCCAGAAGCTTGAGCTGGCGCTGAAAGAGGCAAAAGAGCTGCGAGGCCTGGAGCTGCAGAAAAAGCAGGAGGCCCTGAGAGCGCTTCGTGAAAAACTGGGGAAGAACGAAATCACGGCACCCTGCAGCGGAAGAGTCGTCTATGTCGGCAATGCCGGAAAAGGGGATGCAATTCAGGGCTACAGCCCTGTAATCTATCTGGCCGACGAGAGCCGATTGAGCCTTTCCGCGGACTTTATTTCGGAGTCGGAGGTAAACGGTGCGGAGAGGCTTTATGCCCGGGTGGGCGACAGGGAGCTGGACATTACCTACGTTCCCTATGATGTGGGTGAGATGGTGAAAGCGGTACTGGCCGGAGAAGAGATGAGGACGCGTTTCCTGGTAGAGGGGGACGGGGCAGAGCTCTCGGCGGGCCAGTTTGCCGTGGTCATGGTGTACCGGTTCTATAAAGAGGACGTATTGACGATTCCCATAAACGCACTGCATCGGGACGGGAGCGGCCAGTATGTCTATGTGCAGGCCGACGGCGTCAGAGTGCGCCGCAATGTGAAGACCGGTATGACTACGGATACGAAAGCGGAAATTACAGACGGGCTTGGGGAAGGAGACATGGTCTATGTCCAGGATTAAGAGGACGGCTTCTTTTCTTGCGGCCGCCGTGTTTCTTACGGCATGCGCAGGCGGTGAACAGGAGCAGAATCTGTACGATGAAACTCTTCTGACCCCGCAGCAGGCCAACTATGAAACCGCGCAGGCGGCAGAGGGGGAGTACATAAGGACGGCCGGAGGTTCCGTGCATGTATACTATCCGGTCACGGCCGAGCTGTGCTGGGAGGAGAGCGGCGCCAGGTTCCGGGAATATCTGGTGAAGAAAGGCCAGGAGGTAAAGAAAGGCGACGCTTTGGCGGTATTTGACATTGAGGTGAGCATGGCGGACAGAGAGGAACTGTCGCTTCAGCTGGCGAGAACCAAAGAGCGGATGGAGGACGGAATAGAGGAGCGCCTGTCCGCCATGGAAGAAGCCGGGGAAAAACTGCAGGGGCTGGAGAACTTTGAACTGCGCATCGCACAGCTTAGGATAGAGAAAGCCCAGGCGGAGTACGAGCAATTCGTCTACCAGTCGGAGCAGGAGATCGCCAGGCTGAGTGAGAGACTGGAAGAGCTGGACGAGAGGAGTGCAAACGATACCCTGTTTGCCCCTTTCGACGGTGTGATAGACTCCATAGCGATCTGCAGCGAGGGAGATCCGATGTCAAAGGATACGGTGATGATAACCATGCACGCGGCGGACAAATTCTATCTGGCCGCCGACGACGCTGCGGGGAGTCTGCGGTACAATGCGGAGGTCACTGTGGAGGCCGGCAGGCGCAATGATCCGAAGACCTACCACGGAAAGGTAGTGGCCGCGCCGTCCGTTCTGCCCGCATCGGCGCCCCAGGGAATGACGCTGATTGAGCTGTATGAGGATGTGACGGAGAAAGAGCTGTCAGGTTCCCCGAAGTATGAGTTCCGTCTGGAAGAGCTTCAGAATGTTCTGCTGGTGGATTGGAAAGCCCTGAGCATCGAAAACGGGAAAAACTTTGTCTATGTGCTGGAAGATGACACGGTGCGGAAGCGGTATGTGACACCGGGCCTGACCAACAGACAGGAAGCGTGGATTCTGGACGGCCTCAAAGAGGGGCAGACCGTGATTGCGGATTAGGGGGCAGAGGCATGTTGAGTTTTGTTTTCCGAAAGATTGAAAGCAGGAAATGGATGGTCCTCAGTCTGTTGGTGGGCAATCTGCTGATGATAGCCATAGCCGCCGCCAGCCCCATGTATTCCAGGGCGGTTTTGCAGCGAACCCTGACACGCAGTTTAAGCGATTACTATGCGGAGCGGAATTCCTATCCGGGTCTGATCGTGGTGCGCAGCAGCCACACGGCCGGAAAACGGGAGGAGGCTGAGAAGACCGTGCGCGCCGCACAGATGCTGGAAGAGATGAGGGACCGGCTGGATGTGCCGGCGCTTTATATGGTGACCCAATACTTTAAGGGCAATGTGAAAGCTGTCCATGAGGTGAAAGTGGAGGGCTGGAAAAACGAGCTCGCGCTGCGGATCGCGTGCTTTTCGGACCAGACGGACCACATCAAAATCATAAACGGGGAAATGTATTCCGGAAAGCTGGACGGAGATATCTTTGACGTCATTGTCAACGAGCGGACCTTTGTGGAACAGAATCTCATGCTGGGCGAGGTGCTGGAGCTGCCGGATCTGAAAGGCGCATCGTCCTATCGGATTCGGATCGCCGGAATCTTTGAGAACAGCCGGCAGCAGGACGTGTACTGGGTTGCCGCGCCCACGGCGTGGCATGATGTCTGCCTGATGGACGAGGGGCTGTTTCGGGAGCTGTTTGTCCAGACAGAGGACAGGGGCTTTAGCGCAGAGTGGTATGTGATGCTGGACTACCTGGGCATGCGGGGAGACGAGGCGGAGCGCTATCTGAGTGTGCTGGATGAATATTTTGCGGAATACGACGAGATGGGATACAAAAGCCACACAGCCAATTTCCGGTCCGCGCTGGAAGCCTTTGTGCTGCAGGCCCAGAAGCTCAATACCACCATCGTGATTCTGCAGACACCGATTTTCGTGCTGCTGGCAGTCTTCATTTTCATGGTATCCAGGCAGCTGCTGGAGATGGAGCAGAATGAAATTGCGGTGTATAAAAGCCGGGGCGCTGACAAGAAGCAGATTGTGTTGGTCTACCTGCTGGAGAGCGTGTTGATCGCGGCGCTGAGCCTGGCGGGAGGTATGCCCCTGGGCCTGGTGATGTGCAGGCTTTTGGGCGCATCCAACTCTTTCCTGGAGTTCGTGGAAAGGGCGGCTTTGCCTGTGGAGTCGGGGGTGAAACCCTGGATATTCGCCGGGGCGGCGGCCGTCTTCGGAATCTGTGCCATGGTACTGCCTGTCATCCGGTATGCGGGAGTCAACATCGTGGCCCACAAACGGGGAAAGAACCGGAAAGCGAAAAGGCCCTGGTGGCAGAGGCTCTTTCTGGATGTGACGGCGCTGGGGATTTCCCTTTACGGCCTGTATCAGTACAATTCCCAGAGAGCGTATCTGGCGCAAAAAGTTCTGGACGGCGCATCGCTGGATCCGCTACTGTATTTTTGCTCTTCTTTGTTTATGGTGGGGGCAGGGCTTGTGGTTCTGCGTTTTTTCCCGTTGCTTGTACGCATCATATTTGAATTGGGAAAGCGATGGTGGCCGACTTCGCTCTACGCATCGTTCCTGAGGATACTCCGGACGAAGAGCAATCAGGGGTTTCTCATGGTCTTTCTGATTCTGACCCTGTCCATGGGGATATTCAATGCCCAGGCGGCCCGGACCATCAATGCGAATGCGGAGGAACGAATCCGCTACGCCGCCGGGGCGGACCTGGTGCTGCAGGAAGTCTGGCAGGACAACAGCGCCATGCTGGGCGAGCCTGGGGGCGGGATTGACGCTGCCCCGGGAGGTTCTCCCGGGAGAGAGCAGGAGCTGGTATATGAGGAGCCCGACTTCGGAAAGTATCAGATGCTCGACGGCATAGAAAGCGTGACCAAGGTCCTGGTGGACAAAAAGGTGAGCGTGTCCGTGAAAGGCGGAAAGATAAGCAACGCCCTGCTGATAGGCATCCACACAAAGGAATTCGGGGAGACGGCATGGTTCAAAGAGTCGCTTCTGCGGGTTCATTGGTACGAATATCTGAACGCCATATCCCAGAATTCCCGGGCAATTCTGGTCTCCTCTAATTTTCGGAATCTCTATGACTACAATGTGGGAGACATACTGACCTACACCAACGGGGACGGCGACTCCATGCGGGGCATTATCTACGGATTTGTGGATTACTGGCCATCCTATGCGCCCGTGACCAAGGTGAAAGGAAGCGACGGCCTGTATGAGGAAAAAGACAATTTCCTGATTGTGGCGCATTTATCCCAGCTGCAGTCCTCCTGGGGGGTCTCGCCCTATCAGGTATGGATCAGGACAGAGGATTCCTCGGAGTTCATATACGATTATGCCCGGGAAACCGGTACGGTGTACGCCGTTTTTGAGGATGCCGCGGCGGAACTCATCGACCTGAAGAACGACCCGATTTTCCAGGGGACCAACGGCATCCTGACCATAGGCTTTATCTGTGTGCTGCTGTTGTGCATCACGGGATTTTTGATCTATTGGATCCTCTCTATCCAGTCCAGGACGCTGCAGTTCGGCATCTTCCGGGCCATGGGCATGTCCATGGGAGAGATATTGGCCATGCTGATCAATGAACAGCTCTTTATCACGGGCGTATCCATTGCCGCCGGAATTGCCGTGGGGATACTGGCATCCAGGCTGTACATCCCCCTGATACAGATTGCCTACACGTCGGCGGACCAGATGATACCGCTTGAGATCGTGAGCGTAAACGGAGATTACATCCGGCTCTTTGCCGTGGTCGGGCTGGCAATACTGATCTGTATGCTGATACTGGGCTTTCTGATCTCAAAGATCAAGATATCCCAGGCGCTGAAGCTGGGCGAAGACTGAGGATTGCGGGGGATAGGGATATGGAGAGTGTTATAGCAGGAAAGGGAATTAAGCGTGGATTTCCTGTGGCCGGGGGCGGGACGTTCTGGGCTCTGAAAGGGCTGGGGCTGGAGATTATGCGGGGACAGCTGGCTATTTTAAAGGGGAGATCCGGGTCGGGAAAGACGACTTTGATGAATATATTGAGCGCCCTGGACTATCCTACGGAGGGCGAGGTGTTCTTTCAGGGCAAAAATATCGCTCAGATGGGGGAAAAGGAGCGGGGGCGCCTGCGGCGGGTGCAGATGGGGTTCGTGTTTCAGTCGGTGGCGCTGGTGCCTATGATGACTGCCTATGAGAACGTGGAGTTTGCGCTCAGGCTTGCGGGATACAGGGGGAACCGCAGGGAGCGGGTGGAGGAATGCCTGAAGATGGTGGGGCTGGGCAGCAGGCTGCATCATCTGCCCCAGGAACTGTCCGGCGGGGAGCAGCAGCGAGTGGCCATTGCCAGGGCCATCGCACACAGGCCGGAGATTCTCTTCGCGGACGAGCCCACCGCAGAGCTGGACACGAACACAGGACTTCAGGTGGTGAAGATATTCAAGGATCTGGCGGCCATGGAGGGCGTGACCATCATCATGACCACCCATGACACGGGGCTGATGGAAATAGGGGATGTGGTATACCAGCTGGAGGACGGTGAGTTTGTTGCGTGAGGACATTATTATTTGCGAAAACCTGGTTAAAATCTATAAGACAAAGGATCTGGAAGTGCTGGCTCTCCAGGGACTTGAGCTGAGTATTGCCGCCGGAGAGCTCATGGCCATCATCGGAAACAGCGGCAGCGGCAAGTCCACTTTCCTGAACATGGTGGGGGGACTGGACAGGCCCTCGGCCGGGAAGCTGACCGTGGACGGAAAGGACCTGTTCAAGCTGGGCGAAAAGGAACTGGTGGACTACAAGCGGGATACCGTAGGATTCGTGTGGCAGAACAATGCACGAAATCTCCTCCCCTACTTAAGCGCCAGGCAGAACGTGCAGCTGCCCATGCGTTTTACCCACGGGGAGCGCAGGAGACGGCAGAGAGACAGGGCGCTGGAGCTTCTGGAGATGGTGGGGATGGCGCACAGGAAAGACAGCCGCCTGAACCAACTGTCCGGCGGTGAACAGCAGCGGATCGCCATCGCCATCGCCCTGGCCAACAACCCGAAGATTCTGCTGGCGGATGAACCCACCGGATCGGTGGACACCAAAACGGGCAACTATATTCTGGACGTTTTCCGGGAGCTGAACAGGAATCTGGGACTGACCGTGGTCATTGTGACCCATGACCGGATGCTGTCCAAGAAAGTGAGCCGTGTGGTGGCCATCCGGGACGGAAAGACCAGCAGCGAGATGATTGTAAAGCACAGCTATGCGGACAGGCTGGACTCTATCGGTGTCTTTGAGGAGGCCCACGACGAGTATGCGGTGCTGGACAAGGCAGGGCGGGTTCAGATCCCGAGAGAATTCCTGGAGAGCATGGGCATCCGCGGGAACAAGGTCCGCATGGAACTGGAGAACGGCAGAATCGTCATCGGTGCGCCCGACGGAGCGGAAGAGCAGACCGGAAGTGAATCGTGACAGGGCCGGAAAGGGTGGAACTTTATGACAATCTTTGGATTGACAACGGGTATTAATGCAGGTAGTATTATAGAGAATGTGGAGGCGCAGGTGCACAGGGGTGCCGTACAGGAATTCCTCAGCACGCTCCCTGAGAAAGCGCTGAATCTGGGGGTGCGCATTCTCCTGGCGGCCGTCTTTTTCTTCATAGGCGTAAGGGTGATAAAATTATTGCGGCGGATTGTCCGAAAATCCATGGAGAGGACAGGCGCGGAGCTGGGTGTGACGCAGTTTGTGGACTCCTTTGTGAAAGCCACCCTGTACGTGATACTGGTCATGGGACTGGCCTCCTCTTTCGGACTGGATGCGGCCAGCGTGGTGGCCGTACTGGGCTCCGCCGGCGTGGCCATTGGCCTGGCGATCCAGGGCAGCCTGTCCAATCTGGCGGGGGGCGTGCTGATCCTTGCTCTGAAGCCTTTTCGGGTGGGGGATTATATCAGGGAGAGCCATTCGGGCCATGAGGGCACAGTGACGGAAATCCAGATATTTTACACCAAGCTCCTTACGCCGGACAATCAGACCATCATCCTGCCTAACGGCAATCTGGCCAACAACAGCCTTGTGAATATCACTGCCCAGGAGGTGCGTCGGATGGACATCACGGTGGGCATCTCCTACAATGCGGATCTGAAAAAGGCCAAGGAGATCCTGCTGCGGACACTGGAGGAAGATGAAGATGTCTTAAAGGACAGGGACATGCTGGTCTTCGTGTCGGAGCTGGCCAGCTCCTCGGTGGAGATAGGCGTCCGATGTTGGTTTAAGCAGGAGGATTTCTGGAAAGGAAAGTGGCGCGTCACGGAGAACTGCAAGCTGAATCTGGATGAAAACGGAATCGAGATTTCCTATCATCAATTGGACGTACATGTGGACGGGAGGATAGACTGCTCCGAATCGGGCGGCGCAAAAGCTTCTGCCAAACCTTGAGGAAGGGCGAAAAGTTATGCTGACAATTATTATTGACTGGATTTACATGCTTTTTACCTGTTTTAGTATCGGCTTTTTCCTGCGGTGGTGGGTGGAGAAAGCGTTCCGCTACTCCATCAGGCGATTGGACAGCGTGCTGCTGGCAGGTTTCATCATGGCCACGGTTTACGCGCAGATTTTCAGCCTGTTTTACAGGGTCAATGCAGAGGCCAACGGGATACTGGCGGCTGTCAGCATCCTCATCTGCATCGCTCTGCGAAAAAGCATGGGACAATTTCTGCGAGAGAGCATAGGCGGCGCCTCCTGGCCCCGCAGGATTCTGGTGGCGGTGCTGTTTCTTCTGTGGAGCTTTTTCTCCTCCAGGGGCTATATGGTGCTTGATATGGACATGTATCACGGGCAGAGCATCCGCTGGATTGAGGAGTACGGCGTAGTAAAGGGGCTGGGGAATCTCCACTGTCGTTTCGGGTATAACAGCTCTATATTTGCCGTATCGGCTCTGTACAGTCTGAAATTTTTGCTGGGCCGTACCGTGCATGCGGTGAACGGAATGCTCGCATTCATTTTATCTGTCTGCCTGCTTGACCTGGGGAAAGCGTTTCGGCGAAAGAAGATGCTTTTGTCCGACTATGCCCGTGTGGGGGCGATATACTATCTGACCACCATCTATGACGAGATTATCGCGCCCTCGTCAGACTATGCGGTGATGTGCGTGATCTTTTTCATTGTTGTAAAGTGGCTGACATTACTTGAGAGCGGGGACGGACAGGTGAAAGACCGTACCGCGCCCTACGCGCTTTTGTGCGTGGCGGGCGTCTATGCGCTGACCCTGAAGCTCTCCGCCGGTCTTATATTGCTGCTGACCGTAAAGCCGGCCTGTATGCTGTTAAGAGAGAAGAGATGGAAAGAGACAGGGATCTATATAGCCATGGGCCTGCTGGTGGCCGTACCGTGGATGACCCGGACGGTCCTGATCACAGGGTGGCTGCTCTATCCCTTTGCAGGACTGGATTTATTTCAGGTGGACTGGAAAATCAGCGACGCGATCGTAAGGACAGACGCCTATCTCATCAAGACATGGGCAAAGTGCGCCAACGGCCTGCCGGATACCAGCCTGAAGTCATGGCTTCCGTATTGGTTCCGAAACGGGCTGTCTTCCACAGAGAGACTGTTGGTGATAGCCGATTTCAGCGCCTGCATCATCACGGCCGCGCTTGCCGTATATGTAGTCGTCAGAAAAAAGTGGCGGCAGCTGGATTATCTGCTGGTGATGGCAGCCGTGGGCTGTTCCTATCTGTACTGGCAGTTTGAGGCGCCCATGATGCGTTACGGCTACGCTTATGTGCTGCTTATGGCGGCGCTGACGGCAGGATATTTTCTGGAGAGGACTGCGCTGCGCAAAGCGGTATATCTTGCGCTGGCTGTGTACGGCGCGTACAAGCTCCATGTCTGCTGGGACTATGTGGTACTCTTCCGGACATGGCCGAATTACATCTGGTCGGAGACATACGGCCAATATGAAGTCGAAAGCTATGAAATCGGCGGAGAGACTTTCTATTATTCTCCTTACGGCGGGGGCACAGGATATGACCCGTTCCCGTCCGCGCCTGAACAGGCGGATCTGGAACTGCGCGGAGAGGATATGAGAGACGGATTCCGCATGAGACAGTGACGAAATGACCGGAACAAAGACTACGGACGGATTATACGCAGAACTGCAGAACGAAAAAAGCTAAAATGCGAAAAATTGCGAAAATTTTGAAAAAACAGTTGCAAAATATTTGAAAAGCCTGTATAATGATAAATGGTTCTGCGGTGACACCGTGAGGGGTCCGGTCAGACTGTTCTAAACAGGTTTTCGAATAGGCTTCTGTGGCTCAGTTGGTAGAGCGATTGATTCGTAATCAATAGACCACGGGTTCGAGTCCCGTCAGAAGCTCTGCATGTAAAAGGCCGCAAATCCAGAGATTTCCCAGTGAAATCAAGGGTTTGCGGCTTTTTTTGCACGCCGTTTTTTCAATCGGGGATTGGCCTGATAGGGATGGGGTCACATCTTGAACCGGATCCTGATCTGATGCTCGATGGCCTGGACGGACTTGTAGAACCCCAGAGCGATAACGCACAGGACGATGATGCTGGTGATCACCATGTCCAGCTGGAATACCTGGGATCCGTATATGATCAGATAGCCCAGTCCGCGCCTTGCCGCTAAGAACTCGCCGATGATGACGCCCACCAGCGCCAGGCCGATATTGACTTTGGCGGTGCTGAGCAATATGGGCACGGAGCCGGGCAGCACCACTTTCAGAAAGGCGTCTCTCCTGCTGCCGCCCAAGGTGTAAATCAGGGTGATCTTCTCGCTGTCCACCTGCTGGAAGCCTGTGTAGAAGCTGATGACGGAGCCGAACACGGCCACCGACATGCCCGCCACGATGATGGTGCGGGTGCCGGTGCCCAGCCATACGATGAACAGGGGCGCCAGCGCCGACTTGGGCAGACTGTTGAGTACCACCAGATAGGGCTCCAATATCTCGGACAGCTTTTTGGAATGCCACAGCAGGGTGGAGACAAAGAGGCTCAGGGCGATTACAAGCAGGAAGCTGAGCAGGGTCTCAAGCAGTGTCACGCCGATGTGGGAGAGCATGGAATTGTTCCGGATCTGATCCGCAAAGCAGCGCAGGACACGGCTGGGGCTGGAGAAGAAAAAGCTGTCGATCCATTTTCTGCTTGCACTGACTTCCCAGAGGACCAAAAAAAGGACGAAAAGAAACGTCCGCCAGGAAGCGATTTCGTGATGGTGCCTTTTGTGCTTTCTGATGAATTCTTCCTGTTTCGTCAGTTCCGCCCCGGCCCGTTTCCTCTTCCCGGGCTCGGATTTCGGCTTAAGTTTCGATTCAGCTTTCATGTGTCAGATCCTCCCATAGCATGTTGAAATACCGCTGGAACTCCGGAGCGTTCCTGGCGGCCAGAGGCGAATCGTCCGCCAGCGTCAGGTGTACGTCCACCACATTTTTGACCACCGCCGGTCTGCCGGAGAGGACGATGATCCGGTCGGCCAGACTGATGGCCTCGGACAGGTCGTGGGTGATGATGACCATTGTCTTTCCGGCGGCGCGGATCAGGCGGCAGATGTCTGCGGACACGAACAGTCTGGTCTGATAGTCCAGGGCGCTGAAAGGCTCATCCAGCAGGAGCAGCTGGGGTTCCAAAGCCAATGTGCGGATCAGCGCGGCGCGCTGCTTCATGCCGCCTGAAAGCTCGTCGGGGCGTTTATCCTTAAATTTGTCCAGTCCGTAGTCTTTTAGAAGCCGGTCCACTGCCTCCAGGCGTTCCGGCGTCATTTTATGGTTCAGTTCCAGCCCTAAGGTTACGTTCCGGTAGACGGTGCGCCATTCAAAGAGATGATCGCGCTGGAGCATGTAGCCGATCTTGGGATAGTGCAGGGAGCCGTCAGGATTGTTCACCAAAATGGTCCCTTCCTCCGGGGCCAGGAGGCCTGCGATAATGGACAGCAGCGTGGATTTTCCGCACCCGCTGGGCCCTACGATGGCGATGAACTCCCCCTCCTGAACACCGAAAGAGATGTCTTTCAGCGCTTTCGTCTCCCCGTGCAGATTGTGGTAGGAATAGCCGATGTTCTTTAATTCCAGGATATTGGTCATAGTGCCATTCCCGTTTCCTTTTTCTTATATCATATGAAAGGCCGCGTGCAGTGGTTCTTGACAACCTGTCCGAAATTTGTTAGTGTGTCACGGGTGGTTCCGCGAAGTGTTTTCGGGCGCATTTTGTACGAAAATCACGAACCGAAATTTTCGCGGGCCGGCATTGAGAAAAAACAAACTTGATATAATCAAATATGCGTGATAGAATGGAACAAGCGCTTTTTCATTTGGCGCAACGAAAGACGGGAGGAAGATATGGCACAATTATGGGGCGGGCGTTTTACGAAAGCAACGGACAGGACAGTCTACGATTTCAATGCGTCCATAAGCTTTGACAAGCGCCTCTTTCACGAGGATATCCAGGGCAGCACGGCCCATGTGACCATGCTGGCAAAGCAGGGAATCCTTACAGAAAGAGAGCGGGATGAAATACTGGAGGGATTGTCCGGAATCCGCGGGGATGTGGACAACGGGATCCTGGAAATCGACATTAACTGCGAGGATATTCACAGCTTTGTGGAGGCGGAACTGATTCGCCGCATCGGCGATACCGGCAAGAAGCTGCACACCGGCAGGAGCCGCAACGATCAGGTGGCGCTGGACATGCGGCTCTATACCAGAAAGCGTGTGGCGGTGACGGACGGGCTGCTGAAAGAGCTTCTCACGGTTATACTTGACGTGATGGAGGAGAATCTGGGGACCTATATGCCGGGCTTTACGCATCTGCAGAAAGCCCAGCCCACCACCTTGGCCCATCATTTCGGTGCTTACTTTGAGATGTTCAGACGGGACAGACAGCGTATGGCGGATCTATACAGGAGAATGAATTACTGTCCTCTGGGCGCCGGCGCCCTGGCAGGCACTACCTATCCGCTGGACCGGGAGTACACGGCCTCTTTGATGGGATTTGCGGGGCCTACGCTGAACAGCATGGATTCCGTATCGGACAGGGATTATCTCATCGAATTTCTGAGCGCTCTGTCCACGGTCATGATGCATCTGAGCCGTTTCTGCGAGGAGATCATCATCTGGAATTCCAACGAGTATCAGTTTGTGGAGATAGATGACGCCTACTCCACCGGAAGCAGTATCATGCCCCAGAAGAAGAATCCGGACGTGGCGGAGCTGGTCCGGGGCAAGACGGGCCGGGTCTACGGAGCGCTTCTGTCGCTGCTCACCACCATGAAAGGCATTCCCCTTGCATATAATAAAGATATGCAGGAAGACAAGGAGATGACTTTTGACGCCATGGATACCGTGGAGAACTGTCTGATCCTGTTCTGCGGTATGCTGCGTACGATGCGGTTTCGCAGCGACCGGATGGCCCAAAGCGCCATGAAAGGCTTTACCAATGCCACGGATGCGGCGGATTATCTGGTGGGAAAGGGAGTGCCTTTTCGGGATGCCCACGGCATCATCGGCAGGCTGGTGCTGTACTGCGTGGAGAAGAATACTTCCATTGACAAGCTGTCCCTGGAGGAGCTCAAGGGAATCAGCGATCAATTTGAGGCGGATCTCTATGACGCGATTTCTCTGGAGACCTGTGTGGAGAAGCGGCTGACCATCGGCGGCCCCGGGCAGGAGGCCATGAGAGCGGTGATCGAAAAGTACAGGGAGTATCTCGGGGAGAGCGCTCTGGCGGATTTGACAACGGATGAATCATACACGGATAGATAAGACGGAGATAAGGAGGAGAAAAGTATGAGTGAAAAGTTAAAAGTAGGTATTCTGGGCGGCACGGGCATGGTGGGACAGAGGTTCATCGCCCTGCTTGAGAACCATCCCTGGTTTGAAGTGACCACGATAGCGGCAAGTCCCCGCTCTGCGGGCAAGACCTACGAGGAGGCGGTGGATGGCAGATGGAAGATGGATACACCCATGCCGGAAGCCGTAAAGAAGCTGGTGGTTATGAATGTGAACGAGGTGGAGGAAGTGGCCGCCCGGGTGGATTTCGTGTTCAGCGCCGTGGACATGTCCAAGGACGAGATCAAGAAGATCGAGGAGGCATACGCGAAGACGGAGACTCCCGTGGTCTCCAACAACAGCGCCCACAGATGGACCCCCGATGTGCCCATGATGGTGCCGGAGATCAATCCGGAGCACATGGAGGTCATTGAGGCCCAGAGAAAGCGCCTCGGCACAAAGCGGGGCTTTGTGGCCGTAAAGCCCAACTGCTCCATCCAGAGCTATGCGCCCGTGCTCACCGCATGGAAAGAGTTTGAGCCGGTTGAAGTGGTAGCCACCACCTATCAGGCCATCTCCGGGGCCGGCAAGACCTTTCAGGACTGGCCGGAGATGGTGGGCAATGTCATCCCCTACATCGGCGGCGAGGAGGAGAAAAGCGAGAGAGAGCCTCTGCGCATCTGGGGCAGGGTGGAGGACGGCGCCATTGTGCCTGCGGAGGGTCCCGTGATCACCTGCCAGTGCATCCGGGTGCCTGTGCTGAACGGACATACGGCTGCGGTCTTTGTAAAATTTGCAAAGAAGCCCTCCAAGGAGCAGCTGATCGAGAAACTCCGGGCGTTTAGCGGAGAGCCCCAGCGGCTTGGACTGCCCAGCGCGCCGAAGCAGTTCATCCAGTACCTGGAGGAGGACAACAGGCCCCAGGTGACGCTGGACGTGGACTTTGAGAACGGCATGGGTGTCAGTGTGGGACGGCTTCGGGAGGATACGGTGTATGATTATAAATTCGTCGGTCTGTCCCACAATACGGTGAGGGGAGCGGCAGGCGGAGCGGTTCTGTGCGCCGAGCTTCTCAAGGCAAAGGGATACATTGACAGGAAGTAAGGATATATACGGGAAACAGAGACCACTTAGGAAGCAATTAACGGAATAATAGGGAAATCAGTGTGGGAAAAAGTTTATTTATCGCGGAAAAGCCCAGCGTGGCAAGGGAGTTCGCAAATGCCTTAAAAGTGAATACCACCTCCAGGGACGGTTATCTGGAATCGGCGGATACCATCGTCACCTGGTGTGTGGGCCATCTGGTCACCATGAGCTATCCGGACGCCTACGACCAAAGATACAGACGCTGGAGCTTTGATACCATTCCTTTTTTGCCGGAGGAATTTAAATACGAGGTCATCGAAAGCTCCAAGAAGCAATATACTATTGTGAGCTCCCTGATGAAGCGTCCCGATGTGACCACCATCTATGTGTGCACGGACTCCGGGCGGGAGGGGGAGTACATCTACCGGCTGGTGGAGCAGATGGCCGGCGTCAGGGGCAAGGAGCGCAAGCGGGTTTGGATCGATTCCCAGACAGAGGAGGAAATCCTGAGAGGGATCCGGGAGGCCAAGGATTTAAAGGAGTATGACAATCTCAGCGCCGCCGCTTACCTGCGGGCGAAAGAGGACTATCTGATGGGCATCAATTTCTCCCGGGCTCTCACATTAAAGTACGGCAATACGGTTAAAGATTATCTCAAGCGCGACAAGGCGGTGATATCCGTGGGCCGGGTCATGACCTGCGTGCTGGGAATCATTGTGAACAGAGAGCGGGAGATCCGTTCCTTTGTAAAGACGCCGTTCTACCGGGTGCTGGGGAATTTCCGGTTTCATGACAAGGGATTCCAGGGAGAATGGCGGGCAGTGGGCGGCGCGGGGACCAACCCTCCGGAGTCTCTCTGGTACAATTCTCCGAAGCTCTATAAAGACAACGGCTTTCAGAAAGAGGAGGATGCCAAGGCGCTGATCGCCCATCTGGAGGAGGAGCCCACGGGGGACGTCCTGGTGGAGAGCGTAAACCGGAAAAAGGAGAACAAGAACCCGCCCCTGCTCTACAATCTGGCGGAGCTGCAGAACGACTGCTCCAAGCTCTTTAAGATCAGCCCGGACGAGACGCTGCGGGTGGTGCAGGAGCTGTATGAGAAAAAGATGGTCACATATCCCAGGACGGACGCAAGAGTGCTGTCCACGGCGGTGGCAAAGGAGATACATAAAAATATAGGCGGGCTGCGGGGGTTTGGACCCGCGGCGGGATTTGCCGGAGAGATTCTGAACAAAGGCAGCCATAAGGGAATCGAGAAGACCAGATATGTGAATGACAAGCAGATCACGGACCACTATGCCATCATACCTACCGGACAGGGCTTGAATAATCTGGGCGGCCTGACGCCGCTTTCCGCAAAGGTCTATGAGCTCATCGTGCGCAGATTCCTGAGCATCTTCTACCCGCCGGCGGTATATCAGAAATTCGCCCTGAGCATCCGGGTAAAGGAAGAGCGGTTCTTCGCCAATTTCAAGGTATTGGTGGAGGAGGGCTATCTGAAAGTGGCGGGCAGGAAAGCCGCGGGGCAGGATAAGACAGCGGCCGGAAACGCCGCCGGAGGCGCGGAAAGCGAGAGCGGCAGCACGGCGGAGAAAAGCGCGCCGGAGAGTGCAAAAGGCGGTGGGGGCAGACCGGGAGAGACAAAAAAGGAAAATGCGGAGAGCCAGGAGACGGAGATAGCGGGCGACGATGCTTTCATAAAGCTGCTGGGCGCCCTGAAAAAGGGAGATAAGCTTACAGTGGACTCCTATGAGGTAAAGGAGGGGGAGACATCCCCGCCCAAGCGCTATACGTCGGGAAGCATCATCCTGACCATGGAGAACGCCGGACAGTTTATCGAGGACGAGGAGCTGCGGGCCCAGATCAAGGGAAGCGGCATCGGCACCAGCGCCACCAGGGCGGAAATCCTCAAAAAGCTGGTGAATATTGAGTATCTGGCCCTGAACAAGAAGACTCAGGTTCTGACGCCCACTTTGATGGGAGAGATGATATACGATGTGGTGGGAAGCTCCATCAGGGCTCTTTTGGACCCGTCCCTGACGGCCAGCTGGGAGAAAGGGCTGACTTTGGTGGCTGACGGAGAGATCACGTCAAAGGAATATATGGACAAGCTGAACGGATTTGTGGGCCGCCGGACAGAGTATGTCAAGCAGCTGCGCAATCAGGGGGCTCTGTTCACCCAGTTCCAGGCGGCTGCCGCAAACTATAAGACTTCCTGAGTCTTTGGAAAGACGTTTGGCTGCCGGCCAGACAGGGAAAATACATTGATACCTTTTTTCTAAATGGGGAGGGGGAATAAGAATATGAACAATACCATCACAGTTTCGGAACTATATGATTTAAAGGAAACCATTGCGGCACAATTGCTGGAGGGCGTCACATACCCCTGGGAGGCGCTCCCTATGATACATGATTTCATCATCCGCCTGGGGGAGGGGCTTCCAAAGGATATCTACGAGGAGAGGGGAGAGCATATCTGGGTGGCGAAGTCCGCCAAGGTAGCGCCCACGGCCTGCCTGAACGGGCCTCTGATCATAGATGAGGACGCGGAGGTCAGACACTGTGCTTTCGTCCGCGGCAATGCCATTGTGGGAAAGGGCGCCGTGGTGGGCAATTCCACGGAACTGAAGAATGTGATTCTGTTTAACAAAGTGCAGGTGCCCCACTATAATTATGTGGGCGACAGCATCCTGGGCTTTAAGTCCCACATGGGCGCGGGCTCCATCACCTCCAATGTAAAGAGCGATAAGACTTTGGTGGCGGTAAAGGGGCAGGGCGTCGAGATTAAGACAGGGTTAAAGAAGATGGGAGCCATGCTGGGCGACAATGTGGAGGTAGGCTGCAACAGCGTCTTAAATCCCGGAACCGTCGTCGGCAGAAACACGAATATCTATCCCGGCTCCATGGTGCGCGGGGTGATCCCCGGGGGAAGTATCTACAAGAAAGCCACGGAAATCGCAGAAAAGCGACAGGAATGCCCGGACGCGTAATTTTACAAAAAAATACTGGATTTTTTCACGTAAATATGAGAGAATAAGAGGGACAAACTGGAAATCAATTTCCAAAGGGACAAACAATGGAGAGGACGCAGCCGCGGACTTTCCTTTGTCATGAATAATAACATACATAATCGAAAGGAGATTTCACATGATTTATTCAAAGGAAGTTGAAGAAATGTGCACAGTCGCTCAGGGTGTGCATCATGGTTGTGCGCCTATCCCCGAAGAAGCCAAGTGGGTGCAGGCGAAAGAAGTCAAGGATATTTCCGGCCTGACACACGGCGTGGGCTGGTGCGCTCCCCAGCAGGGCGCCTGCAAGCTGACCCTGAACGTGAAAGAGGGAATCATTCAGGAGGCGCTGGTGGAGACCATCGGCTGCTCCGGCATGACTCATTCCGCTGCTATGGCCTCGGAGATTCTTCCCGGCCTGACGGTAATGGAAGCGCTGAACACCGACCTTGTATGCGACGCTATCAATACCGCTATGAGAGAGCTGTTTTTACAGATCGTCTACGGACGTACCCAGAGCGCATTCTCCGAGGACGGACTTCCCGTGGGCGCCGGTCTGGAGGACCTGGGCAAGGGCTTGCGGAGCCAGGTGGGCACCATGTACGGCACACTGAAGAAAGGACCCCGTTATCTGGAGATGGCGGAGGGCTATGTGACCGGTATTGCTTTGGATAAGAATGATGAGATCATCGGATATCAGTTCGTGAATCTCGGAAAGATGACTGATTTCATCAAGAAAGGCGATGATCCCAACACCGCATACGAGAAAGCGAAAGGTCAGTATGGCCGCGTCGACGATGCCGTGAAGATTATCGATCCCAGGAAAGAGTGATAAAAGGATAAAGGAGGACAGGAAAAATGGCTTTATTTGAATCATATGAAAGACGTATTGATAAGATTACAGAAGTACTGAACGGCTATGGCATCTCCTCTATCGAAGAAGCAGAGAAGATCACAAAGGACGCAGGACTGGACGTATACGAGCAGGTAAAGAAGATTCAGCCTATCTGCTTTGAGAACGCCTGCTGGGCTTACACCGTGGGCGCGGCCATCGCCATCAAGAAAGGCTGCCGCAAGGCTTCCGAGGCTGCCGCAGCCATCGGCGAGGGTCTTCAGGCATTCTGCATTCCCGGATCTGTTGCAGATACCCGTAAAGTAGGTCTGGGCCACGGCAATCTGGGCAAGATGCTCCTGGAGGAGGATACCGACTGCTTCTGCTTCCTGGCAGGACATGAATCCTTTGCGGCCGCAGAGGGCGCTATCGGCATCGCGGAGAAGGCCAACAAGGTTCGCCAGAAACCTCTGCGCGTTATCTTAAACGGCCTTGGCAAGGATGCGGCGAAGATTATCTCCCGTATCAACGGCTTTACATTCGTGGAGACAGAGTATGACCCTTATACCAATGAGGTTAAGGAAATCGAGAGAACCCCTTATTCCGAGGGACTGCGCTCCAAGGTGAACTGCTACGGCTCCAACAGCGTACCCGAGGGCGTGGCAATCATGTGGAAAGAGAACGTGGACGTATCCATCACAGGCAACTCCACCAATCCCACCAGATTCCAGCATCCCGTTGCAGGTACCTACAAGAAAGAGAGAACCGAAGCCGGCAAGAAGTACTTCTCCGTGGCTTCCGGCGGCGGCACGGGACGTACCCTGCATCCCGACAACATGGCGGCAGGCCCTGCCTCCTACGGCTTCACGGACACCCTGGGACGTATGCACTCCGACGCCCAGTTCGCAGGTTCTTCCTCTGTTCCCGCGCATGTTGAGATGATGGGCCTCATCGGCATGGGCAACAACCCCATGGTAGGCGCTACGGTTGCAGTGGCCGTCTCCATCGAAATGGCTGCTGCAGAGGGCAAGTTCTAAAGTATTCATGAAAAAATGCGGTTAAGGCAGTAACCCGAAGCCTCCCTTGGAAAGATCCGAGGGAGGTTTATTTTATAAGTAAATTCGTAAGCTATCCTAAATCTTCTCTTAATTTTTTAATTTCCTATGGAAATCCGACAGACACTATTGTATAATAAATGATAGTGAACGATCTCAAGAAAAATTCAGAGCAGGGGGATGGCGGGATGAGTAAAAAAATATGTCCTATATGCGGGTATCGGGATGAGGGAGACGCGGCCTATTGCAGGGAGTGCGGCGCAAAAATGACGGAAAGCCAGGGAGACGCATGGTCTGCCTATGAGCAGAGAGGGCAGTACAGCAGCTATCAGGAGAATTCCTCGCAGGAGTCCTCCGGCAGCAGCGGGGGACAGTATAGCAATTACCAGGATTACACGTCGAAGATCCCCTATCAGAGCACGGATGACTACGGAGCCGAGTCCGGAGCCAACGGACTTCAGATCGCCGGGCTTGTATGCGGTATTCTGGCCATATGTTCCTGCTGCTGTTACGGTCTTCCCGCTGTGATCTTCGGGATAGCAGGCATTATCTGTGCCGCTATGGGCAATCGGACCAGCAAGAACGGCATCGGCACGGCCGGCATGGTGTGTTCCGTCATTGGTCTGATTCTGGGCGTCATTGCCGTGGTGTATTATGCTATGGTAATCAGTCAGCTGATACAGATGGATTATATGGACAGCATTATGGATATGATGTAAGCGGGCAAAATGGACAAAAAGAGGAAACTGGAGACGGAATTGTTTTATGCGGGGCTTGTTTTTCTGGGATTGGGAGCCGCGGCATGGGCAATATATCATTATTTCATCAGGATACCGAGGATGCCCTGCTTTTTTGACGCGGCATTTGGCATATACTGTCCCGGGTGCGGCGGAACCAGGGCGCTGAAAGCGCTGTTTCACGGCAGGGGGCTGGAGGCCGTGTGGTATCATCCGCTGATTCCCTACACGGCGGCGGTGGGCGGCGGATTTATGGTGACTCAGGGGCTGGAGCGGCTGGGCGTCAGGCGTGTGAAAGGCTGGAAGTACCACAGCTGGTATCTGTATGTGGGGATCGGTCTGATTGTCCTGAATTTTATCGGTAAGAATATGCTCCGGCTTATATGGGGCATAACTATGTAGGCATATTAAAAAAGACAGAAGATATGGAGGTAGCAGGCATGGACAGAAAGACAACGGGAATTGTGGCTTATCTGACAATCGTAGGTTGGTTTGTGGCCTATTTTGTGGGAGACAGGGAGGATGCAAAATTTCATCTGAACCAGGCACTGGTGGTGCATATGACATTTATTGTTCTCTCCATTCTGGCACGCATTCCCATCGTCGGATGGTTTGTATGGATTTTAAACGCCGTGGTGTTCGTCATCGGCGTTTTGGGAATCATATATGCCATTCAGGACCAGGATAAGGAAGTTCCGCTGCTGGGAATCATTAAGCTGTTGAAGTGATCGAGAGCAAAAGGAAGCATGAAAAAACCATCGGTTGGCGCCGATGGCTTTTTTCATTCTGTCCCGTATTCAATGCTCAGGTCTGCGTCCGTGGGCTCCTCTCCGTGGAGGAAAGAAATGATGATCTGGATCCGCTTATAGGCTCTGGAATAGTTCTGCTTGGCGTACTCGGCGGTGTTCTCGTCATAGCTCTCGCCGCCATAGGCGTCGTGATAGCTCTTCACGGCCTCGGTCATGTATTCGCTTGACTCGTCTGCCAGGTTCTCCAGATAGTCGAATTCCTGGGGAAAGTCCAGCTGGGCAAAATGTCGGAAAGCGCTGTCGAGATCGTCGAGATTGGCAAGCAGCTGGGCGGTGGCATCGTCTGACTGAGCATCGATCTGATTGATGGAACTGTCTATTTCGGAAATCCTGGTACAGAAGTCGTCAATGCTTTTTTTGAACCGGGCCAGCTCGGAATCTTCACCGCAGGCAGTCAGTATGACAGCGGTTAAAAACGCCCAGAAAACGATATGTATCCTTTTATTCACTTGGTTTGACCTCCGATTTCATGCCTTTCAAACAAAATACTATTAAAATTTACCACATTTTGCCTATTTCTGCAACAGGTTTTATAGATAAATTGGATAAATCCGCCCCTTTACGATTAAATTATGTCTATGGTATGATAAAGACTAAGATTTTGATAGGCGTGGAATGCGGGGACGAAAGAGAGAGGAAGCGCATTCCGGAACTGAGGAAAATATGACAAAAAGAGAATTTGACAGCATTGCAAAATCATACATTTATCTGGACGGGGCCACCGGATCCAATCTGGTCCGGGCGGGAATGCCCTCCGGAGTCTGTCCGGAGGAGTGGATTCGAAAGCATCCGGATGTGATGCTTGATCTGCAGAAGCGGTATGTGGCGGCGGGTACGGATATTCTGTATGTGCCTACCTTTACCGCAAACAGGATCAAATTAGGAGATTACGGGCTTGCAGACCGGCTGGAGGAGATGATAAAAGATCTTGTGGCCATTTCCAGACAGGCAGTTTCCGGGGCGGACAGGCCGGTGTACCTTGCCGGAGATTTGACGATGACAGGGGAGCAGCTGTGTCCCGTTGGGGAGATGGAGCTGGAAGAACTGATAGACGTCTATCGGGAGCAGATAAGGGCTCTGCGGGACGCAGGGGTGGATCTGCTGGCGGTGGAGACCATGATGAGCCTGGCGGAGGCCCGGGCGGCCCTGATTGCGGCCAAAGAGGTCTGCGATCTGCCGGTGATGGTGACCATGACTTTCGAGGCCGGGGGCAGGACGCTGTACGGGACGGATGCCAGGACTGCCGCCATTGTGCTGGAGTCTCTCGGCGCTGCGGCAATCGGGGCAAACTGCTCCACCGGCCCGGCTGCAATGAGACAGGTGATTGCCGACATGGCCGGCTGCGTGGAGATTCCGGTCATTGCCAAACCCAATGCGGGGCTGCCTTTTCTGGATGAGAAGAGACGTACCTGCTATGATATGGACGCGGATACATTTGCGGCGGAAATGAAGCTGCTGGTGGAGGCCGGAGCGTCCGTTCTGGGGGGATGCTGCGGGACGACGCCGGAGTACATCGGCAAGCTGCGTGACAGTGTTGGGACAGGCCCTGTGCCCGTGAGGGCCAAGAAGAGGGCCGGGATGCATTATCTCTCCTCGGAGCGCAGGACAGAGGCTTTCGGCCTTGACGGCAGCTTTCTGATTGTGGGGGAGCGCATCAACCCTACGGGCAAGAAGCTTCTGCAGGCACAGCTGCGGGAGGGGAATTTCGACAGGGTAAGGGAGTTCGCGGAGGAACAGGAGCAGTGCGGCGCGCGGATTCTGGACGTGAATATGGGCATGAGCGGCATAGACGAGAAAGAGACCATGCTCCGGGCGCTGGAGGAGGTGGGCAGCGTATCGAAACTGCCCCTTTCCATAGATTCCAGCCATGTGGAGGTGCTGGAGGCGGCGCTGCGCCATTATCCCGGCAGGGCGCTGGTGAATTCGGTCTCCCTGGAGACGGAGAAATTTGAAAAGCTACTGCCGATCGTAAAGAAATACGGCGCCATGTTCATTCTGCTGCCCCTTTCGGACGAGGGGCTGCCAAAAAGCCTGGAGGAAAAGATACATATCATAGAGACAGTGCTGGAGAGGGCATTTTCTCTGGGACTGAAGAAAGAGGATGTGATTGTGGACGGTCTGGTGTCCACGGTGGGAGCCAACAGGATGGCGGCTCTGGAGACGCTGGAGACCATCCGCTACTGCCGGGAGAGAGGGCTTGCCACCATCTGCGGCCTGTCCAACATCTCCTTTGGCATGCCGGAGAGGGGGTACGTGAATGCGGCTTTCCTGACCATGGCCATTCGGGAGGGGCTGACCATGGCCATCGCCAATCCCTCACAGGAGCTTCTGGCCGGCTGCGCGCTGGCATCGGATCTGCTCCTTGCCAAAGAGAATGCAGATATACGCTATATCGAACATTCCGGCGCCCTGGCCGAGAGAAGAGAGACAAAAAAGGCCAGAGAAACGGCACGGGATCCAAGAGAAGCCACCAGTGCCGCAGCGTCCAAAAAGAACACGGGCCAGGAGCCGCGAAGCAAACCTCTCGGTGAAGCGCCCGGGACAGAAGCAGGGAGCGATTGGCGGAGGGCGCTGTACGATTCCGTTCTGAAAGGAAATCGGAACGGAATCGAGCAGCAGACCAGGGAGGCTCTGGCCCTGGGCGAGGAGCCCTCGGCTTTGCTGCACGAGGCGCTGCTGCCGGCCATCAATGAGGTGGGCGAGCTGTTTGACAGGGGGAGGTATTTCCTGCCCCAGCTGATCGCCGGCGCAGAGGCCATGAAGAATGCCATCGGGATCCTGGAGCCGCTTCTGCTCAAAGACGCGGACAGCGCCGATATGCCGGCGGTGGTCATTGCCACCGTGGAGGGGGACATTCATGACATCGGGAAAAATCTGGTGGCTCTGATGCTGAAAAACCATGGATTTAAGATCATCGACCTAGGCAAGGATGTGCCAAAGGAAGAGATTATCCGGGCTGCCAGAGAGAACGATGCCAAAATCATAGCACTGTCGGCGCTGATGACTACCACCATGCAGCGAATGCGGGAGGTGGTGGCCTACGCAAAGGCGGAAAAGGTGGAGGCAAAGATCATGATCGGCGGGGCTGTGGTCACCCGGGAGTATGCGGACGAAATCGGCGCGGACGGATATTCTTCCGATGCCGCAGAGGCGGTGAAGCTGGCCCGGCGGCTGGCCCAGATATAGGCCCTAGGCGGCCGAAATATAGTGCAGCCGGAAATTGCTCCCCTGTAAGGGCTGGGAGTGGAGAGGCGGAACTGGAAAACCCCAAACAGCCACGGAACGGCCAGCCCGGGAGAATTTACGGATGCGAACTGTGCAGCCGGAAATTGCTCCCCCGCAAGGGCTGGGAGTGGAGAGGC
>JAAWOU010000128.1 GCA_022799755.1 Lachnospiraceae bacterium
ACTGGAATAGAAAATAAAACAGTCACGGAACGACCATGCCCGGGAGAATTTTCAGATGCGATCTGTGCAGCTGAAAATTGCTCCCCTGCAGGGGCATGGGAGAGGAGAGACGGAACTGGAATAGGAGGATTCACTTGAAGAGATATATTTTGGAGGCCTGTGTGGACTCCGCAGAATCGGCGCTGGAGGCCGCAGCGGGAGGGGCAGACCGCCTGGAACTGTGCGCGAATCTGATCATAGGAGGCACGACGCCGGAGCAGGGCCTGTACGAAAAAGTGAGGGAGCTGACAGATACCAGGATCCATGTGCTCATCCGCCCCCGATACGGGGACTTCCTGTATACCGAGCATGAGTTCGACATCATTGCGCGCAGCGTGGCGCTGTTTCGGGAGCTGAAAGCAGACGGAGTCGTAGTAGGGTGCCTGCTGCCCGAGGGCTCCCTGGACATGGAGCGGATGAAAGCGCTCATGGAAGCGGCGGGCCCTATGAGCGTGACCCTCCACCGGGCTTTCGATATGTGCAGGGACCCTTACGAGGCCCTGGAGGGGGCAAAGGAGCTGGGAATCCGGACCATTCTCACATCCGGCCAGAAAGGCTGCTGCATGGAGGGAAAGGAGCTGATAGCCGGCCTGGTGCGGGAGAGCGGCTCCAAGGTGGATATCATGGCGGGCGGCGGCGTGGACGCTTCGGTGATCCGGCGGATGATTCCCGCAACGGGGGCCTGCTGTTTTCATATGTCGGGAAAGACTGTGCTGGACAGCGGCATGGCTTACCGAAAGGAACAGGTATCCATGGGCGTCCCGGGGCTCGGGGAATATGAGATCCTGCGGACAGACCGGAAGAATATCCGGGCGGCCAGACAAGCCCTGGACGAGGCGTCAACCTGAATTTAGAGGCTATACTTTTTGGGCTGAGGATGGTAGAATAAGAGGAGAAAGAGGGAAGTGAAATTTATTTAGGGGGGCATTTTGATATGCATATGGCAAAAAAGTCCTGGGCAAACATCGTTTATGCATGCATCCTGCTGGCGGCGGTCATCGGGCTGTTTGGATGGTATTCCGCTGCCAACGATCAGCGGATCAAGAATAAGAATCTGAATTACGCGCTGGATTCCGCCAGACAGACCGCCCACCGGGTGGAGGGGGAGTTCGACGGCGCAGGTCAGGCTATCCGCAATTACGCCTACTTTTTGAACAACAGTCGGGACGGATCGGACATTGGGACACGGATGCTGGAAGAGATGGAGACCAATTCGGTCTTTGACGCCATCTGCTTTACGGATGCCCGGGGGATTAATCTCTCTTCCGACGGCAATGTCTCGGATATCCACGACAGAGATTACTTCGCGGACGGCATGCGGGGAGGGGACGGACTGGAGGTAGTCTTTGAGTCCCGCATTACATCCGAGACGATGATGACCTTTTACGCGCCGCTGGAGCACGAGGGCCAGGTGTACGGCCTGCTGCTGGGGCTGTACTTTGCCGAGGACTATCTGCGGGAGATGCTTAAGACCAGCTATTTCGGGGAGACGGCGGATGTGTATCTGTGTACCAGAGAGGGATATGCATTCGCCAGCTCAGGGGCCCATTTTACCCAGGAACCTCTGCCGGATATGCTGTTGGCGGAAAACGTGATTGACGAAGCCACGGCCCAGGCGGTCTGGAAGCTGCTGGCCAAGGGAGAGGGGGAGGGCGCTTTCCTCTGTGACGGCAGCAGCACCACGGACAATCTGTGCGTACTGTACATTCCTGACAGCGATTATGTGCTTGTGCAGACATTTCCCCAGAGCGTGACCGAAGCCATGGTTGAGGATGCCAATCAGACCGGGATGATCCTGCAGACTTCCCTGATCGGACTGTTCGCGGTCTATATCGTGCTTGTGCTGCTGCGGGCAGGGCGGGAGAAGAAGCGTCTGGAAGAGGAGAACCGGGAGATGGCCTATGTGATCAGCGGTGTGAGCACACTGTTTTCACGGTTCATCCTGGTAGACTTAGAGGAGGATTCCTACCGGTATCTGGCGGGAACCAGGCCGGAGCGGGAGGACTTTCCGGCAACCGGCAGATACGGCGATTTCGCCTCCTATCTGTGCTCTTTCCTGGTGGAGCAGGAGGCCGCGGACAGATTCCGGGAGATGCTGGAGCGCAAAGCCCTGATCGGGGAGCTGGACGAGGGCGTGTCGGAGATGCAGCATGAATACCGGGTGGTACACCAGGGCGTGGAGGGATGGGAGCATATCAACATCATCTGCCTGGAGCGCCGGGACGGGGAGACGGTGAAGCTTTTGTTCCTGCGCCAGGATATCACAAAGCTGAAAGAGCGGGAGCTGTCCGCCCAGGCGGAGATTTCCCTGGCCAACCGCAAGGAGAGGCAGTATAGGATCGCCATCGCTTCCAGCGCTTTCTGTACCTTTGAGTTCAATCTGACCAGAGATCTGGTGGAACAGGATGTGGTGCGGGTCATGGACGGGGGCCAGATTTCCATGCTGGAGAAAGCGGGGCTCTCGGCGCCCTGTGCGGCCAGCCAATGCTTTGAGCGGTGGAAATCCTTTGTGCTGGAGGAGTCCCTGGAGGAGTACGCGGAGGTGACCGATCTGGAGTATCTGAAAGAATGCTTCGGGCGGGGGGAATCGGAGGTGTCCGTGGAATATTGGGGCCAGGTCGGTGCCGATGAGCAGATGTGCGTGCGCCAGTCCTTTATCATGACACAGAGCGACGACACGGGAGATGTCATGGTCATGGTGGTGGCTAAGGACATCACGGCCCAGGTGCAGAAGCAGAGGGAGCAGACCCAGGCCCTGCAGGAGGCCCTGATGCAGGCCCAGCATGCCAACAATGCCAAGACCACTTTCCTGTCCAATATGTCCCATGACATCCGGACCCCCATGAACGCCATCATAGGTTTTACTACCATAGCGGTAAGCCATATCGACAATAAGGACCAGGTGCAGGACTGCCTGCGGAAAGTCCTGTCCTCCAGCAATCATCTGCTGAGCCTGATCAACGATATCCTGGACATGAGCCGTATCGAAAGCGGAAAGGTGCAGATCAAGGAGCAGGAGTGCAATATCTCCGAGCTGACCCATAACCTGGTGAACATCATCCAGCCCCAGGTGAAAGCCAAGCAGCAGGAGCTGTTTATTGATACTTTCGACGTGGCCAATGAGGATGTGATCGCGGATTCCCTGAAGCTGAGCCAGATATTCGTGAACCTCTTAAGCAACGCGGTGAAGTATACGCCGGCGGGGGGAACCGTCAGTTTCCGGATCAGACAGGAGACCACTTTCCACCGGGGGTATGGGGACTATACATTTATAGTCAAAGACAATGGCATCGGCATGTCGCCGGAGTTTGTGGACCATATCTTCGAGCCCTTTGAGCGGGAGGCCAGCACCACCAAGACCGGGATACAGGGCACCGGACTGGGTATGGCAATCACGAAGAACATCGTGGACATGATGGGCGGAGAGATCACGGTCAAAAGCGAAAAGGGAAAGGGCAGCGAATTCCAGGTACATTTAAGCTTAAAGCTCCAGGATGTGGAGAAGAACGCGGCCAGGATCAAGGAGATGGAGGGCCTGCGGGCCATGGTGGTGGACGACGACCTGGACAGCTGCGACAGCGTCTGCAGGATGCTCAAGCAGATCGGCATGCGGGCAGAGTGGACCACCTCCGGCAGAGAGGCGGTGTACCGGGCCAAGAGCGCTTACAATGAGGGGGACTCCTACCACACCTATATCGTGGACTGGCAGATGCCGGAGATGAGCGGAATCGAGACAGCCAGGAGAATCCGCGGGGCCATCGGGCCGGAGGCGCCTATCATCATCCTGACAGCCTATGACTGGACGGACATTGAGGAGGAGGCGAAGCAGTCGGGCGTCACCGCTTTCTGCGCCAAGCCCCTGTTCATGTCGGATCTGAAATCCGTCCTGCTTGCGGCCAACAACCTGCTGGAGAAAGAGGAGGAGGTCAGCTGGACCCAGGTGGACTTCGGCGGCAAGCGCATTCTGCTGGTGGAGGACAATGAGCTGAACCGGGAGATTGCGGAGACCATACTGGAGGGAACCGGCTTTGCGGTGGAAGCGGCGCCGGACGGCACGGACGCGGTGGATATGGTACAGAAGTCCCCGGAGCACTACTATGACGCCGTCCTGATGGATGTGCAGATGCCGGTGATGGACGGCTATGAGGCCACCAGGAACATCCGGGCCCTGCACAGGGAGGATGTGAAGAACCTGCCCATCATCGCCATGACGGCCAACGCCATGGAGGAGGATAAGGAGACGGCTTTGAAGAGCGGAATGAACGCCCATATCTCAAAGCCCATTGACATAGACCTGTTCCTGGGCATTCTGAGGAAGTATCTCGGGTGAGGAGAAAAGGGGGAAGACCTTAGGCAGTAGCCCATAAGGAAACATTGCAAATCTTATGACTTATGCCAGGTAAACGGAAAAATAAAAATGCTATGCAAAAGTTCCATGGATTGCATAGCATTTTTTTATTTCGCAAAGATATTAGGTTTCAATTTTTCAGCGTTCCAACGGAACGCGCAGCCATCGCAGCAGGTGATTATCTCAGGGGGTTGGGGATATGTCACCAACAAGCGTTTACGCAGGTTTTCCGATTACGGAAAATCTGCGTAAATGAGTTTTCTGTACAAGAAAGTTCCATAGTTTGTTTGACGTAGATATATTACCAAGAAATGAAATTTTCAAAACAATATCTGATTTTTTGTCTTTTTCTTTGCATGAATACAATTTTAATGAGCCTTTTGAAGAATATCAGGCTGTTATGATATTAACTCGCAATAACTGCACTTAAAAGAAAGATTTTCTGAAAATTGGCATGAATATAAAACCGGCCCATAGCCGGCATGGGGAAAACGTGCGTTTGGGATTATGCTGCTTTAGCCATAAGCTCCGGAAAGTCCTTATGGTACAGCTTGATAAGGACCCCCATAATCTGCCAGCCTTTTTGAGTGACCTGGTAACGCCTGGAGCGCGGGACTTTTTTGATCAGTCCATGCCGACGCAGCTTCCTGAGCGTACGGCTGGTCTTGGAACTGCGCTTTTTTGCGTCTTCCATGTCAGGGAAGATAGCTTTTCCGATATCCCTGTTCCGAAAGCCGCCTATCAGATACCTGCCGTCACTGACTGCTTCCATGATACGCAGCACGTCGGGGGACCATACGTTAAGACCAGGGACGTGCTTCCCTTTGACGGTCTTTCCTGAGCAGACGGATGAGATTTCCTTCTGTACGGATCTGACGGGCACGATGTCCACCAGGGCATCGATGAACCTTGCGTTGCAGGCCTTTGAGACTTCGGCGTAACGGTACAGGTTGGAGATGGATTTCCCCATGGGCTTCCACTGCTTCGATTCCGTGCCGTCATGGTGCCTGACGGTGCCGAACACCTTGAACTCGCGCGGGCCATTGATGGTCGTCTCTATCCGGAGCACGCTGCATTTGTCATACATCTTCACACTGTTGGACTTCAGCTTGAACTTCACCCTGCAGCCAATGGGGCGGTTCTTATAGTCGGAGACAGCTTCTCCCTGAAACCGCGGGTCCGGTTTTCGCCCCATAAAGGTGAAGACATCGGTGCATGAGAAATCATAGAATGCGTGCCCGACCAGAGAGGGGTAGATATCCTCTAAAAAGGAACGTTCCTTGAACATGATGTCGGTCGCGAACTCGCACTGGTCCACGCACCAGAAGTAGCCCTGCCCGAACTTTTTCTGGACAGTGTCAAGAAAAGGGCTGATGGATCCGGCAAAAGCATCAAGGCGGCGGCAGAGCTTTGTGGAATCGAACCTGTCAGCCAGCTCCTGCGCTTTTGCCACATCGCTGATATCGGTGAAGGAATTGTCGTAGCATCCATAAGCGATGCCATTGGCATCGAACACATGCTTCATCAGTTCCCTGCCGTTTATGTAGACCTGGATATTGAAAGGGAACCATGTCTGTATCTTGACGAACATGAAGCCGAACTCCCTGTCCAGATAATAGAGGTAATAGTGGAGGCATTTGGAGGAGGAAGACTTGAGGAAATGCTTCCCCTCTGTCCCTACGACCTTTGCAGTCCTGCAGGATTCCAGGGTCTTGAGGGCGCAGATAAGGCCCTCGTCCACAGGATCTGAAAGAAAGAAATCTTTGGCGATGTCCTCCTTCCTGTCTTTGGGGGAAGAGAGATATACAACAGGACGGCCGAGTTCCGCGGCGCTGCCTTCGATTTGTTCAATCAGCTGGTCAGTGACGTCCTTGAAATATTCGGTGAAGTCCCTCAACGGGATCCCCATTGAATATAGATAGCCAATCCGCGTCTGCTCAGAAAGCAGGGGACGGAGATAGCCGTTTATGATCATCCGGTCGAAAAAAGAAAACTGCCCCTTGATTTTATCGGCGAATTGGTCTATCATTTTGCACATAGAGCTGAACCTCCTTGCTGGTATTAGCCTATGTGCATTGTAGCACAGTCAACAGAGTTTTGGCTCTATTTTATTTTCGGTTGCGGCCGGAGGTCCGCGTTATGAACATATAAAAAAGCATAAATGAAAACCCTAATCCCCCAGCTATGCTGGGGAGAATAGAGTAAGCGGAAGCGGTGAGGACAACATAAAAAAGCCTCCTGTGATACAATGAGTAA
>JAAWOU010000002.1 GCA_022799755.1 Lachnospiraceae bacterium
TCTGTACCAGAAATGCGGGTATGTGCTGGAGCAGCTGCAGGAGTATGTGAGGCTGCCCAGGGCTTTTTACCGGGAATGCAGGGAGCATTGCGCCAGTACGGTAAGGTATATGATCAAGGGAGCGGATGGGCTGGTTTACCATAAGAGGTGGGGAGTTTATGCGCCGGCTTATTTGGGGTGTGAGGAGTAAGTGTGTGCGTTGTGGGAAGAGGATGGTAGGATGAGTGGGGATGCATGCCAGGAGATTGCACAAAAACTTGATAAACCACAAATAGCAGTTTGCAGGATCATGAAAGTAGATGTTGCTGCTATAAATATGGAGTGGCTGATTCGGTTTACAAGGGAAAATATAAAAGATCTAAGTGGAAATTATTGCTGCGTGGCCAATGTACATACTACAGTAACTGCATGGGAAGATGGAAAGTACCGCGAGATACAAAATGAGAGTGCATTAACAATTCCGGATGGAGGTCCGTTATCCTCCATAGGAAGAAAAAGAGGTCATGTTAATATGGGACGGACAGCAGGGCCGGACTATATGGAAGAAGTTTTTAAAATGTCTGCAGAAGAAGGATACAAGCATTTCTTTTATGGTTCTACCCAAGAAACACTAGACAAATTAAAAGAAAAAATCGAAAAAAAATATCCAGGAATAGAGATTGCTGGTATGTATAGCCCTCCCTTTCAGCCATTGTCTGAAGAGGAAGATAAGAGGATTATAAATCGGATTAATAAGAGTGATGCAGATTTTATATGGGTTGGCCTAGGGGCACCCAAACAGGAAAGATGGATGGCCTGCCATAAAGGCTGTGTAAAAGGTTTTATGGTGGGTGTAGGAGCAGGGTTTGATTATTTTGCAGGTAATATTAAGAGAGCTCCGATGTGGATACAGAAAAGTAATTTGGAATGGCTGTATCGTTTGATGCAGGAACCTCGGCGATTATTTATGAGATATATAAAAACTAATACAAAGTTTATCTGGCATGCGTATATAAGGGGAGAGTAATAGATAGTGGCATAGAGAGGGATTTCATGAGAAAGATAGATATTGACGAATTAAAGAAACTACAAATTAATATTTTAGATGAAGTGCATTCGTGCTGCATGAGACATAATATTAATTATTGGCTGGATTCGGGAACATTACTTGGGGCAATCAGACATAATGGATACATACCTTGGGATGATGATATAGATATTGGAATGCTTAGGCCAGAGTACGAGAAATTTCGAAAAGTATTTAATCAGGAAAATGACAGATATAAATTTGTATGTGCGGAAGATGACAATGACTATTGCTATGCGTTTGGTAAAGTTTTGGACACAGAAACTATTTTATATGAACCAGATATACGAGGGAAAAAAATAGCTGTAAATGTGGATATCATAATTTATGACAATGCGCCAGATAATGACAAAGAAGTCGCAAAAATGTACAGAAAGCGAAACTTCTATCGAGGATGCAACATTGCAAGATCACAAAAAAATGACACAATACCAGGAATTAAAAGAAGAATAGCTTTTAAAATACTGAACATAGTATTACGTCCCTTTCCTAAAAATTTTTTTGCTCTTAAAATGTCACAAAATGCTCAGAAGTATAAAGATGTGGATACGAAAAGAGTTGGAAGTTTTACATGTTACGCTGTATTTGCTTGTGAAAAAGATATTTTTGCTTCTTTTACAGATCATATATTTGAAGGCAAGGATTATAAGATACCAATCGGATATGAAAGATGGTTAAAGACTATATATGGTGATTATATGCAATTACCTCCGGCTCATAAAAGGGTGTCTACACATGTGTTCGAAGCATATATGCTGGAAAAGTAACTTTGTGGTGTTGGCTGAATGCTTTATGAAAGCTTATGCCATGGTATTATATATTTTATGATTTGGTGATGACATGAGAATAACAGTAATTGGTGGCGGGAACATTGGAACTTTAATGGCAGCAGATGCTGCTTATAAAGGAAATGAAGTAGTTATTTATACATCTAAACCAGAGCAATGGAACAAAGAACTTAGGGTTTATGATGCAGACGATAAATTGCTGCGAAGAGGACATATATCTAAAGTCACAAATTCAATGCGGGAAGCAGTGGAGAAAGCAGAACATATATGGATTACTATGCCGCCACATCTTTTTTCAAGTATCGCTGAGGAGATATTGCCATTTGTGCATGAAGGGCAAAAAATAGGAATTATACCGGGAAGCGGAGGAGGCGAATTCGCATTCCGTAAAGTTATAGAAAAAGATGTTATACTTTTTGGACTGCAACGGGTACATAGTATTGCGCGTTTAAAGAAATATGGAGAAAGTGTTTATGAACTTGGAAGAAAGAAGAGCATAAAAATCGGTTCAATTCCATCGCATTTCGCAATAAATATTTGTAAAGAAATGGAGTCTGTTTTTGACATACCTAGTGAGTGGGTGAGCAATTATTTATCAGTAACATTGACTCCATCGAATCCGATTTTACATACTACGCGGTTATATTCAATATTTAAAGATTATGATTCAAAAAGTACATATCCAAGAAATATCTTATTCTATGAAGAGTGGACGAACGATTCTTCAGATTTATTGATGAATTGTGATTGTGAACTTCAAAATATTTGCCGAATCATTCCATTGGATTTGACAGCCGTAGTATCGCTAAAAGATTATTATGAAAGTCATACAGTAGATGAAATGACTCAAAAAATAAGAGGGATAAAAGCATTTAAAGGATTGTTTTCTCCTATGAAACAGACGGGCACAGGCTGGATTCCGGATTGGAATTCAAGATACTTTGTGTCAGATTTTTCGTTTGGAATAAAGGTTATTAAAGAAATTGCGAAAATTTTTTTGGTACATACTCCTAATATAGATATGGTTTGGAATTGGTATCAAAGAAATACCATGAGTAGTGTTACAGAGGTATTTGAACTGGACTTGGACAGAAAAGAATTTATCAATCTATACAACTAGAAAAAACTTTAGCGAGGACAGAACTATGCAGGCAGTAATTTTAGCAGCAGGGATGGGTAAACGGCTTAAAGATTTAACTCGTGACAATACAAAATGTATGATTCAGGTTAACGGAGTTACGTTGATAGAGAGGATGCTTCGTCAGATTGAAAGGCATAATCTGTCAAGGATTGTGATTGTCGTGGGCTATGAGGGGCAAAAACTAATTAATTACATTAATGCTTTAGATATTATAACCCCGATTACCTATATAAATAATCCGGTTTACGATAAAACCAATAATATATATTCTTTGGCTTTGGCAAAAGATTGGCTTTGCAAAGAAGATACTCTTCTTTTTGAGTCGGATCTTATTTTTGAGGATTCTGTACTTGAGGTTTTATTAAATGATTCGAGAGAAACGTTGGCGCTTGTTGACAAATATGAATCATGGATGGATGGAACATGCGTAAAATTGGATTCAAATGACGGTATAGAAGCTTTTGTGCCAGGAAAGAATTTTAAATTTGATGAAATTGCTGATTATTATAAAACAGTAAATATTTATAAGTTTAGCAAGCATTTTTCCTGTACGTATTATGTTCCGTTTTTAGAGGCATATCAAAGTGCGCTTGGGGAAAATGAGTATTATGAACAAGTGCTGCGAATAATTACCATGCTTGACGAACCGGAACTGAAAGCGAAAAGACTAAGCGGACAGCTTTGGTATGAGATAGATGACATTCAGGATTTAGATATTGCAGCATCTATGTTTATTTCTGATGAAGATCAAAGGGTTGCGCTTTTGCAGGAAAGATATGGCGGATATTGGAGATACCCACAGCTGATGGATTTCTGCTATCTGGTTAATCCATATTTTCCACCACAAAAGATGGTTGATGAGATAAAGGTGAGTTTTGAAAAATTGCTTACACAGTATCCGTCAGGGATGAGAATAAATTCGCTTCTGGCAGCTAAAAATTTTGGGGTTCATCAGGAAAATATATTGGTTGGGAATGGAGCTGCCGAATTAATCAAGTCATGGATGGGGAGTATTTCTGGAAAAGTGGGTATTATCAGACCTACTTTTGAAGAGTATAGCCATAGATATGCAGAAGAAGAACTGGTAGCTTATTGGCCGGAGAATGATTGCTTCAAGTATACAGTTGATGATTTAATAAGCTATTTCGAAAGTAAGGCTATACGGAATATGGTTCTCATTAATCCGGATAATCCGTCTGGAAATTATATACCGAAAACCGAAATATTGAGATTAATTGAATGGACAAAAGAGCAGAAAATTTCTTTGTTGGTTGACGAGTCATTTGTAGATTTTGCAGATGAAGATGAATCATCTGTTATTGAGCAAAGTATTTTGGATACAAACGAGCATCTTTGTGTATTGAAGAGCATTTCAAAATCTTATGGCGTACCGGGATTAAGGCTGGGTGTACTGGCATCAGGTAATAAAAACCTAATTGAAAAGATGAAGAAAGATGTTTCTATTTGGAACATTAATTCCTTTGCTGAATTCTATATGCAGATAGAAGAAAAATATAAAAAGGACTATTTTTCTGCGTTGAAAAGGTTTCGGGAAGAAAGGGTTCGCTTTATTGGCGAATTAAATAAAGTCTATGGGTTGCGCATAATTCCGTCTCAGGCAAATTATGTCATGGCCGAAGTCAGGACAGGAATGACGGCTAAGGAACTAAATCGCAGACTCATTGTCAAACATAACATTCTGATAAAAAATTTGGTTGCAAAAATGAAGCAGGATGGCCGGCAATATGTAAGATTGGCAATAAAGACAACAGAAGAAAATGACAAGCTGGTAAATGCATTGAAGCAGGAGTTAGCGTGAATGTATATGAAAGGAAAAAGGAATATGCCTGATAATAGTAAGAAGAAAATTTTAATTGTACATAACTATTATCAGGTTCCGGGCGGAGAAGATACTGTTGTTGCCAATGAAAAGAAGATGTTGGAAGACCATGGACATGAGGTTGTTTTATATAGTCGGAATAATTCTGAATTGCGCCAATTTTCATTAAAGAAGTTGACGCTGCCGCTTACAGCTATATTTAATCCTCGTACTTACATAGATGTCCGGAAGATAATCAAGGAGAAAAAGATTGAGATTGTTCATGTCCATAATACTTTGAGTTTGATTAGCCCATCTGTGTATTACGCAGCGCTTTCGCTAAATGTTCCCGTAGTTCAGACAATGCATAATTTTCGTTTACTTTGTCCAGGAGCGACATTTTACCGGGATGGTCACATTTGCGAGGACTGCCTGAAGCACGGGCTTAACTGTGCATTAAAATATCGTTGTTATCGTAGGAGTTGGATACAGACATTCATCTGTGTAATCAACTTGAAAGTTCATAGAATGACTGGAATCTTTGGAAAACTGAATTATGTCTGTTTGTCTGAATTTAATAAAGAAAAGCTGATGGAAATAAAGCAAATTCAGGAAAAAAAGATTTATGTGAAACCGAACTTCACCTTTAAAGCGGAGTGCAAAAAGGTGAAGGGAGAATTTTATTTGTATGTCGGAAGAATCGAGGAAATGAAAGGAATACAATTGCTGATAGAAGCATTTTCCAAGATGCCGGATAGAAAGCTGATATTAGCAGGGGCAGGTAGTGAACTACAGTACTATAGGCAAGTAACATCCAATAGAGGATTAACAAATATTGAATTGATAGGATTTACGGAAAGGGAAAAGCTGGTACGCCTATTAAAATATACAAAAGCATTAATTGTTACATCACAATGCTATGAAACTTTTGGAATGGTTGTTATAGAAGCTTTTGCCTGCAGAACGCCAGTAATAGTCGGGAATATTGGCAATATAGGGGAACTGGTAGATGATGGCGTAAATGGATTGAAGTTTCAATATGATTCGGCTGATGCGCTTGTACATACAGTTAAGCGTTTTGAAAAACTGGATATAGCTGTTTTAGGAGAAAATGCTAAGCAAAAATACAAAAATTTATATTCAGAAAATGAAAATTATAAAGAAATGATGATGATATATCAGAGTGCTAGTATTGAAAGGAAGAAAATTTGTGAAGAACCAGTTTAAGTCAGGAGGGATAAAAGAAAGAATCTATTTATCAAAAACAAAGACTTTTATTTGTATATTTCTATTTTTGATGGTATGTGCAAAAGGGATAGGATTAGATAGTGAAGATTATGCGTATTATGTATTGACGGTTATTGCAGTTCCTGTTTGGATTTTGCATATTATGTCAATTCGATGGGAGAAGAAACAGCTACTATTTTCATTGTTTTTGTTTAGCGTAGCTTTGCTGGTAACAATGACAACAAAAAGAACGGGCATTATCCTTTCTGTAATGGCTATGATTGGGGTCAAAGATATTGACAAAGACATAATTATGAGGCAAATTTCGAAATTATGGATATGTTGTGTATGTGTAATGTTAGCATTAGCCGTTGGAGGAATTATTGAGGATAAGATGGCAATGCAGAGCGGCAAGGTCTGGCATGGCATGGGATATAGTTCAGGAAATGCGCTTCATGCAACAGTTGTCATATTAATTATTTTATATTTATATACGCGTAAAGACAAAGTGAGATGGTCGGAAGCATCTTTCCTTTTTGCATTAAGCTGTGTCATCTATAAATACTCGACTTCTCGGAGCGGATTTATTATGGGAAGCATTGCAATCTTATTAGGGTGCTTATTGAAAGTCATAGTCAGAAGAAAGAAAATGACTAAATGGTTGACACGTTTGCTATGTATGGGGATGACTGCCATTGTTCTGTTAAGTTTTGCAGTTCCGCTATTTTATGATGGAAATTATTGGGGAAACAACCCGGCGGGTATTTTGAATCGGTTATTGACAGGGAGGATTGGTCATGCGCATACAGTTTTGACATCAGATACTGTTACGCTATTTGGAAACTCAAAAAATTTAAGCGCTTTTATTGACAATGCATATGTCTTTTTGCTGATGAAATACGGAATAATTATGTCAGCAGTAATTTGTATAGTATATGTTGTGGCAATAAAAAGTATGGTACACAGGGGGGATGTATATGGAGTTTATATAACTTTTTTGTTTGTACTATATGGATTTACGGAACAATTTTTTATAAATAGCTTTATGAATTATTCTTTTATAATAGTAGGAGATGAAATAATTAATGTGGTGTTGAAAAGAGAAAGACTGCAAGGCGGCTGAGATAAATTATGCTGAGGAAAGAGGGAAAAACATTAAAAAGAACAGAGAAGGAGTTCAAAGGAATGGGTTCAAATTTTGCTAATAAAAAGATATTAATTTTTCATTCTACAATTGCGCCCTATAGAATTTCTTTCTTTAATGAATTATATAAAAGGTTTGAAGCAAGAGTCTGTTTATACTATAAGAATTTAAAGAGTCAAAAGTTTGACTACGATGCAATAAGCCAGAAGTTCCAATTTAAACCAGACTATTTTAAAAAGAGTATAACAATAAAGGGCAGAAGTTTTTATTTCGGACATAAAAAACGGATTCTTGAGTATAATCCGGATGTGGTCATAGTAGGGGAATATGGGGAAGGCTTATGGAGTGCAATACTGACTAGGTATATTTACAGGAAGCATTATAAAATTATTACAATATGCGATGACAGTTTTAATATGGCGAAAGAATGTAAGGGTGTAAGAAAAGTTTCGCGAAATATTGGAATCAAATATTTAGATGGCATTATTTTATGCAATGAAAAGGTGGAAAGGTGGTATAAAGAAAACTTTAAGGCGAAAACATTCGTTTTTCCTATCATACAGGATGAAAGGGAATTTTATGAGAATAGAGATCAAATCGTAAACGAAGCGCATAAACTTATAAAATCGTACAATTTAGTAGGAAAGAGAATTTTTTTATATGTTGGACGAATGGCTCCGGAAAAGAATGTTGAATATCTGGTAAAGTCTTTTTTGGAAAGTCATAAATCGAGTCCAGATAATGTACTTGTGTTAATAGGAGGCATGTCAAAAGAATTTCCTGATATATTAAGTAGAATTCAAAGTATGATTAAAGACGCAAACGGTGAGGAATATATATATTACGTTGGCAGAAAAGAGGGAGTAGAACTTAAGGCATGGTATCTTGCCGGACAGATACTAGTGCTTCCTAGTAGCTATGAACCTTTTGGAGCGGTAGTAAACGAGGCGTTATTAGCAGGCGAGTTTGTGATGGTTTCTGAAAATGCAGGGGCCACTTGCCTGATAAATGATGAAAATGGATTGATACTGGATATAACAAAACCAATTATAGACTTTAAAGAAATTACATTAAGAATAAAAACGATAAGCGAGCCCTGGAGGCCACATAAAAGTAGGATGCAATTTTTATTTCAAGATAAAATGATATTATTAGATGAATGGATACGAAATGCATAAAATCTGATATTAATTATAATACGACAGTTATATAAATGAATGGGGATAGGAAATGTTGTATAAGATAAAGCGTTATGTTAGGGATCATGAAAGGCTGATGTTTGTATTATCATTCATATATACTGTACTTTGCAGAAACCATTTTAGAGGAAGAAAAGGTGTTAAATTATGTATAGGGGGGCATTTCTTAAAACAAACAAAATTATAAATAGTGGAACAGAAAATCAATTAATTATTGAAAAAGGAAGTCGTATATATAATTGTAAATTTTTATTCCGGGGGAACCATAATCGTATTTATATAGGTCATGATTGCGTATGCCGAAATATGGATTTTATTGTTAGTGAAGGGGCAACTATTACTATTGGTAACCATTCTCATTTTGAAGGAAATATCCATTTAGCCTGTATAGAGGGGAGAACAATATCGATAGGAGAACGCTGCTTGTTTTCGAGTGAAATTGTTTTTCGGACAAGTGACAGTCATTCGATACTGAATGTCAATGGAAATCGTATAAATCATGCAAAAGATATTTACGTGGGGAACCATGTTTGGGTAGGCCATCGCGTCACTGTGCTGAAAGGGACAGAGATAGGTGAAAATTCAATAATAGGAACAGGAGCTATTGTTACAAACGAAACCTATATAAAAAATTCAATAATTGCTGGAGTACCGGCGAGAGTGATTAGAACAGATATTAATTGGTATCATGAGTTAAAATAGATGACAACTTTGTAAGGAGATAAAAGGAAAGATAATGGCTAATATTCTTGTACTAATAACATGTTATAACCGAAAGGAAAAAACTTTAAAATTTATTGATACAGTTCTACAGGATGAGCAGCAGAATTTTTCTTTTTTGATCGTAGATGATAATAGTAACGATGGAACTGCAGAAGCAGTAAGCGTGTTTCCTAATGTAAAAGTTATTAAGGGGAATGGCAATCTTTTCTATTCAGGGGGTATGCGTACTGCAATAGATGAAGCAAAAGCGAGTGATATCAGAAAGTATGACTTTGTTATGCTTGCTAATGATGATGTAGAATTTTATAAGGGCGCAATAACAAAATTAATAAGCTATCTTGGGGCAGAAAAAAGTATTATAGTTGGAGCGACATGCAGTTCGGACGGAGAGATGTCTTATAGTGGAGTAGTACGAACAGGAAAGATAAGGCCTAGCTATAGAAAGGTTATGTCTGTTGATGACGAAAAACGATATTGTGATACATTTTGCGCTAATTGTGTATTGATGCCCACAGACATATTTATTTCATTGGATAATATTGATCCGGTATATCATCACGCTATGGGAGATTTTGATTACGGATATCAGGCTGGAAAAAAAGGAATTAGAATCTTGGCATCCCATTTTTTTGTAGGCGTGTGCAATGATAATTCCAAAGTTGGGACATGGAAAGATGTTTCATTGTCAAGAAGAGAACGTATAAGGAAGAAAGAATCGCCAAAGGGGCTGCCAGGGAAAGAATGGTTTCACTATTTGCGCAAAAACTGCAGTTTTCTTACTGCAGTTATTTATTCTATAGTTCCGTATGTTCAAATTATATTAGGAAAGTGAAAAATTTGTAATGGCGTTAGTTATTAAATGTAATGTTTTTCATAAAAAAGTATATTCGAACAGGGAGAAATGGTGTTTGCACTGCCAATAAACATCATATAAGTAAAGAAATGCGACTGTATAAAAACATAAAGACTAAGAGATATATTAAAAAGTGAAAGTTATGAACGACATGAGCTATATGGAGGAAAAATGTGAAAAAAATTCCAACTCTAATTTATTATTATTTACGTAATAGAAGAATAAGCCATGCATTTAAAAAAACAATTACATTCCCCAAAGTATATGCGAGAATACCAGTATTTGATATAGAGAAAACAAATAACAAAATTATCCAATGGATAAATGAAGACAGGCCTATAGCTATCGGACGTTTCGGGGCATCAGAGATGTTTTGTGCCAGTTCATTTGAATTTTCAATCAAAAGACTCAGGGAGAAATCCATGGAGCAGCTTTGTAGATGGTCAGGCTTTTTCCCGAATGATGTTGTATATGGTAATGATTTTAATTACTATATGATTAATGCAATGAAAGACGTGGATATGCTTGCAGTTTGGAATCTGCGTTTTGAAGAGTATTACATACGAAAATATATGAGAAAGGATATTTGCCTTACATATTTATTAAACCTGGAACCATGGAAAGCGCCTGAAAAGCCTTGGACATCTGCGTTAGAAAATAAAAAAGTGCTTGTGATTCATCCATTTGAGAATACAATTCAAGCTCAATATAAACATAGAGCTGATATATTTCCTGGTACCAATATTTTACCAGAGTTCAGCTTGAAAACATTAAAAGCGGTTCAGACTATTGCGGGAGAAAAGGATGAGAGATTCTCAAATTGGTTTGATGCTTTGGATTGGATGTATAGAGAGGCCATGAAAATAGATTTTGATGTTGCGATATTAGGCTGCGGTGCCTACGGGCTTCCTCTTACATCCATGCTAAAAGCATCAGGGAAAAAAGCAATCCACCTTGGGGGGGCAACACAAATTTTATTCGGAATTAAGGGCAAAAGGTGGGATCATGAAGCTACTTATGACTATGTGCGGAATTTTTATAATGAGAATTGGGTTTACCCAAAACAAGAGGATGAAGTGGAAAATAAGAAAATTGTTGAAAATGGATGCTATTGGTCTTAGGATTTTGATGATAAACAGCTTTTCATAATGTTGGAGTGAATATGAATAATGAGAGAACAAAGAATTCAGTACGAAATATTATTGTAGGCATAGTAAGGCGTGTGGTCGAAATATTATTTCCGTTTATTGTTCGGACAATTTTTATTAAGTCATTGGGGGAAGAGTATCTTGGCTTAGGGGGGTTATATAGTTCTATTTTGCAGGTTCTTAATATAGCTGATTTAGGCATTGCGAATGCAATTATTGCAAGTATGTATAAACCTATTGCTGAAAATGATACTGTAAAAGTTTCGGCGCTTATGAATATGTATAAAAAGGCATATAGGACGATTGGATTCGTTATTTTGTCAGTAGGAATCATCATATTGCCGTTCATAGATAAATTCATCAGTGGTTCTCCGCCAGAGAATATCAATATATATATCCTTTGGATACTATATTTGGTTAATACTGTTATCGGTTATCTACTTTTTATGCATAAGATTTCTCTCATTAATGCGCACCAAAGGAATGACATTATAGATGGGATTGCAACGATATGCAGAGTAATGATAAACTTTTTACAGATATTTATAGTAGTTTGGCTAAAAAATATGTATTTATATGTAATATTAACAACTATATATATTATAATCTATAATTTTTGGTGTTCGTATGAATGTGACAAACGATATCCGCAATATACCTGCAATGGCAATTTAGACAAAGAGACTTCCGGAAAAATCAAAAAGGAAGTAAGTGCATTAGCACTTCAAAAAATAGGTAAAACAATATCAAATTCTTTAGATTCCATTGTGATTTCTGCGTTTCTGGGATTAACGGTTGTGGCTATCTATGGAAATTATAATTACGTCATTTCGGCCATAACGACATTTACTAGTTTGATATATGTTGCAATTCAGGCAAGTATCGGAAATAGTACCGCTGTGGAAACAAAAGATAAAAATTACGAGGATTTCAAGGTATTATTTTTATGGGGAATGTGGCTAGTGGGCTGGTGCAGTATTTGTTTTATGTGCTTGTTTCAAGACTTTATGATTTTGTGGCTGGGCGAGGATTTGCTTTTTCATATCAGTATTGTACTGACCCTTGTATTGAGGTTTTTCTTTGAACAGATAAGGAGAACAGTCACCGCATATAAGGATGCAATTGGCATGTGGCGGGTAGATAAATGGAAACCAATAGTTGGGTGTTTGGTAAATCTTTTTTTGAATGTGATTTTAGTAAAAAAAATCGGTGTTGCAGGCGTGGCGATTTCAACAATTATTAGTTGCGTATGTATTGAACTTCCCTGGGAAACGCATGTTTTGTTTAAGTTCTACTTTTTGAAAAGTGAAATTAAGTATTATTTGAAGATGCTCTTATATATTTTTGAAGCTGGAATCCTCGGGGTGATTACATATATGATTTGTAATATATTACCCTTTTATGGATTCCAGGCGATAGTGATTAAGTTAGTTATCTGTTGCTTGGTGCCTAATATACTGTTTGTTTTAATAAACCACAGAAATCCAAGTTATAAGAAAGGATTAGAAATGCTGAAGAAAGCATTTAGACTGCTTACCAGTAATTCTTGAGAGATATAAGTATGTTTACCAGTCATGGCAAACATATATGCATTATGTATTGGGGGCAAGGACAAGATGTTGACTGCGTAGATGTGATGGGGAGTGCTCTATGTGTAGTCGGAAAATATCTGTGTCCTGCTGCCTCGCCACGGTCTGCAGAAAACCCTGTCGCACCTCCCTGAATGTGCATCCAGAGAGGCTTACGTTCTCAAGCCATCCCTTGTGAGATGACTTTCCTTACCGCTTGAATCGTCTCCTATCGTACCATTCTACCGGAAGCCGGATAAAGATTTTATCCGATTATACCCCGATAAATTATTGATAATATCAAAAAAACAGGATATAATATATAACATCCCCTGAATAAACCAGACAGCCCCAAAACCATAAATTGGGAGACAAGGAGACATGTCGAATGATTTACCGCAAGCAGTACATGGATAAAATAATCCCGTTCATTGATGCCCCGTTTATAAAGATATTGACTGGCGTGCGCCGGTGCGGCAAATCCACGATTCTCCTGATGCTGCAGGAATATCTGAAGAAGAGGGGCATTCAGCCGGAACGGATTTTTTTCTATAGATTTGACAGTATGCAGTACGAGGAAATCGACACTGTATCGAAGCTGTACAAAGAAATAAAGAAATGTATTCCGCAAGGTCAAAGAATCTATTTGTTTCTGGATGAGATACAGGAAATCGAGGACTGGGAGAAAGCGGTTAATTCATTCATGACGGATTTTGATGTGGATGTTTTCGTGACAGGCTCGAATTCCCGGATGATGTCCTCGGAGATTTCCACATATCTGACAGGCAGGTACATTTCTTTCCGCATCTATCCGCTGTCCTTTGCGGAATATCTGGACTTCAGGAGGGAATACACTGAGCCGGACAATTGCTATCAGGAATTTTGGCGCTACGTCCGAATGGGAGGTTTTCCGGCGCTTCAACTGAAAGAATACAGCGATGAAGAGGCATATACCATTGTGAAAGACATCTACAATTCCACCATCTTCACGGACATTGTCAGACGAAACCGGATTCGGAAAGTCGATCAGCTGGAACGAGTGGTAAAATATGTGTTTTCCAATGTAGGGCAGACATTTTCTGCTTTGACGCTCTCAAAGTATCTGAAGAGCCAGAACCGCCAGATGGATCCCGAAACAGTGTACAGCTATTTGAGCAAGTTGGAGACAGCGTATCTACTGCATCGTTGCTCCAGATATGACATAAAGGGAAAGGAAATCCTGAAGACCCAGGAGAAGTTCTACCTTGCGGATACGTCGCTGCGTTTTGCCATTCTGGGATACAGCGAAGATGCCGTGGCCAGTATGTTGGAGAACATCGTATATATGGAATTGCTGCGCCGTGGATATGATGTCTTTGTGGGAAAGCTGGATTATGCCGAAGTTGATTTTGTGGCCACCAGAAAAAATGAAAAACTCTATATTCAGATATGCCAGCTGATTGGACGGAAAGAGACCGAACAGAGAGAGTATGGAAATTTGCTGTCAATTCCGGACAATTATCCGAAATATGTCCTCCGAACGGATGAGTTTGCAGGGGGCAACTATGAAGGAATCAGAACCATGCATGTGGCAGATTTCCTGTTGGAACAGGAACTGTATTAAAATGGCGGATGGAGGCATAGAAAAATTGCACATAAAAAATTCGCCAAAAAAATTCCCCAAAACCCAAGAAATATCCTTGCAAATTCCGCAAAGAACATGTAAGATAAACATATCCGCATATTCCGCAAAAAGCCGGAGGCCGCGGACAAAACAGAATCAAGGTAAGGAAAGAACTGCATGACTGACGGAAGTGGGATGACCCACAGGGAGTGCAGCCGTAAGAAGCCGACCGTCTGGGCACACTCAACTTGTGGCGCCTGGGGGCCGGCGTTTTTGTTCCTGCGGACAACGAGCCGGGCGGCCATGCCTGCACGGACAGGAAAGCCGATTGCGTTGGCCTTACGACTGCCGCGAGGGCGAACCGTCCGGACAACGGAGCCGGCGGGGCGCAGGACGCCCGGCCTCCCGTCACAGGGCGAGTGGATGTGAAACTTTGAATCAGGAGGGAAAAAGCATGATGCAACTGGAACAGGAACTGAAAAACAACGCCTACCCCGGCAGGGGAATCGTCATCGGGCGCTCCGCTGACGGCAAAAAGGCAGCTATCGCCTACTTCATCATGGGCAGGAGCACCAACAGCCGCAACCGGGTCTTTGTCACGGAGGGAGAGGGGATCCGCACCCAGGCATTTGACCCGGAAAAACTCACGGATCCCAGCCTGGTAATTTACGCCCCGGTGCGGGTGCTGGCTTCGCCGGACGGACAGACAGACATAATTGTCACAAACGGAGACCAGACGGACACCATCTATGACGGCCTTTCCCGGGGGCTTACGTTCGAGCAGTCCCTGCGCAGCCGCCAGTTCGAGCCGGACGGCCCCAACTACACGCCAAGGATCTCCGGCCTGGTGCGTCTTGCAGGAGGCAAATTCGACTACTGCATGTCCATCTTAAAGAGCAATGACGGAGACCCTGCCTGCTGCAACAGGTACACCTTTACGTACGACAATCCGGCTGACGGAGAGGGGCGCTTCCTCCATACCTATATGCATGACGGCGATCCCCTGCCCAGCTTCCGGGGGGAGCCGAAGAAAGTGGCTGTCCAGGGCGACATCGACAGCTTTGCGGAGATGCTGTGGGAGAGCCTGAACGAGGAGAACAAGGTCTCCCTGTTCGTCCGCTTCATCGACATTGCCACAGGGCAGTACGAGACCCGCATCTTTAATAAGAACCAGTGAAAACCGGAACCAATGAAAAAAGAACCGTCAAAAAGGCAAATGCTTCACGAAAGGAAAACAAAACCATGAATGAAATTCAACTGAAATACGGATGCAATCCCAACCAGAAACCCTCCAGAATCTACATGGAGGACGGAAGCGAACTTCCTGTAACCGTGCTCAACGGCAGACCGGGCTATATCAATTTCCTGGACGCCTTTAACGGCTGGCAGCTGGTGAGAGAGCTGAAAGCCGCCACGGGCCTGCCCGCCGCCACCTCTTTCAAGCATGTCTCCCCCGCAGGCGCGGCGGTAGGCCTGCCCTTGGACGAGACTCTGGCGAAAATCTACTGGGTGTCCGACTTAGGGGAACTCTCTCCGCTGGCCTGCGCCTATGCCAGAGCCAGAGGAGCCGACAGGATGTCCTCCTTTGGCGACTTCATCGCTCTGTCAGATGTCTGCGACAAGGACACGGCCCGGCTCATCAAGCGGGAGGTTTCCGACGGCTGTATCGCCCCGGGCTATACCGCGGAGGCGCTGGCGCTGTTAAAGGCCAAGAAAGGAGGCAGCTATAATGTTATCCAGATCGATGCCTCCTACGTCCCGGCCCCTGTGGAGAGGAAGCAGGTCTACGGCATTACGTTTGAGCAGGGCCGCAACGAACTGAATGTAAACGGCGACCTGCTTTCCAACATCGTCACGGCGAACAAGGAGATTCCGGAAGCCGCGATGATCGACTTAAAAATCGCGCTGATTACCCTGAAATATACCCAGTCCAATTCCGTCTGCTATGTGAAAGGAGGCCAGGCCATCGGCATCGGCGCAGGGCAGCAGTCCCGCATCCACTGCACCAGACTGGCAGGCACCAAGGCGGACAACTGGTTCCTGCGCCAGTCCCCCCAGGTGCTGGGACTGCAGTTCGTGGACAAGCTGGGCAGGCCGGACAGGGACAATGCCATCGACGTCTACATCGGGGACGAATATATGGACGTGCTGGCGGACGGCGCCTGGGAGAAAGTCTTCAAGGTGAAGCCCCCTGTCTTTACCAGGGAGGAGAAGCGGGCATGGCTGGACCAGATGAAAGACATCACTTTGGGGTCCGACGCATTCTTCCCGTTCTCGGACAATATCGAGAGGGCCCACAAGAGCGGCGTGCAGTATATCGCCCAGCCCGGCGGTTCCGTGCGGGATGACGTGGTAATAGAGTGCTGCGATAAGTACGGGATGATGATGGCCTTTACCGGAATCCGGCTGTTCCACCATTGAGTTTAACTTGAGTATTTCGCTCCGGCAGGAAGATGCGCAGACAAGCCGCAAGGAATTTGTGCCGGCGCCGCTATGGTAAGACATTTCAAGGACTGTGGACAACATGGTCCTTGAAGCATTGTATGGGGAGCCGTATACGAGGAGCGTTTTTTGAGCGGGAATCGGATCAGACCGGAAAGAGGCCGAAACATCAAAAGAGAGACGGGGGATAAGCGATGGATGGAAAATTAAGAAATATGACGGCTATATACCTGTTTTGGGGCGAAAAGGTGCTCCTCCTCTACAGGCAGGGCGGAAGAGTGGTCAACAACGTGTGGACGGGCTCGGCGGGCGGCCACTTTGAAAGGGACGAACTGAACGATGCCAGAGCGTGCATACTGAGGGAGTTGAAAGAGGAACTGGGGCTGGCGCCGGAGGACGTGGAGAATCTGGCGCTGCGCTACATTGCCCTGCGGAATACAAAGGGGGAGATCCGGCAGAACTATTACTTTTTTGCGGACATAAAGGAACAGGCGGACGACGACATTGTCTCCAATGAGGGCACGTGCAGATGGTTTTCCTTAGGCGACATCCTTTCCCTGGAGATGCCCCTGTCAGCCAAGTATGTCATGGAGCATTTCTGCACTACAGGGCGGTATACGGACAAACTCTATGTCTGTATCGCAACTGCCGCAAAGGCGGAAATCCTGGAATTGCCGGAATCCTGAAAAAAGCATGCACTCCCGGAGATTTCGCAGAGATACCGCGGAAAATCCGCAGGCTGTGCAGACTTTGTGCAGATTTTTTCAGGAATGCACGGAATTTTATTGAAAGACATCGCGGGGATATGATATAATGTCCGCAAAGAGCAGAGTCAAATGGGCGGAGAACCAGCTGCCGAGCTGGCTCGGGCAGCTGGTTCTCCGCCCATTTGAGGAGCGAAGCGAGCCCGGGGGCCAAGGGCTCCCCGGGCCTCTGCCCGCAACTTGCAGCAATCATGGCATAAAAACCATAAAAACCATAGACACCACAGACACCACAGGAAAGGCAAGGATCTGACAGATGAGCGATACGGAATCCAGAAATTTTATTGAAATGATCATAGACAAGGATCTGGCGGAGGGCGTATGCGAAACCGTGCACACCCGCTTCCCGCCGGAGCCCAACGGCTATCTCCATATCGGCCATGCCAAGAGCATCCTGCTCAACTACGGCCTGGCCAGGCAGTACAATGGCAAGTTCAACATGCGCTTTGATGACACCAACCCCACCAAGGAGGACATTGAGTTCGTGGAGTCCATCAAGGAGGACATCCAGTGGCTGGGGGCCGACTGGGAGGACAGGCTGTTCTATGCCTCCGACTATTTCGGACAGATGTACGAGGCGGCGGTGAAGCTGATCAAAAAGGGAAAGGCCTATGTATCCGATCTGACGGCGGAGCAGATCCGCGAGTATCGGGGGAGCCTGACCGAGTCCGGAAAGGACGACCCCTACAGCAAGCGCACCGCGGAGGAGAATCTGAAGCTGTTCCAGGAGATGAAAGACGGAAAATACGCAGACGGCGAAAAGGTGCTGCGGGCCCGCATTGACATGGCTTCTCCCAATATCAATATGCGAGATCCCGTCATTTACCGTGTGGCGCACATGACCCATCACAATACAGGAGATACATGGTGCATTTATCCCATGTACGACTTTGCGCACCCCATTGAGGATGCCATAGAGGGAATCACCCATTCCATCTGCACCCTGGAGTTCGAGGATCACAGGCCCCTCTACGACTGGGTGGTGCGGGAACTGGAATACCCCCATCCTCCCAAGCAGATCGAGTTCGCAAAGCTGTATTTAAAGAATGTAGTCACCGGAAAGCGCTATATCAAAAAGCTGGTACAGGAAAATATCGTGGACGGCTGGGACGATCCCAGGCTGGTGTCCATTGCGGCTCTGCGGCGCAGAGGCTTTACCCCGGAATCCATTAAGCGGTTCGTGGAGCTGTGCGGCGTCTCCAAGGCCCAGTCCATTGCGGATTACGCTTGTCTGGAGTACTGTATCCGGGAGGATTTAAAGACCAAAGCGCCCCGCATGATGGCAGTCCTGGATCCGGTGAAATTAATCATTGACAATTACCCTGAGGGGCAGACCGAAATGCTGACCGTGGGGAACAATCCCGAGAACGAGGCTCTTGGCAGCAGGGAAGTGCCCTTTGGGAGAGAACTGTATATCGAGCGCGAAGATTTCATGGAGGAGCCGCCGAAGAAGTATTTCCGCATGTTCCCCGGCAATGAAGTGCGCCTGATGAACGCTTACTTTGTGAAATGCACCGGTTGCGTCAAGGATGAGGAGGGGAGAATCACGGAGGTGCACTGCACCTATGACCCGGCCTCCAGGGGCGGCAACAGCCCGGACGGACGAAAGGTAAAGGGCACCATCCACTGGGTGGCCGCCGCCACTGCCGTCCCCGCAAAGGTGCGGCTGTATGAGAATATCATCGATGAGGAAAAAGGCGTCTACAACGAGGACGGAAGCCTGAACCTGAATCCCGATTCCCTGACGGTCAGAGACAACTGCTATCTGGAGCCGGCTTTTGCAGGGGCGGACAAGTATGAGAGATTCCAGTTTGTGAGACAGGGCTTTTTCTGTGTGGACGCAAAAGACTCCCGGCCGGATGCCTTGGTGTTCAACCGTATCGTGTCGCTGAAGAGTTCCTATGTGCTGCCCAAGGAGTCGTAGGATCGGGAAAGCCTGCGGCAGGGAAAGAGACAGGGCTGAGTGCGGCAGATTTCGCCGGACAGCGGGGACGGAAGCGAGGCGCGAGAACAGAAATCGCAGAGTTTGACGGAGGGAGGACAGTATGGGAATCTTGTCGGGGTTAAAGAGTCTGGGACTGGGCAGCCTGGAGAATGTGAGCCTTTTTGAAGAGCCCAAGAAGAAAGAGACGGAAAAGTCGGAGCAGGCGGCCGCGCCGAAAGTGGAGGAAAAGGATCTGATCTACGACAGGTCTTTTGTCTGTCCGGTGTGTGACTGTTCCTTTACCACCAAAATCATGAAATCCAATAAAGCGAAGCTCCTCGGTACGGACGCGGACCTGCGGGCCAGATATGAGGGAATCGATGCGGCAAAGTACGAGGTGGTGATGTGTCCTGTCTGCGGCTATGCCGCCCTGATGCGGTATTTTACGGGCATTACATCCAGCCAGGCAAAGCTTATCAAGGAAAAGATCAGCCAGAGCGTGCGCATCAAGCCCCATGAGGGAGAGATCTATTCTTATGAAGAGGCGATGCAGCGGTATAAGCTGGCGCTGGTAGGAGCTGTGGTAAAGCATGCCAAGACCAGCGAGAGAGCGTATATCTGTCTCAAGTACGCCTGGCTTACAAGAGGGTACGCGGAGAGCCTGCAGGAGGAGGAACAGCCCGACGAGAAGCTGATCAGGGAGCTGCAGGGGCAGGAAAACGAGCTTTTGGAACATGCCTATAAAGGACTGACAGAGGCCAGACAGTCAGAGATGTTTCCCATGTGCGGGATGAATGAAGTTACGGTGGACTATCTGCTGGCGGTTCTGGCTGCGCGGTTTCAGGATTTCGAGGTAGCCGTAAAGCTTCTGAGCAGCATCATAACTTCCCGAAGCGCCAATCCGCGTATCAAGGACAAGGCCAGGGACATGAAAGACCATGTGATGCAGGAGATGAAGAAGAAACAGGAATGACAGGCAATGGCTTGAGCGATATCAACGAAGAGAGCAAGGGAGGGAAGCTTCTCTCAGAAGAGAGGCTTCCCTCTGTGTGTTTCGGGGTACAGGATATCTTCAGACGGGCGGGAGAGCCGGTCTGTCAGTTGCTGCTGATAGGAGGCTCTTCTGTGGTGCTGTCCTCGTCAAAGAATTCCTCAACGGTTTCTTCGGCGTTCTGGAGGGTCTCTCCTGCCTGCTCTGCCTTGGACGTGAAATCCGCCAGGTGCGTGAAGCCGTCCTCACCGGCCGGCGCTTCCGCTGCGGGGGCGTTCTCTTTGGCGGGGGCCTCCTCCTTAGCGTTCTCATCGGGACTTAAGGGGACATAGCTGCGGCAATCGCAGGGTTTGCTCTCCTCCTCGTCGAAATCATCGTAATCCTCTTCGGCGCTGTCAGCCTCGGCATTTTTTTTGCGGGCAAAATAATAAGCGGCGCCGATTGCGGAACCGATTGCAGCGCTGAACAACAAAAGCTTTGCGAATTTTTTTGACATAGGTGACTCCTTTCAAAAACAGGTTCATTTTTTCTGATAATATGATATTAATACTATTTTGCAGAATTGAAAAGAGAATATGCATAATTTTACTAAAAATTTATGATTTACTTTCCGCCTGAGGGGAAGCGTGATATAATAACCTTATGATATGACACCTTATTCCGGGCAGAAGACGGTTCCAGGGCCGGACGCCCCTGCAATAGGAGCAGCTTGCGTATGAACAGTAAATTTTTTGACATAAAAAAAGAAAAGCAGGACAGGATCATAAATGCTGCCCTGAAGATATTTGCCATGCAGGGCTACCGCCACGGCAGTACCGATGATATCGTAAAGGAAGCGGCCATCAGCAAGGGGCTGCTCTTCCATTATTTCGGCAGCAAGGTAGGGCTCTACGGTTTCGTGTACGACTACAGTGTCAGATTCATGAACCTGGAGCTGCGCTCCAACGTGGACCCCAAGGAGACGGATCTGTTCAGGCTCATGAAGCAGATGGAGTGCGCCAAGATGCATGCCATGAAAGGCTACTCATATATGCAGCAGTTCCTGAACCGCTCCATGGCGGAGGACTCCTATGAGGCGCTCCTTTCCACAGAGGAGAAGCGGGACGCCCTGCTGGAGACCTATGCCGCCATTGAAAGTCAGATAGACTATACAGCTCTGCCCCAGGGGGTGGACGGAGAAAAGCTGCGGAAGATGCTGGACTTTACCATCAAGGGGCTCATGACAGAGCGGTTTCAGGACGCATCCTTTCAGCCGGAGATGCTCTACGAGGAGATCTGCGGCTATCTGGATATGGTCAGAGGGATTGTATACAGGTAACCTCTTACTTGCTCATGGTGTAGGGACCGTCTGCAGGATACCCGCCTTTGAGCTTCTGCATGCCGCGCTGGATCGCGTCCTTGGAGTTCTTCCAGTCCGCATCCTTGTTGCGGTAGTCGAATTTCTCCACCATCCATGCCACATCCTCTGACAGTCGGCTCATGTTGTTTTCCATGAGAGGGAAAACGGTGCCGTAAAATTCTTCCTTTGCCTTGTTGGAGAGCTTGGAGTCCGCCGCTTCGCAGAGATCTCCGAAATGATGCAGACAGAAGCCCTTTCCGTCCTTTATCTTTTGGCGAAAAGCTTCGTCCTGATTCCAGAGATAGAAGAAAGTGTCCATATATCGGGCATAGGTGTCGGCGAAGTGCTGGCAGATGTAACAGGAGGCCTCTTTTTCCCGGACCCATGCGGCGATGGGGTTGGACTCGGCGGACTTTCTGAGCTTGTCCTTGATAGAAGTCTTCGCGGGCTTGAAACGGGCGAATTCCTTTTTCATTTCGCCTGTGACTTTCTGATAGTGGGTCTTTAGAATCCAGGCATTGCCCAGGGTATTGCCGTAGTCGAACATCTTCTGGAAATGCTGCCTGCAGAAGCCGGCTTTGTCGGTCATTTCGCGGATATCCGCCTCCATATAGGAGGAACCGCTGCCCAGCACGAAGTCCAGGAGATCCTGTTCCACGCTTCTTTCGATAAAGCAAAAGGGGCACTCGTCGTTTGCGTTTACGGCATCGTTCAAAGGGATGGTGTATAATTGTTCTTTCATGCTTTCGTCCTTTCTTTGTGTGCTTCTATCAGTGTACAATAGTTTTTAGATAATTGCCACACTTTTTGCGAGAATGCGAAAAAGCTCGTGCGAAATGCCAGATTATGGTTAATGAAAACCGCAGGCCGGACGATATATAACATGGATAGTATCCCTAAAACAGGAAGTTTCATTAGTGATCAAAGGAGTGATTATATGGGTATCAGTATCGATGTGGGAAATACGGGTTCGGACTATTCGTATCTGTTCCAGGGTCTTTCGTCTTCGGGCGGCGGTCTTGGCAATCTGAATTTCTTGTCGGAGTATGCCAGCATGAAGAACGGCAGTTATTCCAAGCTGCTGAAAGCTTACTACGGAGCGGGCCAGAATATAAGCACAGGCGCGGCGCCGTACGGCACGAAGAGCAGCTCAAGCAACATACTTGACAAAATTCTGGAAGAGAAGATGCATCCGAAGGTTTCCAAAGAGGTACAGAAAGCCAACGCGAATCTGACGGCAGGGCTTTCCACACTGAATGCCTCTGTTGCAACGCTGCAGAACGACAGCACTTATACGGATTCCGACCGGAGCGCGGAGGATAAGGTTGCCTCTGCGATGAAAGCTTTTGTGACCAATTACAACAATGTGGTGAGCACGGCAAAAGACTCCACGCTGTCGAACAAGACGGCCTATGTGGCGAATATGATGAGCAGTACGGCGGCGAATGCCGATAAGCTTTCGGAGATCGGCGTCACGGTCAAGGCCGACGGCACGCTTATGCTCAATGAGGGCAAGCTGAAAGAGACGGACATCTCCAAGGTACAGGAGTTGTTCTCAAGCGATAACATTTTGAGCTATGGCTCCATGATATCGTCCCGTCTTCAGTTCGCGGGTTCCGCGTCCGGCACCACCGGCACGGACAATGCAGGGACGGACAACAAGCCCGCTTCCGGCGCGTCCTCCCTCAAGGCAGACGGCCAGGCGCTTGCGTCCGACGAATTATACCAGAGGGTAAAAGACAAGGACGGCAATGAGACGGACGAGTACGATATCAAGAAGATTTTTGCCACGGCAAAGAGCTTTGTGAGCAATTACAACAAGATGTTCGATACGGCGGAATCCAGTGCAAACTCCGGCGTAGTGGCGAATCTGTCCTATATCAGGGAGAAGACGGCGCGCAGCGAGGATGCGCTGAAAGCGTTCGGGATCACTGTGGACGCGAAAGGCAGATTGAAGATTGACGAGGACACATTTAAGAAAGCGGATATGTCCGAGGTACAGAAATTCTTCAAGGACTATGGCTCTTCCATTGCCACGAACGCGTCGCTGGTAGATTATTATATGACCACCCAGGCAAATGCCGCCAACAGCTACACGGCCGGCGGGACCTATCATGTACAGGGGAGCTCCCGCTATACCGGCACCGTATAAGCCCTCTGTAAAAAGACGGAAACATAATATAAGGATGCAGATCAATCGGCGTATTATCTGAGAGATCGGCATCCTTATTTGCGTGACGTATCCCTGCTGAATCAGACCTTGAACCAAAGTGCTGCAGTACATTTTGGGATATTCGAATTGTTCTGCCGCATGCGTTTTAGGGCATCTGGGCAGAAGCTCTCCGGCCTGCCGGGTGCTCTTTAACCCGGTTTCGGGTTCACGGGCAGTTTTACAAATTACTTGATAAAATAGGAAACTTCATATAAAATCATGAGTAGAGGAGCAGACAAATCAAGAACGGAATAAGAATAGGAAAGGGGCCGGTATGGACAACAGCTCTTCGCGTTATCAGGAATACTGGCGGATAAAGTGATTGACATGGAGACGGCGAATAAAATAAGGAGGGCGATTGAGCTGACGCAGGTAGCAAGGATATCCCTGTGATGAGAGATTCTACTTTCGTGGAGCGAAATGCGGACGAGCCGGCAATTTTTACATAAATGCTACATTTTTGTAACGATTTGGAAAGAGAAATTAATTATTTTTAAGTTGAAAATTAGACTGAGGCAAGTTAGTATTATATACATGAGAAGAACTGATGAAAGATGTGATGATTCTTGGTATTTAGCAGCATAGAATTCTTGCTCTTCTTTCTTCCGTTATTTTTGATAATTTACAGCATAACTCCCAAACGAATAAAAAATATGACACTTCTGTCGGGAAGTCTTATTTTTTATGCCTATGGGGAGCTGAGGTATCTGCCGCTTCTCCTGCTGTCCATTGCGGTGAACTATTTTTTTGGCCTGCATGTGGGGCGCAGAGAGCAGTACAGGACAGAGGCGGCGGAAGCGGAGACGGGATTAGAGGGCAGGATTAGAACAAATAGAGTAAAAACAAAACTGAATAAAAGGCGCAGGAATGTGTTTATCGTGGCCATCCTGTACAATGTGGGGATGCTGGCGGCATTCAAATACGGAAAGGGAGGCGCGTATCTGCCTCTGGGCATCAGCTTTTATACATTCCAGATTCTCTCCTATCTGATTGACGTGTATCGGGGGGAGCAGCGAAAGGAGCTTTCTTTCCTGCGGTTTGCCACCTATATCAGCATGTTTCCACAGCTGTTGTCGGGACCTATCGTACATTACGGAGAGGTGCGCAAGGAAATCATATCCAGAGAATTTACGGCAAAGGGCCTGCAGGAAGGGCTTAAGGTGTTCACGCTGGGGCTGGCGGCGAAAGTGCTGCTGGCGGACCGGGTGGGGCTGCTGTGGCAGGAGGTGCAGGTCACGGGCTTTGAGAGCATATCCACACCTTTGGCGTGGCTGGCGGCAGCGGCCTATTCCCTGAAGATTTATTTTGACTTTTACGGGTACTCCCTGATGGCCATGGGGCTGGGCAGGATGCTGGGCTTTACGCTGCCTGAGAACTTCCGGAATCCCTATATGGCCACCTCGGTCCGGGATTTCTACCGCAGATGGCATATGACGCTGGGACGCTGGTTTCGAGAGAATGTGTACATCCCCCTGGGCGGGAACAGAAAGGGAGAATACCGGACAGTCTGCCATTTGCTGGCGGTGTGGTTTCTGACTTCTGTCTGGCACGGAAGCACGGTGAACTTCCTGGTCTGGGGGATGCTTCTGTGGCTGGCCATCGTGACGGAAAGGCAGCTGGAGGCGCTGGGTGTGACAAGGGTACTCGACAGGGGGCCCGGGAAGTTATTGTCCCGCCTCTATGTGTGGGCGTACATTCCGATTACATGGGTGTGCTTTGCCGTCACGGACATCGGGCAGCTGCAGGTCTTCCTGGGGAGGATGTTCCATTTGATACCGGGAATCCGGGTGAGCCCGGGGGACTGGCACAAGGCCCTGACGAATTACGGTATGCTGTTTCTTGCGGGGGCGATTGCCTCTACGCCGTTTTTGCAGAAATTGTTCAGACGGTTTAAGGACAGCTGGATTCTGATGATACTTCTGGCAGTGCTGTTCTGGGTATGCGTCTGGAGACTGCAGAGGGAGGGACAGAATCCTTTCATGTATCTGGGCTTCTGATCCCGGAGAATTCCGGACAGAGGCGATTTGCGGAAAGTGGGAATGACAGTGAAATGGGTAAAAAAATGGTTCTTTCTGGCACTTGTCCTGGGAATGGGCCTGGTATATCTGAACTATGTGGACAAATGGCAGGTCTATGCGGAGTCTCTCACGGAGGCAAAGACCTGGCTGGATCATTGGAGGCAGCCGGATGCGATTCCGGCTGACGGCATCGCTACGGAGGGAAACGATGAGAGCGGTGCCCCGGAGGCTTCCGGGGAGCAGACCCCCGGGGCGGAGGAAATCCCGGGCGGCGCTGCGGAAGACACGGACGAAGATCCTGGGATCCCGGCGCCCGGGGAGGAGGGAGAACCCGGGATGACAGGAGCGGTTTCCGGCAGCGGAAATGAGGCCCTGCCTCCTGCGGACAGCCGGCCGGGAGACACCGGCAGCGGGCAGCCGGGAATGCCGCAGGGAGAGGAGGGCACGGACGGGGAGCCGACGGGAGACGGGACGCAGGGTCCGGCCCACAGCGGATCGGGAAACAATGTCCCGCCGGAGTCAAGAGAAGTGACTTACATGACCGTGGAGGACGATTATTTCGCGGATGCGGTGTTTATCGGGGATTCCAGAACCATGGGGCTGTTCGAGTACGGCGGGCTTGAGGAGACATCCACTTTCTACGCCTCTACCGGGCTGACGGTGTACAAGATGTTCGAGGCAGCCATCGTGCCCGGCGAACAGGGAAAGATAAGCGTGGAGGAGGCCCTGCAGCAGAATACTTTTGCCAAGATTTATTTCATGATAGGCATTAACGAGATGGGAACGGGCACGGTGGAATCGTTTCTGGAGGCTTATCAGGAAGCCGTGGATCATCTGCGGGAGCTGCAGCCCGATGCCGTCATTTATCTGCAGGCTATCATCAAGGTGACTGCGGAGCGCTCCGGACAGGGCGATTACATCAACAATGAGGGCATCATCGCCCGAAACGAGGGCATCGCCCAAATGGCGGACAATGAGCATGTGTTCTATCTGGATGTGAATCCTCTGATCTGCGACGAGAGCGGAGGCATGATTCCGGAGTACACCTTTGACGGGGTGCACCTGAAAGCACTGTACATCGATATCTGGAAAGAGTTTCTGAAGAGCCATGCCATCGATTTTTCCTGAAAAACAATGTGTCGAATTCGTTCAGAGATTTTATGAATTCTGCTTGACGGATTGAGGGCGAAAGATTATTATATTTGTCAGAGGTTGTAGTGGAACGACTGCAGCCTCTTTCCATGAGGAGGGAAAGCACCTTTCATGGCAGAAAAATATAAGGTCAGGTGGGGGAGAGCTGTCTGACAGATACAGGAGGAATGAGTTCATGAGCGAGAAAAAGAAAGCCGCTTCCGGTGCGAAAGGGATCGGTGATACCTGCATTTACGATGCCAAGAGCCTGGGGGCGCCCAAAGTCTTAGTGCTGGGTGTTCAGCATATGTTTGCCATGTTCGGCGCCACGATTCTGGTGCCCATGCTGACAGGACTTGACGTGTCCACGACACTGTTGTTCGCGGGGTTGGGGACCCTGTTGTTCCATTTCCTGACCAAAGGCAAGGTGCCGGCATTCCTCGGATCCTCCTTTGCATTCCTGGGCGGATATGCCGCCATTGCACCCATGACGGACGCCGCGGGAGGCGCTGCGGACAATTCAAAGCTTCTGCCTTATGCCTGCTTCGGCGTGGCCTGTGCCGGGCTGGTATATCTGCTGCTGTCTCTTCTGATCAAACTGTTCGGCACGGGAAAAGTCATGCGGTTCTTCCCGCCCATTGTCACGGGGCCCATTATCATTGCCATCGGTCTGACCCTTTCGCAGTCCGCCATCGACAACTGTTCCACGGACTGGCTCATTGCCATTGCGGCAATTGCTCTGGTGATCGTCTGCAATATCTGGGGTAAGGGAATGGTGAAGATCGTGCCCATCATCATCGGCGTGATTGGTTCCTACGTTCTGGCGGCAGTGCTCAACCGCGTGGACTTTACCGCGGTGAAAGAGGCGAGCTGGATCGGACTTCCCGTCCACTGGAACCAGACAGCCTTTTGGGCGCTGTCCGACGGCGACGTATCTCTTCTGATCACTTCGGTCATTACCATCATGCCCATTGCATTGGCCACGATTGTGGAGCATATCGGCGATATTTCCGCCATATCATCTACTGTAGGAAAGAATTTCATCAAGGAGCCGGGACTTCACCGGACGCTTTTGGGAGATGGCCTTGCCACGATCCTGGCGGCCCTCTTCGGCGCGCCGGCCAACACCACATACGGCGAGAACACGGGCGTGCTGGCGCTGACGAAAGTATACGACCCTCTCGTGGTCAGAATGGCGGCCGTGTTTGCGATACTGTTCTCTTTCTCCCCGAAGTTCGCGGCCGTCATCGGCTGCATGCCCACCGCTACCTGCGGCGGCGTGTCGCTGGTGCTGTATGGTATGATATCGGCCGTGGGAGTGCGCAATATCGTAGAGACTCAGGTGGATTTCGCCAAGACGCGCAATGTCATCATCGCGGCATTGATTTTGGTGCTGTCCATCGGCATCAATTACAGCGCGGCCGGCTCTGTGGGCTTTGACGTCAGCGGTCTGTCCATCCGGTTCTCCGGTATCGCCGTGGGCGCGCTGACGGGTATTATCCTGAATGCGGTGCTGCCCGGTAAGGATTATGTGTTCGATGACGACAGGCCCAGCGATACGGGAGTGGACTTTGCGGTGAGAGGAAGATAAACAAATAGACATGAGATAAATGCATTGCAGCCCGGTCCAAGACCGGGCTGCAATGGGATTCGGAGCCGAAGATTGATATTTGACATGCGCGCCGAGGCGCGCAAGGGGGTATGAGGATGAAAGTAATTGACATGCACTGTGATACCGTAGGAGCGCTGTTTCGCTTAAGAGGAGAGGGAAAGGCGGGTTCCCTGAGGGAGAACAGCGGCCATATTGACCTGCTGCGGCTAAAGGAGAGCCATTATCTGCTGCAGAATTTTGCCATGTTCATTCCGCTGAACCGCTGCGACGCCCCCTGGGAGCAGGTGTGCGCCATGTACGGGTATTATAAGGAGGAACTGGAGCGGAATCAGGACATTCTGGCCCCGGTACTGCGGTTCGGCGACATTGCCGAAAACGAGGCCGCCGGCCGGCTGTCCTCTCTGCTCACGGTGGAGGAGGGCGGCGTCTGCGGGGGCGAGATAGAGAAGCTGCGGGAGCTTTACCGGATGGGAGTCCGGATGATTACGCTGACCTGGAATTTCCCCAATGAAATCGGTCAGCCCAATTTCGATCCCGGACTGCGCCGGAAGCTGGACGAGGCCGTGGAGAGCTGGCAGAAATGCGATCCGGATACGCCGGCGTGGGAGCGGGAGCGCCAGGCTGCCCAGGCTGCCTGCAATGCCTGCATGCACACCCCCAACGTGACAGGGGGCCTCACCGCGAAAGGAAAGGAGTTCGTGGAGGAGATGGAGCGCCTGGGCATGATCCCGGACGTGTCCCATCTGTCGGACGCTGGCTTTATGGACGTGCTGGAAGTGACGAAGAAGCCCTTTGTGGCCAGCCATTCCAATGCCCGGGCAATATGCCCCAATGTGCGGAACCTGACGGACGACATGATCCGGAAGCTCTCGGAGCGGGGCGGCGTCACAGGGCTGAACTTCTGCGCGGATTTCCTGGAGGAGAAGCCGATGGGAGAGAGAAATCCGGGCTCTGTCTCGGCGGCAGTGCGCCATGCCAGGCATATCGCCAATGTGGGCGGCATAGATGTGCTGGGGCTGGGAACCGACTTCGACGGCATCCCCACCCATGAAGAGCTGCCCGGAGCCCAGAGCATGGAGAAGCTGTGGGAGGCTCTCCGAAAGGGAGGTTTTTCCGAGAGGGAGCTGGATCAGATCTTTTACGGGAATGTGCTGCGGGTGTACGGGGATACGCTGGGGTGAGAAACAATGGCCGTGGATTGTGAAAAAACGTAAAAAGGAGAGTCTGATATGAGCAGAATATATACATCTGCGGACCAGCTGGTGGGCGGGACTCCGCTGCTGGAGCTGACGCACATTGAGAGAGAAGAGGGGCTGGGGGCACGCATCCTGGCCAAGCTGGAATATCTGAATCCGGCAGGCTCCGTGAAAGACCGCGTGGCAAGAGCCATGATCGACGATGCCCAGGAGAGAGGCCTGTTAAAGGCAGGCTCCGTTATCATTGAGCCCACATCGGGCAACACGGGCATAGGCCTGGCTTTCGTGGCCGCCGCCAGGGGTTATCGCATCATAATCGTCATGCCGGACACCATGAGCGTGGAGCGCCGCCAGCTGATGCGAGCTTACGGCGCGGAGGTGGTGTTGTCTGAGGGGGCGAAAGGAATGGCGGGAGCCATCGAGAAAGCGGATGAGCTGGCCAGGGAGATTCCGGGCAGTTTCATTCCGGGTCAGTTCGTGAACCCGGCCAATCCCGCGGCCCACAGAGCAGCCACAGGCCCGGAGATCTGGGAGGATACAGAGGGACAGGTGGACATCTTCGTGGCCGGTGTGGGAACGGGGGGAACGCTGACCGGAGTGGGCGAGTACCTGAAGAGCAGAAATCCACAGGTGAAGGTGGCGGCCGTGGAGCCCGCCTCCTCCCCTGTGCTGAGCCGCGGAAAGGCCGGAACCCACGGGATCCAGGGGATCGGCGCCGGATTTGTTCCGGAGGTTCTGAATATGGAGATCTGTGATGAGGTCATCCCGGTGGCGGACGAAGATGCCTTTGCCGCAGGACGGCGCATGGGCAGAAGCGAGGGCGTGCTGGTGGGCATCTCCTCCGGCGCGGCCGTGTGGGCGGCTGTTGCGCTGGCAAAGCGCCCCGAGAATCAGGGGAAGACAATCGTGGCGCTGCTGCCCGATACCGGGGACCGCTATCTGTCTACGGCGCTGTTCGCCCGGTAGGAGCCGGGTCTCTTCTGCCAGCCGCCGTAAGCCGGAATGTTAAGAGACAGGGCCCTGGCGGAAAACCTGGGTCTTGCGGCCGGGGACAGCGGCGGGGTCGCAGTCAGCCACAGGGGTTTAAATGGCATCTGGTTATGAAAACCACAAAACATATTTTTCGTCTCGAAATCAGTTGAATAATTCCGTGATAAGTGGTATTCTATACTTTACAGGAAATGCGGCGGGAGGCGAGAGCGGTTTCCCGCTGTCAAGTATCATGGGAAAGGAAATAGGTTCATGAGCGAGGCGTATCATATTGTCAGTGACGGTTCCTGCGATTTGCCCCAAGAGCTGGCGGCGGAAAAGAATATTACGGTGGTTCCCTTTTACGTGTCCTTTGATGAGGAGAGCTATCTGAAAGAAAATGTGGAGATCGGCGTCCGGGACTTCTACCGGCAGATGGTGGACAGGAAAGGGGTGTACCCCAAGTCCTCCATGCCCTCCGCCCAGGATTACGAGGAGGCATTCATGCCCTATGCGCAGAAAGGGATTCCCGTCATCTGTATCTGCATCACCACCAAATTCAGCGGTTCCATGCAGTCCGCCCTGAATGCAAGGGCCAGCGTACGGGAGTCTCTGCCGGACGCAGAGATTACGGTCATCGACGCCACCATAAACACAGTGCTCCAGGGTCTGTACGTGCTGGAGGCGGCCAAGTTGCGGGACAGCGGCATGGCATACGACGCATGCGTGGCCAGGCTGGAGGAGATTAAGAGCACCGGGCGGATTTTCTTTACGGTGGGAGATATGGAGTACCTCAGGCACGGCGGGCGCATCGGAAAAGTATCCGCGGTGGCAGGCAGCGTACTGGACATCCGCCCTGTGATCACCTTGAGAGAGGGAGAGATCTTCCCCTCCGGCATCGGCAGAGGCAGAAAGCGCACTACGCAGAGAGCCATCGATCTCCTGCTGGATTACCTGGAGGAAAACGGAAGAGAGATCGAGCGCTACAGCATTGCCATAGGGTTCGGGTATGACTACGAGGAGGCAGTCTTCTTTAGGGAGCACACCATGGAAGTTCTGGAGGAAAAGGGGTATGTCATGAAAGAGGACATCCCGATCTACCAGATCGGCGCCACCATCGCTGTACATACGGGGCCGTATCCGCTGGGCTTTGGCATCATTGAGAAAGGCATGGTCTAAGGCCCGGGGGTAAGCCGTCAGGGTTTATTCATGTACAGTGGGCCAGAAGCTCTCTGATATCGGCAAAGCAGTAGTCCGCGGGATAGGGAGTGTCCGCCATGTCTTCCGGTTTCGCCTCCCCGGTGAACACCACGCAGGTGTCCACGCCGGCGTTAATGCCGCAGGCGATGTCGGTGTAGAGCCGGTCTCCCACCACCAGCGTCTCTTCCCTGGAGAACCCGGACAGGGACAGACACAGCTCCACCACACCGGGACTGGGCTTGCCCAGGTAAACGGGTTTTTTGCCGGTGGCGTCCGTGAGCATGTTACAGATCGCGCCGCAGTCCGGAATGAAGCCGAAGTCAATGGGGCAGCACAGGTCCGGATTGGTGCCGTAGAAAGGCATGTCCGGCGCAGAGAGTGCCTTGCAGGCCTGTACCAGCTTGTCATAATTCAGTTCGCTGTCATAGGCTGCCACCACACAGTTGATGTCCTCTCCGGCAGTCTCTGTGATGTGCAGCCCGCTTTTTTCCAGCTCCTCCCGGAAAGAGGCCGTGCCCAGGACGAAGATTTTCCCCTCTGGGTAATGCTCTTTCAGGAAGCGCAGCGTCATGTAGCCGGAAGTGATGAACTGATCCGAGCGGGTTTCCAGACGGAAAGCCCTGCGGAATTTCTCCACATAGTCCTGGCCGCTGCGGGTGGAGTTGTTGGTGATGTAATAAGCCTTTCCGCCGATTGCGTCAATGTGCGCCAGGAGTTGGGCGCTGCCGTCGTAGAGGGTGTCCCCGATGGCCAGGGTGCCGTCTATATCGAAGAGAAAGAGCTTTTTGCGCTTTAACCGGTTCAAATCTGCATTCATATCAATGGCCTGCCTTTATCTTGTTTTTGTGGCATATTTCTGCTTTCGCTTATATCCCTGAACCATCCGGAACGTTTTTAACGGATATAAAAGCTGCACCCAGTATAGCATGATACATGGCGGGATTCAAGCTGCGATTCGCGGCTTTGCCGCTCACGGTAACCATACAGCCACATTTTGCGCAGGATGGGCTGGCGCAAACGGGGCGGCCGTGTTATGATATTGGAAAAAGAAAGGCCCTGGGAAAGACGGGCGGGGCGGAAACGAGGGAAAATGAAACTGATATCCTGGAATGTAAACGGACTGCGGGCATGCATGCAGAAAGGATTTATGGAATATTTCAACCGGGCGGACGCGGACATTTTCTGTCTGCAGGAGACCAAGCTCCAGAGCGGGCAGATAGAGATGGAGCTGCCGGGCTACCACCAGTACTGGAATTATGCGGAGAAGAAAGGCTACTCGGGCACGGCGCTGTTCACGAAAGAGGAGCCCCTGAAAGTGACTTACGGCATCGGCGAGGCCGAACATGACCGTGAGGGGCGGGTCATCACGGCCGAGTACAAAGACTATTATGTAATTGCAGTCTATGTGCCCAATTCCCAGCGGGAGCTGACAAGGCTGGAGTACCGCATGGAGTGGGAGGCGGCTTTCCTGCGGTATATCAAGGGCCTGGAGAAGACTAAGCCCGTCATCTACTGCGGGGATCTGAATGTGGCGCATAAGGAAATCGATCTGAAGAATCCCAAAACCAACCGCCGCAACGCCGGATTTACGGACGAGGAGCGGGAGTGCTTTACCCGGGTGATAGAGAACGGCTTTGTGGATACTTTCCGCCATTTCTATCCGGACTTGAAAGACGCGTATTCCTGGTGGTCCTACATGGGCCAGGCCAGGGCCAAGAACGTAGGCTGGCGCATCGACTATTTTGTGGCTTCACAGAGTCTGACGGGCCGGCTGGAGGATGCGAAGATTCATCCGGACGTCATGGGATCGGATCACTGTCCGGTTGAACTTGACTTGAGAGCATAGGGAATTGCGAAACAGGGAAAGGACGCACAGCTTATGAGCCTGCAATTCTATTTCGGACCCTCCGGGGCCGGAAAAAGCCGTCTCCTATATGAGGAAATCACCGGCCGGGCGGCGGAAAGCCCCGGGCAAAACTTCCTGATCATCGTACCGGACCAGTTCACCATGCAGACCCAGAAAGACCTGGTTCTCTTAAACCGCCAGGGCGGCATCCTGAATATCGACGCCCTCAGCTTCGGGCGTCTGGGACACCGCATTCTGGAGGAGGTAGGCGGACAGGAGATTCCCGTGCTGGACGACACGGGAAAGAGCCTGGTGCTCCAGAAAGTGGCGGCGAACCTTAAGGATGAGCTGCCGGCCCTGGGCGGCTTCCTCCACAGACAGGGCTATATCCATGAGGTGAAGAGCGCCATCTCCGAGTTTATGCAGTACGGCATCGGCACAGAGGACGTGGGGAAGCTTATTGACTACGCAAAAAAGCGCGGCGCCCTGGTACAGAAACTGAGAGATCTGCAGACTCTGTACAGGGGCTTTCTGGAGTACATCCGCGGCAGCTTCATCACCACCGAGGAGACCCTGGACGTGCTGCGCCGCGCTCTGCCCAAGTCAAAGCTTCTGCCCCGGAGCGTGGTGGTATTCGACGGCTTTACCGGGTTCACGCCCGTTCAGACGAAAGTGATCGCCGAGCTGATGCGCTGCTGCGGCGAGGTCATCGTCACGCTGACCATGGGGGAGGGAGAGAACCCTTACAGGCAGGAGGGGGAGCAGAATCTCTTCTATTTAAGTAAAAAGACAGTGGCTGATCTCAGCGGAAAAGCCCGGGAGCTGGACGTGGAGCGCAGGCAGGATGTGTTTGTGCTGCCGGAGGGATCTGCGCGGCAGCGGACCATTCAGGACGTGGGGGCGGGGCAGTGCCGCGTCCTTTCCAACGGGCCCCACCGGTTCTGCCAGTCCCCTGCCCTGCGCCATCTGGAGCAGAGTCTCTTCCGCTACGGCATCCCGCCTTACGGGGAGGAGCAGGAGGAGATCCGGCTCTTTGAGACCACGGATCCGAAAGAGGAGGTGCGCCAGACCGGCCTGGAGATCTGCCGTCTCACGCAGGAGCAGGGCCTGGCCTACCGCGATATTGCAGTGATTCTGGGAGATCTGGCAGGCTACGCCCCTTATGTGGAGACGGAATTTGCCCAGATGGGCATCCCCTGCTATATAGACCGCACCAGGAAGATCACCCTGAATCCTATGATCGAGTATATCAAAAGCGCTTTGGACCTCTACGAAAAGAATTTCTCCTACGAATCCGTCTTCCACTATCTGCGAAGCGGCCTGTCGGATCTGGAGCCGGAGGAGACGGACCGTCTGGAGAACTATTGCCTGGAGACGGGAATCAGGGGATACGGCGCCTACAGCCGTCTTTTCACCCGCAAGACCCGGGAGATGAAACGCCTGGAGAAAGAGCGCTCCGAGGGAGAAGAAAACCCAGGCGAGGAGGCTCTGGCAGAGTTGAACGCCCTGCGGGAGCGGATGATGGAGCAGGTTAAAATGCTGCACCTGAGCGGAAAGGAGCCGGTGAAGACCTATGTGAGCAGTCTCTACGACTTCCTGGTACAGAATCGCGTCCAGCAGAAGCTTGCCGCTTTCCAGAGCCGTTTCGAGGATGCGGGGGAGCTGGTCCGTGCCAAGGAATACGCCCAGATCTACCGCCTGGTGATGGAGCTTCTGGACCAGATTTACGCCCTTTTGGGGGAGGAGACGATCTCGCTGAAAGAGTTCGCGGAGATCCTGGAAGCCGGCTTTGACGAGATCCAGGTGGGCACCATTCCCCAGAACGTGGACCGGGTGCTGGTGGGGGATATGGAGCGCACAAGGCTTCAGCAGGTGAAGATCCTCTTTTTCCTGGGGGTGAACGACGGCAATATTCCCAAAGGTGCCTCCAAGGGCGGCATCATATCGGACATGGACAGGGAATTTCTGCGGGAATCGGATCTGGAGCTTGCTCCCAGCCCCAGGCAGCAGATGTATATCCAGAGATTCTATCTCTATCTGAACATGACAAAACCCTCAAAGCGGCTGTACCTGGCCTACTCCAAGGTAAACAGCGCCGGGAAGTCTATCCGGCCCGCCTATCTGGTGGATGTAGTCAAAAAGATCTTCCCGGGGATTCCTCTGCGGTATCCCCAGAACAGAAGCGTTCTGGAGCAGATTGTGACGGGCCAGGAGGGGGCGGGATACCTGGCCAGGGGGCTGCGGGAATACGTGGAGGGCGTGACGCCGAAAGAAGAGGAGCGGGATTTTTTCACCGTTTATCAGGCATATGGGGAAGAGGGGCTTAGGGGGAAGAGAGATTTCCTCACGGAGGCTGCCTTTAAGCGGTATCGGGATACGGGCCTGCCCGCGGCGGTGGCAAGGGCGCTCTACGGGGTGGAGCTGGAGAACAGCGTCACCAGGCTGGAGACTTATGCGGCCTGCGCCTACCGGCATTTTCTGCAGTACGGGCTGACGCTGCAGGAGCGGCAGGAATTCTCCTTTGAGAACGTGGACATGGGCAATGTGTACCATGCCATCCTGGAGCAGTTCGCGGACAGACTCAAAAATCAGGGATATACCTGGTTTGACTTTCCCCGGGAATTTGCCCAGAGCCAGATACGGGACGCTCTGGAGCATTACGCGGCTGATTACGGAAGCACAGTCCTCTACAGCAGCGCCCGGAACGAATATGCCATCACGCGCATGGGCCGTATCCTGACCCGCACAGTGCTGACGCTCCAGAAGCAGCTGCAGCGCGGGAGCTTCGTGCCGGAATCCTTTGAGCTCTCGTTCCATCACGCCGACCGGCTGGAAAGCGTCAACGTGACCCTGTCGGAGCAGGAGAAAATGCGTCTCCAGGGACGCATTGACAGAATCGATGTGGCCGAGGACGGGGAAAATGTGTATATCAAGGTCATCGACTATAAATCAGGCCACAGGAGATTCGACCTGGCGGCGCTGTACTATGGCCTGCAGCTTCAGCTGGTAGTGTACATGAACGCGGCGGCGGAGATGGAGGCCAGACGTCACCGGGGAAAGGAAGTGGTGCCGGCGGCGCTGCTGTACTACCGCATCGACGACCCGGCCGTGGAGACTGCCGTGGAGCTCACCGAGGAGGAGATCAACGAAGAGATCACAAGGCGGCTGCGCATGAGCGGTGTAGTGAACAGCGAGCCCGGCATAGTCGAGCTGCTGGACCGGGAGATGGAGGCCAAATCCGATGTGATTCCTGTGGAGCGGAAAAAGGACGGAAGCTTTTCCGCCCGCTCTTCCGTCTTAAACAGGGAGGAGCTGCGCACCGTATCCGACTATGTAAGCCGCAAGATCGCGGCAATCGGCCGGGAGATCCTGGAGGGCACCATCTCCTTAAACCCTTACGAGAAAGGCGGCGAGGAGGCCTGCACCTATTGCGCCTACAAAAAAGTCTGCGGTTTCGAGCCGGCCATGCCGGGCTGCGAGAAGCGGAAGCTGGATGATATGGACAGGGAGGAGGCGCTCAGGAGGATGGGAGATGACTTCTAGATTCCCCTCATCCCCCCAATCTTAGACGCATCCTTAGACGCTTTGTCTGCTATAATGACCATCAGACAGACTATGCCCGCGGCCCGGAGATTGCGGAAAGCGGCCGGGTCTGAACCCAATACGATAGCAGGGAGCGGAGAAAATGACAGAGAAACAGCTGCACAAGTTACGCCGGCAGGATTTGTTGGAACTGTTGCTGGCCCAGGGAAGAGAAGCAGCCCAGCTGCAGACTAAGCTGGACGAGGCAGCAGCCCGGCTGAAAGATTTGGAGGAAACCAGGACCCGCTTCATCGAGCGCATGGACGAAAAGGACGATCAGATAGAGAAGCTGAAACCCCGCCTGGATGAAAAGGATGCCCGGATAGAAAAGCTCACGGCCCGTCTGAACGAAAAGGACGCCCAGATAGAGAAGCTCATCGGCCGCCTGAACGAAAAGGACGCCCGCATCGGCGATCTGACCACAGAGATAGACCATTATCGCTCAGGCGAGCTCCTGGGCTTTGAGGGAGACCTCTCCGTCGAGGAAGTCTCCAGGAAGCTGAACGCCGTCTTCAACGCGGCGCAGAAAGCCGTGACCCGGTATCTGGACGACGTCCGGGAGGCCCACGACAGGGATTACATAGAGGAGCGGAAATGAGCGAGGAGAGCAAAGAAGCCGTAAAAGTTCCCACCATGGAACAGCTGGAAGCGGAGCTGAAGAAAGAAAAATACAAGCGCAATTACGGGAAAGTTCTGCGGAGCACCGCGTTTTCTCTTCTGGTGGTGGCAGCGGCCTCTGTGCTGGTGGCCGTTTTGCTGCTGCCGGTGCTGCAGATCAACGGCACCTCTATGACGGAGACCCTGCAGGACGGGGACGTGGTGGTAGCCATCAGCAATTCCAGGTTTAAGACAGGCGACGTCATTGCGTTCTATTACAATAACAACATTCTGGTAAAGCGCGTCATTGCCGGTGCCGGAGACTGGGTGGACATAGACGATGAGGGCAATGTGTACGTAAACGGCGAGCTGCTGGACGAGCCCTATGTGGCGGAGAAATCGCTGGGCAACTGTGACATCGAACTGCCCTACCAGGTTCCGGACGGGAAATGCTTTGTCATGGGAGACCACCGCGCCACCAGCATTGACAGCCGCAGCACTGCGGTGGGATGTATCAGCGAAAGCGGTGTAGTGGGGAAGATCATGTTCCGGGTCTGGCCGCTGGAGGAGATCGGCATCGTGAACTGAGAGGATTGTATGTGTGCATCATGTTGCTGTGAGCGGCGAAGCCGTGAACAGCAGCCGTGCCCTGGTTACGGGCGGTTTCAAAAAAACTTGACAACAGCCATAGAATGGATTACCATAGTATCAGAAATCAGAGAGATCATCCGGAGCTCTTTTGTATCTAAGGTCAAATGGCATTTCTGCCGTTTTTCGCCGGAACAGAATATGAGAGGAATATGAAAAGGGGCAGGAGCCGGAGGGGAAGTCAGGACGATTTGCGGACCTGTCCAATGGTCTGTGCCCTGGTGCCGTACAACTGTACGGGTGTATTACATTGCTGTCGGCAGAAGAGCCGTGAACCGTGACGGCAGGGCGGAGCTTTGCCTGAGGCTGACCTGACATGGAATCTGAGAAAAGGACGAAAAGCTATGGCAGTTACATTTACCCGAGAACAGAGCATGGCCATCGAGCTGCATGGCCGCAATATCCTGGTATCCGCAGCCGCGGGCAGCGGCAAGACCGCGGTGCTGGTGGAGCGTATCGTGCGGATGGTATGCGACGAGGCGCATCCCGTGGACATAGACCGGCTTTTGGTGGTGACCTTTACCAACGCGGCCGCGGCGGAGATGCGGGAGCGGATAGCGGCAGGCATCTCCAAGCGGCTTTCCGGGAATCCGGAGTCCGCCCATATCCAGCGCCAGGCCACGCTGCTGCACAATGCCCAGATCACCACCATCGACAGCTTCTGCCTGTTCCTGCTGCGGAACCATTTTAACGAGATCGGGCTGGACCCGGCTTTCCGCATCGCGGACGAGGGGGAAGTGCGGCTGATGCAGCAGGAGGTCCTGGGGGAGCTCATGGAGGCGTCCTATGCCTCCGGAGACGAAGCTTTCCGCTACTGTGTGGAATATTTCTGCACAGGCGGGCGGGAGAGCGTCCTGGAGCAGCATATATTGAATCTGTCCCGGTACGCCGCCAGCTTTCCCTGGCCTGCCAGGTGGCTGGAAGAGCGGAAAGAGGATTACGGCGCTGGCACGGTGGAGGAGATGTGCGCCAGTCCTTATGCCGTCTGGCTGCTTGCGCATCTGCGCCGTCTCCTGGCAGGGTGCGCGGAGAAGCTGGAGAGGGTGCGGGCGCTGTGCCAGTCGCCGGACGGCCCTTATATGTACGGGGAACTGGTGGACGGGGAGCTGGAACAGGTGGAGAGGCTCCTTGCCTGCGAATCGCTGGAGGAATATGCCGTAAAGCTGCCTGCCGTAAGCTTCGGCAGACTGCCTGCCAAGAAAGACGACAGCGTCTCACCCGTAAAGCGGGAGCTGGCAAAGGGCATGCGGGCCGCCGTGAAAGACAGCATCAAGGACATGGAGGAGCGGTATTTTGCAACTCCTCTGGAACTGGCAGCCAGGCAGGGCAGCGCCTGCACAGGGCCTGTGGGCTCCCTGATCGATCTGGTGCTGGAGTTTGACAGGAGGATGCAGGAAAAGAAGCGGGAGAAAAAGGTCATCGACTTTTCGGACATGGAGCATTTCGCCCTGGGGATTCTGCTGGACGGAGAGGGCAGCGAAGCCCGTCCCAGCGCCGTTGCTCTGGAATACAGACAGCATTTCGCTGAGATATTGACGGACGAATACCAGGACAGCAATCTGGTGCAGGAGTATCTGCTGAGAGCGGTGTCCGGGGAGGAGGACGGCCGCTTCAACCGCTTCATGGTGGGGGATGTGAAGCAGAGCATCTATAAATTCCGCCTGGCCAGGCCGGAGCTTTTTTTGGAGAAGTACAACAGCTATCCGGGCTGTCCTGTCCGGGAGGGCTGCGTGAGAATCGATCTTGCGAAGAATTTCCGCAGCCGTCTGCAGGTGGTGGACGCGGTGAACGATGTATTCGGCCGTCTCATGAGCGAGACCGTGGGAGGGATTCCCTACGATGAGCGGGCGGCTCTCTATCCCGGGGCAGTCTATCCGGAGAGCGGGGACTGCGCCAGTGAGCTGCTGCTGGTGGAGAAGCCGGGCAAGGAGGACGAACTGGGAGAGAAGCAGGCCGAGAGCCTGACGATCGCCCGAAAGATCAAGGAGCTGAGGGGGCGCTTTCAGGTGACCGACAAAGAGACCGGCGGACAGCGTCCCGCCAGGTACAGCGATATGGTGATCCTGCTTCGCACCAACAGCGGCTGGGACGAGGAATTCAAGGAGACGCTGGAGCGGGAGGGGATTCCGGTGTACATTACCTCGAAGACCGGATACTTTGCGGCCGCGGAGGTACAGGAGCTGCTGCAGCTTCTGCGGGTGCTGGACAATCCCAGCCAGGACATCCCGCTGTTCGGGGTTATGAAGTCCCTCTTCGGCGGTTTCTCCGAGGAGGAGGCGGCAATCATCCGCAGCGGCGCAAAAGCCTGCAGCCTCTACGAGGCGCTGAAGCGCTTTGCCCGGGGGTACAGGGAGAAGAGCAGCGGGGAAAGCGGACCGCGGGAGACGGAGGGGCTTGAGAGCGCGGAGCCGGATGCCCTTGGGGCAAAAGCCGCAGCGTTTCTGCACAGGATCAGGGAATACCGGGAATGCACGGTCTATCTGCCCATCCGGGATCTGCTGACCAAGCTCATCGGGGACTTTGGCTATCTGGACTATGTCACGGCGCTGCCTGCCGGGAGCAGGAGGCGGGCCAATGTGGAGATGCTGCTGACCAAGGCCTCGGATTTTGAGCGCACCAGCTATTTCGGCCTGTTCCACTTTATCCGCTACATGGAGCAGCTGGAGGAGTACGATGTGGACTACGGCGGAGCGGAGCTTTTGGACGAGAATGCCGACGTGGTGCGCATCATGAGCATTCACAAGAGCAAGGGGCTGGAGTTTCCCGTCACTTTTGTGGCGGGTCTGAGCAAGCGGTTCAACATGCAGGATGTGAACCAGTCCCTGATTCTGGATATGGATCTGGGGCTTGCCACGGACTATGTGGATCCGGGGAGGCGGATCCGCAACAAGACCCTGCGCCGGACAGCCCTGTCCAGGAAGCTGCGGGAAGAGAGCCTGGCCGAGGAGCTGCGGCTTTTATATGTGGCCATGACCAGGGCCAGGGAGAAGCTGATCATGACCGGCGTGGCAGAGCATGCGGCGCAGCTCTGGGAGCAGATGAGAGAGGCGGGCCATGGGCGGCTGACTTATCTGGACTTTGTGGAAGCGGGCAGCTTTCTGGACTTTCTCCTGCCCGTTCTGCCGGGGACCTGTGTACAGGTGACCGTGCGGGAACAGGTGCAGGAGGAGGCGGAGCAGATCAGGGAGCAGATGGGACTTTCCCGGAAAAAGGCGGCTCTGGAGAGGGCGGAGGAGTTCGCGGACCCGGAGGCAGGAAAAAGGCTGTCCGGGCGGCTGAATGCGGTCTATCCTTATGCCATGCTCTCGGAGCTCTATACCAAGACCACTGTGTCCGAGCTAAAGATTGCGGCCATGGCGGATCGCGACGAGGCTGCCTATCATACCTTTGAGGAAAAGGAAGTCCTGCCCTATATTCCGCTGTTCTGCAGAGGCGAGGAGAAGATCAGCGGCGCGGTCCGGGGCAATGCCTACCACAGGGTCATGGAGCTTCTGGACTTTGAGGCGGTGCTGGGGCGCGCCCTGGAGGAAACCGCAGGGCCGGGGAGCGGCAGCGCCGCCGCGGAGCACTATGAGGCGTACACGCAGGCGCTGTCCCCGGAGCGATTGGCCGCGGGCCTGGAGACATTCCTGGAGGAAGAGACCGTAAGCGGACGTCTCAGCGCGGAATACCGGCAGGCGGTGCGGGGGCAGAAGATCGAGAAATTCCTGGGCTCCCGGCTGGCCTGGCGCATGTGGAGGGCCCAGAGGCAGGGGAATCTTTACAGGGAACAGCCCTTTGTGCTGGGCATTGACGCCCGCCGCCTGAAAGGGGATTTCCCGGAGGGAGAGACGGTGCTGATCCAGGGAATCATAGACGTGTTCTTTCAGGAAGAAGACAAAATTGTCTTGCTTGACTACAAGACAGACTCCGTCTCCTCCATGGGAGAGCTCTGGAACCGCTATGAGACCCAGCTGGACTACTACCAGGAGGCCATCCAGAAGCTCTTCGGAAAGCCGGTGAAAGAGAGGATACTGTATTCGTTTCATCTGGGGAGATATTAAGAAGCGGGAAGCCCGGAAGAATCAGGAGGCGGATTCTTCCGGGAAGTAAATTTCGTACCATACCAGGAAAGCGTACACGGCCCAGAGCTTCCGGTTGGTGTTGCCCCGGCCGCATCCCCGGCCGGCGAGCAGCTCTTCCAGTGCGTCCCGGTTGAAGAACTTTTCGGCGGCCTTTGAGTCGAACGCTTTCCGGACAGCGCGGTCTCCCATCTCGGAGGTCAGGAAATGGCCGAGGGGAACCGGGAATCCCAGCTTTTTTCGGTTGGCGCTGCTCTCGGGCAGATGACGCTGCGCCATCTTGCGAAAGAGGTATTTGGATACCTGCCCTTTCTGCTTGCAGGCTGCGGGCAGGTTTTTGGCCACCCGGAAGACTTCCCTGTCCAGATAGGGCACCCGCAGCTCCAGAGAATGGGCCATGCTCATCCGGTCCGCTTTCTGGAGGATGTCTCCGGGAAGCCAGTGGAGCAGATCTATGTACTGCATGCGGCTGGCCTCATCCAGGACCTCGGCGCTTTTGTAGTCCTGCTCCAGAAATGCCTGGGGGGAGAGGGCTATTGTCTTATCTTTGAGAAGCCGTGCGCGCTCTTTTGCCGTGAAAAGATTGGCGTTTCCGATAAACCGTTCCTCCAGAGACATGGAGCCGCGCATCAGAAAGCTCCTGCCCTTGATGTCCGGCAGCCTGGAGGCCATACGGGCGATGCGCCTGCGCAGAGACTTGGGGAGCTTCTGGTACAGATGCAGTGCCTGGGGCTCGCAGTAGATGCAGTAGCCGCCGAAGAGCTCGTCGGAACCCTCGCCGGAGACCACCACCCGCACGTACCGGGAGGCCTCTCTGGACAGGAAATACAAGGCCACGGCAGAGGAATCCCCGGAGGGTTCGTCCATGTAGTAGAGCACTTCCGGCACAGCCTCCCAGAATTCTTTCTCGGAGATGCGCTTGGTGTGCTGTTCCAGATGAAGCTCTCCGGCCAGCTCCCTGGCCAGAGGGATCTCGTTATAGTAGCCGTCTTCCTTGCCGTAGCCCACGGTAAAGGTTTTGTCCCCTGTGAATTTCGCGGCGATCAGGCTGGAGTCCACGCCGCCGGAGAGGAAAGTGCCCACCTCCACATCCGCCGTCATGTGGGCCGTCACCGAGTCCGAGACGGCTCTGTCCAGGTCATTGATCCACTCTTCCTCGGATTTCTCTTTCCTTTTACCTGACCGGGCCGGCGTCAGCATAGGGAGGAAATAACGCTTCGGATACAGGGAAGCGCTGCCTCTTTGAAAGGTGAGGAAGTGGCCGGGCAGGAGCTGACTGATGCCCTGGAAGAAAGTCTTCTCCAGAACGGAATATTGAAAAGAGAGATACTGCTCCAGCGCTTCCGTATTCAGACGCTTTTCGTAGGCAGGATGCTGCAGGATTCCCTTGATCTCCGATGCGAAGATGAAACTGCCTCCTGCCACCGTATAGTAGAAAGGTTTTATCCCAAAGGGATCTCTGGCTGCGAAGAGGGTCTGGGCCTTTTTGTCCCAGATGGCGAAAGCGAACATTCCCCGCAGATGTTCCGGCAGGTTTTCACCCCATTCCTCGTATCCGTGGAGCAGCACCTCGGAATCTCCCTGGGTGGAGAAGCGGTGTCCGGCCGAGAGCAGTTCCTGCCGCAGCGCCTGATAATTGTAGATCTCCCCGTTGAACACCAGCACCTTGTCCCCGGTCTCGTTAGCCATGGGCTGGGTGCTGCCGCCCGGGTCAATGATGGCCAGGCGTCTGAAGCCCAGGGCCGCTGGGCCAGAGAGCCAGCTTTTGCCCTGATCGGGGCCCCTGTGGGCCAGAGAGCTCATCATCCGGTCCAGAATCTCTTCTCCGGCGGGAGTGTCGTTTTTTTCTATAAATCCGCATATTCCGCACATGATCCATACTCCTTTGTCATTGAGATGTCTTTTGTTGTATGGATAAAGCATAGAATACGACTGTTTCTTATTCACGGCATTTATGTAACCAAGTTGTATCAGGTTGTAAATTCTTTCGCAGGGTCCGGCGGGCGCCTACAGCTCCAGCAAAATACAGCGCCGCCTGCTTCTGTCCTGATCCTCGTAAGTCTCCAGGAGAATCCGGCCAGTGTCCGGATCATACTCCATGCCGATGAGATTCTGGAGATTCTTATATAACAGCTGTCCCTCGCCGGAGCCTGCGGGATACAGATATAGATCCGCGGACAGTACGCCCCAGTACTCCTGCAGGGCAGAGGGCAGGCTGTTTTCCCGTCCGCAGGTCTGCGCATTGGACTGGGTGGTCTCGGTGTAGTTGCCCATGGTCTCCTTAATCAGGGCGACCAGCATATCCCCGGAGGGCAGCGCCAGGAAATCCCAGACATAGTTGGGAAAATCCCGGACAGAGGGCGTCTGCTGCAGGTGCGTCATATCTATGGTCCAGAGCATAAGCGGGTTCGACATATAGTAGAACGTCTCTCCGCCCGGGGAATACTGACAGACCGGGTAGGGCATCCCCTCGTTACCCATCAGGTCCTGCTCGGTATATTGGATGTCGGAGGGCATGGACGCTTCCTCTATCAGGGAGAGGGTGGGCGTTATGGCGGTGCCCGGCAGAAACGAAGCCTTTCTCACATAGAGGCCGGCGCTTTGGGTCTCCGCCACAAGGCTGAAGAGCCCTGGTTGGGAGTCTTCGTCATAGAGACCTGTACTCCAGAGCATATTCCCGTCGCCGTCTGGGCCACAAGGCGTATAGAGCACCTGGTCCGGCGCAAGGAGCCTTGAACTGCCGATGGACCAGTAGTCATTCTGCCTGTCGGATCCGCCGGCTCCTGCAGGGGAGGAACCTTGGGACAATGTCCGGCCGCAGTCGTATATGGGGATCAGGAGGGTGGGATCCGTGGAGATGCCGGAGGCGTCAAAGGTCACCCATCTGCCCTCCGGGGAAAAGCTTCCCAGGAAGTAGCCGAGATAATCCGAGGTATTCTCATACAGAAGCAATGGCTCCTGCTCTCCCAGCGTGCAGAGCAGGACAGCGTTCGCGTTGCGGTAAGCGGAGCGGAGATAGATTAACAGCTGCTTTCCGTCCGGGGAGGGCAGGAGCTGCTCCATGTACACGCTGTCCCCCATCTCTGCGCCCAGCGGACTGTTCCGGTTCTCCCAGGTCTTGAAAAAGCCCCCGGCCACGTCATAGAAGCCATATCTATAGTCAACCTGCCGGTACTCCAGTATTGCTTCGTCATTGTCCCCGGCTGTGGAGAGGATATGGATTTCATTGTCGCCGCAGCCTGCCAGAAAGGCGCTTTTATTCAAATCATACAGGGTATCATAGGTGTAGGTATATATTTTTTTCACCGTGAAGTCCCTGTCCGCAGGGCTGTCCTGGCTCTCGCTCTCCGCGGAGGAGGCCTGGGGGAGCAGCATGGTCTTCTCCTCCGGCGTGCACGCGGTGAGGAGTGCCGTAAAAAGAAGCAGGGGGGGCATGTACTTTGCAGCGCTAGGCATGCCGCCCGGAGCTTTTCCTCGGAGCCGTCTGTCCTGCTTTTCGATTTGCCGGCGGGGATTTCTCCCGTGGAACTGCCTGCGGTATGTCATGTGCTGCCTCCTTTTCTTCTCTCAGGCGGATGTAAAATATGGTCTGGGCATTGGGGTTGCTTTTCACGCCGATGAGGCCGTCGTGCTCCTCCATGATTTTTCGGCAGATGGAAAGGCCCAGTCCCGAGCTTCCCTGTTCTCTGGAATAGGACTTGTCCACCCGGTAAAAGGGTTCGAAGATCCGCTCCTGCTCTTCGGGGACAAGGCCCCGGCCCCGGTTTCGGACGAACAGCCATACGGAGCCGTTTCGCCTGGAACCGCTCAGGAGAATGGTGGAGTGGCTGTCACCGTATTTGACGGCATTGTCTACCAGATTGACCAGAACTTGGCGCAGCCTTTCCTCCACACCGTTGGCCCAGAGGGGTTCCGGCAGATCCGTCTCGATCCGCATCTCATAGCGCTCTGCCTTAATCCGCAGCGCCTCCGCCACGCTTTTGGCGATGAGGGTGAGATCCACGGGACGCATCTCCATATAGATGCCCTTGTCGGACATGTCCAGCAGCTGGAGCACCATCCGGTGCATTCGGGTGCTCTCCTGCAGGATCTGGCGCAGGCCCTGGCTGTTTAGCTGCCGGTCCGCCCCCCGGTCCGCCTCCAGGAGCTGGGCATAGCCCTGAATGGTGGTCAGGGGGGTCTTCAGCTCATGGGTCATGTTGTTGTAGAATTCCTGCCGGCTTCCCAGGAGGGAGACGATCCGCTCCTTATCCGCCTGCATCTTCTTAAACTGGGAACCGATGGTCTCAAGCATGACGCTGAAGTTCCGGGACAGCTCTCCCACCTCGTCCCTGCGCCCGGAGTCCGCCAGCTGGGCCAGCATCTGCATGTCCACCTGCTCCTTGGGGAGGTCCCGGACCACCTGGCGGGTGATCTCGGTCAGCTTCCCCACGGGCACCAGCAGCCGGTTGACGAAAAAGGCCAGCAGCAGGAAGATCAGAGCGTATACAACGGCAGTGATCTGATAGACCAGCTGTTCGTTCTGCCTGATCTGAACATAGAGTCCGGAGGTGTCCATGCGGTATCGGATGATGCCGATGGTGCGATTTTCGATGGTCACGGGCATGGAGAGATAGACCAGCATGGTGTCCGCGTCCGGATAGGTCATGGTAAAAGCCGCGTTTCCGCGGATGGCCTCCTGAAGATCCGTGCCGGTCTTTTCCTCCGGAATCTGTCTGTTTCCCTTCAGGAACTGTCCCTGGGTGTCCAATACGCTTAAGCCCTGACCGCCCAGAATGCGCAGCTCCCGGACAATGTCCTCCGCAATCTGCCGATACCCCTCCTCGTCGTTGTTGGCGCCCTTGAGCATAAGGAGCTGGCGGATGTAGATCAGGGTGTTCTCCTGACGGCTCTGGAGCTCGCGCACGATCTGCGCCTCCAGACCCTGCCAGAGCTTTGCGTGTATACCGCTGCTAAGGATTCCGCCCCCTGCCAGGAAGAGTCCCAGGATGATAAGCATCATCTGCCGCCGGATTCCCAGGCGGCACTTTTCCTTACTGCGGGACATACTTGTATCCCACGCCGAAGACCGTCACCAGCATGCCCTCCAGCCCGGCCTTTTTGCGGATACGCTGGACGTGGATATCCACGGTTCTGGTGTCTCCCAGGAAATCATAGCCCCATATCCGGTCCAGCAGGGCGGTTCTGGTGAATACCTGACGGGGATGCTTTAGGAAGCAGATCAGCAGTTCGTACTCCTTGGGAGTCAGATTCAGCAGTTCGTCATGTTTATAGACGCTGTGCTCCTGCTCCGCCACGGTGAGATGCCCGCAGACCAGGGGCGTATCCTCCGGGAGGCCCCGGGCTTTGTCGAACCGGCGCAGTATGGTGCGCACTCTGGCCACCACTTCGCGCAGGTCAAAGGGCTTTGTAATGTAATCGTCCGCCCCGGATTCCAGGCCGTAGAGCTTATCCTCCACGCTGCCCCTGGCGGTCAGCATGATAATCGGGATCCGGTACTGTTCGGCCAGCATCCGGCATACGTCCACGCCGTTTATGTCGGGCAGCATCCAGTCCAGGAGCACCAGGTTCGGGGGATTCTTGCCGGCCATGACAAAGCCCTCGCTGCCCGTATAGGCGCACTGTACCTGAAAGCCCTCCTTTTCAAAACCGTATTTTAAAATGTCCGCAATGGGTTTCTCGTCCTCAATGACCAAAATCTTCTTGTCTTCCATCGTATCCCCCTTGTGCGCTCCGGCGCGCATGCCAATCCGCTTTTTTGGACAGACTTCTTATTTGTACTCGAATTGTATAACATAAGTATAACGCGGATGTCTCGGAAATGTAAAGAAAATGTAACTTGACATTTATTTCCCATGGATTTATACTGAAATGAGAATGATTCTCAAATAAATCAGGCGGAGGAGAAGACATATGGCGGATGTGATCATTACAGGGGCCCTGGCGGTTATTGTATTCTTGATTGTCCGGGGGATGGTCCGGCGGCGCGGCCGGGGGGATTGCCCCGGGGGATGCAGCGGCTGCAGCGGGAGCGGCTGTCCGGGCTGCGGCGGGAGAAAATAATATTCTAAAATTATATTCTTTTGCTTCTTTTTTCATTTTTGTCTTTCCCTGAAAAGAGGAATATGTTATACTAAAATTTAAGAGTGCAGCAAATTGGACCAGGAGTGAATATGTCAGAGCGAAATATGCCAAAAGACCATATTTCGAAAGATAAAAGGACAGCGGGGAACAGACAGAGAGTTGACATATCAAAGGACAGAGCAACACAGGCCTCCGGAACCGAGAGAGCCGGAAAGTCCGGTGAGGCGGGCAGGGCCGGAAAGACAGGAAAGTCCGCTGAGGCGGGCAGAAGCGGAAAAGCCGGAAAGCCCGGTGAGACGGGCAGGGCCGGGAAGACAGGAAAGCCCGGTGAGTCAGGCAGAGCCGGAAAGACAGGAAAGCCCGCTGAGGCGGGCAGATTCGGAAAGTCGGTAAACCTTGGTAAGTCGGGCAGAGCCGGGGGAAAGAGAGAGGGACTTTCGGCCGGGAAAAGCGCCGGGAAGCATGGGCAGAGGATCTGGATCTGGGTGTGGATGCTGTTATGCGGGATCTTCCTGCTGCGCATCTGGGATCTGAACCACACCGTGGAGACCATGAAAGACAAAATCAATCAGCTGACCCGGTTCGCCGCACAGCAGCAGGAGAGGCTGCAGTCGCTGACGGAGACCCTGGAGGAAGAGAGGGACCTGCAGAGCCGGGGAGACACCCGCGGGCAGGGAGCCGGTTTCACCGGGGACGGGACGGACGGGCAGGCCGGAGACAGGTTGGAGGGGGAAGCGTCCGAGGCCGCGGCGGTAAGCGGACAGGGAGTGGCCCACAAAGTCTACCTGACCTTTGACGACGGGCCCAGCGAGAAGACAGAGGAAATTCTGGAAATTTTGGACAGATACGATGTAAAAGCCACTTTTTTCGTGGTGGGCAAGGAGGGCGATCAGGCCCGGGAGACCATGCGCAGAATCGTGGAGGCAGGGCATACCCTGGGAATGCATTCCTACACCCATAAATATGACGAAATATACGCGTCCGTGGAGAATTTTGCGGCGGATTTTGAAAAGCAGCAGGACTACCTTTATGAAGTCACCGGGGTGAAGAGTATGATATACCGCTTTCCCGGGGGCAGCTCCAACACAGTCAGCAAGATTGACATGAGGCGGTTCGCGGAATACCTGGACAGCCAGGGCGTGCGTTTCTTTGACTGGAACATCTCCTCCGGCGACGGGGGAAGCTTTCTGGTTCCCGTGGAGACGCTGATAGAGAACTGCACGGAGACCATCGGAAACCACGACACGTCCGTGGTGCTGATGCACGACGTGCCCGGAAAGACTACAACCAGAGAGGCACTGCCTGAGATCATCGAGAAGATCCAGGCTATGGAGGACACGGTGCTTCTGCCGATTACGGAGGATACGGCGCTGATTCAGCATATAGAGTGGCAGGATGAGGAGTCGAAAAAAGAAAGGATGTGGTGACAACGCAGAGGATATTATTGAAATTGAGCGGCGAAGCCCTTGCGGGCCAAAAGAAGACCGGGTTCGACGAGGAGACGGTGCGGAAAGTGGCCCTGCAGGTAAAGGAGCTTGTGGATCACGGCACCCAGGTGGGTATCGTCATAGGCGGCGGGAACTTCTGGAGAGGCAGGACCAGCGAAACCATCGACCGCACCAAGGCGGATCAGATCGGCATGTTGGCCACGGTGATGAACTGCATATACGTATCGGAGATTTTCCGCTTTACAGGCATGCAGACCAGCATTCTGACGCCTTTTGAGTGCGGGTCTTTTACCACGCTTTTTTCCAAGGACAGGGCGCTGCGGTATTTCTCCCAGGGGCAGGTGGTATTCTTTGCAGGCGGCACGGGACATCCGTATTTTTCCACGGATACAGGCGTGGTGCTGCGGGCCATTGAGGTGGAGGCGGACGTGATTCTGCTGGCCAAGTCCATCGACGGCGTGTACGACGACGACCCGGCAGAAAACCCGAATGCCAGAAAGTACGACGAAGTCACCATCGACGAGGTGATTGAGAAGAATCTCCATGTGGTGGATATGACCGCCTCCATTCTGGCCAGGGAAAACAAGGTTCCCATGTGGGTGTTCGGGCTGGGGGAGGAGAACAGCATCGTCAACACTGTAAGAGGAAATTTCAACGGCACGAAAGTGCTGGTATAGGTATAGCAAATACGGAAAAGGAGAGGATAGAACTATGGACGCTAGATTGCAGCAATATGAAGACAAGATGAAAAAGGCCATCGAATTTCTGGAGGGGGATTACAACGGCATTCGCGCGGGACGAGCCAATCCCCATATCCTGGACAAGCTCCGCATTGACTACTACGGGACGCCCACGCCCATTCAGCAGGTGGGCAATGTGACGGTGCCGGAGGCGCGCATCATCCAGATCGCGCCGTGGGAGAAGTCCCTGATCAAGGCCATCGAGAAAGCGATACTGACCTCTGACATCGGCATCAATCCCTCCAATGACGGCAGCGTGATCAGGCTTGTGTTCCCGGAGCTCACGGAGGAGCGCAGAAAGGATCTGGTGAAAGATGTCAGGAAAAAGGCCGAGGAGGGCAAGGTAGCCATCCGCAATATCCGCAGGGACGGCAACGATTTTCTGAAGAAGCTGGGCAAAGGGGAGGTATCCGAGGACGAGATCAAGCTGCTGGAGGATCAGCTCCAGAAGACCACGGACAAGTATATCAAAGAAGTGGATGTGCTGATGGAGAAGAAGTCCAAGGAGATCATGACGGTGTAAGGCATCGGAAAAACATTCAAAAGACAGCGCGAATATGTATGGGGGAGCGGAAGAGAATGTCTGTTCTCCCATATTTGCAGTAAACGATAACAGAACAAAAAACGTGCGGTTTAATGAATGCTTGTGCGGAGGAATGTCCCAAAGAGAGACATTCTTCATCCGGATTATGGAGGATGGAATGGGCGAAGAATTAAATATGCCGCGGCATGTGGCGATTATATTGGACGGAAACGGCAGATGGGCCAAAGCCAAAGGGATGCCGCGCAACTACGGCCATGTGCAGGGGGCGAAGACCGTGGAGACCATCTGCGAGGACGCCTACCGGATGGGCATCCAATATCTGACGGTGTACGCGTTTTCCACGGAGAACTGGAATCGTCCCGATGACGAGGTGGACGCGCTGATGAAGCTGCTTCGGAATTATATGAAGACCTGCCTGAAGACCGCGGAGAAGAACCGCATGTGCGTCAGGGTGCTGGGAGAGAAATCCCGGCTGGACGAGGACATTCGAAAGAGGATTCTGGAGCTGGAGGAGGCCACGAAGTACAACGACGGCCTGCATTTCCAGATAGCCATCAACTACGGGGGCAGGGACGAGATCGTGCGGGCCTCCAGGAAGATGGCGGCGGCCGTGGCGGAGGGAAAGCTTCTGCCGGAGGAGATCACGGAGGATACAGTGGGGCGCTATTTGGATACAGCGGGCATTCCGGAGCCGGATCTGCTGATCCGCACCTGCAACGAACAGCGGATCTCCAATTTCCTGCTGTGGCAGCTGGCTTACACGGAATTTTATTTTACGCCGGTACTGTGGCCGGATTTTACCAAAGAAGAATTGATAAAAGCTGTGGAAGCATATAATCATAGAGACAGAAAGTACGGCGGGCTGAAGCGGAGCTGACAAAAAGGGCTCCGGGCGGAGTGCGGGCGCAGAAATGGGTTCCGAAAGAGTCGGGGCTGCCCGGACAGATAGGGGGATTGGTTATGTTTTGGACCAGACTGGCAAGTGGTATAGTGTTGTTGATAATCGCTATAGGCTCCATAAGCTATGGCAGAGCGCCGCTGGCAGCGCTTCTGTGCCTGGTCTCCCTGGCGGCCTTTCGGGAACTGACGAAAGCGCTGAAGTGCGCCGACGGGGAGAAATCCGGTACCCGTATGCCGAACGGGCTGGAGTGGGCGGGTTTTTCGGGGATCGCGGCATATTATGCACTGCTGTATTTCGCGGGGGAGGACACGTTTCTGCTGATGTGCATTGTCGGGACATTCCTGGCGGTGATGTTCGTCTATGTGCTCGCCTTTCCGAAATACAGCGCGGATCAGGCAGTGGCGGCAGTGTTTTCCTTTCTGTACGCGCCGGTGCTTCTGTCCTTTGTATACCGGACGAGGATGGCGCCTCAGGGCATCTATACTGTGTGGATGATCCTCATCAGCTCATGGGGCTGCGATACCTGCGCCTATGCGGTGGGGAAGCTGATAGGCAGGAAGAAGATTTTCCCGGCGCTGAGTCCCAAGAAATCCCTGGAGGGCTGTGTGGGCGGCGTGCTGGGGGCTGCTCTGCTGGGATGGCTGTACGGATTCTTCTTTGTGGAAAAGGCCTTTCCGGACCAGACAATCGCATGGATGATCGCGGTGATCTGCGCCGTAGGCGCGGTGATGAGCATGGCGGGCGATCTGGCGGCATCCGCCATCAAGCGGAATCACAATATCAAGGACTACGGAAAGCTGATACCGGGGCACGGCGGTATCATGGACAGATTTGACAGTATGATCGTCACGGCGCCCATGACTTACTTTTTGACGCTGTTTATGCTGCTGTAACAGACTGGAAAGAGACAGGTATTCATATGAAAAACATAGCAATATTGGGATCCACCGGCTCCATCGGCACCCAGACGCTGGAAATCGTGAGAAATCATCCCGACCTGCGGGTGGTGGCGCTGGCTGCAGGCCGCAGCGTGGAGAAAATGGAGGAGCAGATCAGGGAATTTCATCCGCTGAAAGCGTGTATGTGGTCAGGGCAGGCTGCGGCGGATCTGCGGGCCCGTGTGGCGGATTTGGAGGTGGAGATTCTGGCGGGCATGGACGGCCTGCTGGAAATCGCGGTTTTGCCCCAGAGCCAGGTATTGGTGACGGCTATTGTGGGCATGATTGGTATCAGGCCCACCATCGCTGCCATTGAGGCCGGAAAAGATATCGCCCTGGCCAACAAGGAGACGCTGGTGACTGCCGGGCATATCATCATGCCCCTGGCTGAGAGACAGGGCGTGGAGATTCTGCCTGTGGACAGCGAACACAGCGCCATCTTCCAGTCACTGAACGGAGAGCTGGCAGGCAGAAGCGGGAGGCGAAGCGCCCTGTACCGGGAAATCGGCATCGAGAAGATTCTGCTGACCGCATCGGGAGGTCCCTTTCGGGGCAAGACCAAAAAAGAGCTTGAGAACATGTGCGCCCGGGACGCGCTAAAACATCCGAACTGGACCATGGGCCACAAGGTTACAATCGATTCCTCTACGCTGGTGAACAAGGGCCTGGAGGTCATGGAGGCGAAATGGCTGTTCGGGGTGGAGCTGGACCGGATTCAGGTGGTGGTTCATCCCCAGAGCATCATTCACTCGGCGGTGCAGTACGAGGACGGCGCCATCATCGCGCAGATGGGCGTGCCGGACATGAAGCTTCCCATTCAGTACGCGCTTTTTTATCCAGGGAGACGGCCCATGGCGGGCAGGCGGGTGGATCTGTTTGAGCTGGGTCAGCTCACCTTTGAGAGGCCGGACACGGAGACTTTTCCCGGGCTGGCCCTGGCCTACCGGGCGGCGCAGGCAGGGGGCAGCATGCCCACTGTGTACAACGCGGCCAATGAAAAGGCGGTGGAGCTGTTTCTGAAAGGAGAGCTGTCCTACCCCGGAATCGCCCGGCTCATAGAGGAGGCCATGGAGCGGCATAAGGTCATTGCAGACCCCACGGTGGCGGAGATCCTGGACACAGAGCAGGAGACCTACGGGTATCTCTCAGACAGACAGCCCGGCTCCGGCCGCAGGGGACGGATTTGAAACCGAAGATCTTTGAAATGCAATATGGACTTGGGAGGATTGACAGATAAATGATGACTTTTATTTTGTTCATTGTGATATTCGGGGTGGTGGTCATAGCCCATGAATTCGGACATTTCCTGCTGGCCAAGGCAAACGGCATCCATGTGGTGGAGTTTGCCGTGGGCATGGGCCCCACTCTTTGGTCCGTTCCGAAAAATGGCACGAAGTATTCGCTGAAGCTGTTCCCCATTGGGGGCGCCTGCATGTTCGAGGGCGAGGACGGACTGCTGACCAAGGAGGGGGAGGAGAGCGAGGGATCTTTTCTGAAAGCCAGCGTGTGGAGCAGGATTTCCACGGTTCTGGCAGGGCCGGTCTTCAATTTCATCCTCGCGTTCGCCATCGCGCTGATCATGGTGAACATGACGGGCATCATAGCGATTCGCGACCCCGTTGCCTCCAAGGTGGCGGAGGGCGGAGGCGCCCAGGCGGCCGGACTTATGGATGGGGACCGGATCCTGTCCATCAACGGCGAGAAAGTGCGGCTGTTTAGTGAGATTCCCCTCTATATGCAGACATCCTACACAGGCGGCGATCTGGAAGTGGTCTATGAGCGGGACGGCAATGCGTATACGGCCGTGATAACGCCTCAGCAGGACGCCACAACCGGAATTTACCTGCTGGGGATATCCAATGACGCGTTTCTGCAGCCCAAAGGGGTGGAGACCTTTAAATACGCCTGGTATGAGATGCGCTATTCCGTAAAAGCCACCTATAAGAGCCTGGGAATGATATTCCGGGGCCGGGTCAGCCGCCAGGATATCGCCGGGCCTGTGGGCATTGCGGTGAATGTGGTGGGCAAGACCTACGATGAGGCCAAGGAGTACGGCTGGCAGAGCGTGCTGCTGAGCATGCTGAACATCACCCTGATGCTGTCGGTGAACCTGGGAATCCTGAATCTACTGCCGGTGCCTGCGCTGGACGGGGGCAGGCTGGTATTTCTGCTGCTGGAGGTCATCCGGGGGAAGCCTGTGCCGCCGGAGAAAGAGGGCATGATTCACTTCGTGGGGCTTATGTTCTTTATGGTGCTGATGGTGGTGATTTTCTTCAATGATCTGTCCAATATTTTTATGAAATAACAGGGCGGATTTCGCGTTCGGAGGAGGCGGGAAAGGCAGCGGCATATGCCATGGGAACCCTTTTCCGCCCGGGACCGAAAGCTTTTTTCTATCAATTTCAACTAAGGCTCTCTGTCGGGGAGGGCTGTCATGAATTCTGAGCTGTAATCGGATTTTTCACATTTTTCAGACAAGCAATTATGACATGCATGTATCTGGGCATTTGTCTGCGCACTGAGATGGGGGCTTGCATATGAAATACGAGAGGCTGGACCGCAGAGGCAGGGAGCGGTATCTGGACAGGGTCGTGCTGGCCGGGCGGGGGTATGTGCGCCGCAGGCTTTTGGGACAGGGAGCGTTTTCGGACGTGTACTGCGTGGAGGAGGCGGAAAGCGGCAGGCGGTATGCCTGCAAGATCAGCGCCCGGGCAGGAATGCTGGAGCGGGAGGCGCGGACGCTGGCGGGACTGCGGCATCCCCTGTATCCGGAATTCGCGGCGTTCTGGAGAGAGGGGGAGCTGGGAATCCTGCTTCGGGAGTATGTGCAGGGGGACAGCCTGGAGGAAATGCTGAAACGGCGGCGCTTTTCCCCGGTTCAGACAGTGCGGACGGGTCTTTCGCTGGCTGAGGGACTTCTGTATCTACATGAGCTGCCGGAGAGACTGTTGTTTCGGGACGTGAAGCCTGCCAATGTGATCGTCACGGAGGACGGAGGGATCAAGCTTATCGATCTGGGCTGTGTCTGCTCCATGGCCGGGGAAGTTGCGTCCCGCGCCGGGTCCCCGGGCTTTGCCCCGCCGGAACAGCTCAATGGCACGCGGCTTCTGACGCCGTCCTGCGACGTGTACGGATTGGGAAAGACGCTGGAGGCCATGCTGGGGCAGGAACGCCGGGGCCGGCGGCACACCGGCGCCTGGCAGCAGGGAGGACAAAGGAGAATCGGAAGATCCTGCCCGGGACCGGGGAGGGTGATATGGCCGGGCGGCGGCCGGGGAATATCGGCGCACCCACGGGCAAGACAGCGGGCGCAGGCGCAAAAAAAGCTCCTCCGGATACTGAGGAACTGTACCCGGGAGGAGGCGGCAGAGCGCATGGCGGATATGAGGAGAGTCATGGAGGCATTTGCACGGATCCTGTAGGCTCTCTCAAAGCGCTTTCATCAGAAGCACTCCGTCCAGAGCGCCGTAAGTCTCTACGACCTGTATGTAGTCGATGGCTTCGGGAAAGTGCATCACCATGGTGGCGGACACCGCGCAATCCTTATCCGCAGGATTGGAGCGGCTCATCTCCAGGTTCGTAATGGTGCAGCCTTTCTCCCCCGCCAGGGTCATGAACGCGCTCAGGGCGCTTAATTTGGTGAATTCCACATAGAGGGGAACGGTTTTGGCATGGGTCTGGAGTCTTCTGTCCACGAAGCGCAGAATCTGGATCGAGATCCAGAGAGCGGCGAAGCAGACCACGGCTCCCGAGTAAAAGCCTGCGCCCAGCGCCAGGCCGATGCAGGCCACGGCCCAGAGTCCGGCCGCAGTGGTCAGCCCCTTTACCTGATTCTGCCTGGTGACCAGTATGGTGCCTGCGCCCAGAAAACCGATGCCGCTGACCACCTGGGCACCGATGCGGCTGGCATCGGAGGAGCCCGTGATATCCGTCACATAGATTCCCACCATCATGGCCAGGGCGGAGCCCAGACACACCACCATATAGGTGCGGAATCCCGCGGGCAGATGCTTTTTCTCGCGCCCATACCCCAGGACACCGCCGAACACCATGGCGAGAAACAAACGGACCAGAACGGAGAAAAAGTTGAGTTCATACAGTATCTGGCAGAGCATGTTTATCATTTGTAACCCTTCCTTAAACTTTTATGATATTCCGATGACGCATGCGTCTTAATTTCCCGGCATCCGGCGTTCGTATGCCGGTTCCTTTTGCTTTTCTTATTCTATTATGAGACCGGAGGCAAAGCAAGTCTAATGCAATTTATCGTCCGGTAAAAGCTTTGCCAAAAACTTCGCCGCCTCCGCATACAAAACCGGCGAGGTCTGCGGATATGTAAGCTCCTGGGGGAGCGTGTCAAACAGCCCGGTCTCTCTTATTTCGCTTTCGGGAAGCTCACCCGGTGAGCGGACCACCGCAAGGAAGACCATTCCGTTTGAGCAGTCCCGGGAGTTGAACCCCCAATAGTCGCACACGGGATAAATGCGGGCATCCCTGATACCGCTTTCCTCAAAAAGCTCACGCTTCGCGCATTCGAGAGGCGTTTCGCCCTCTTCGATGTGACCGCCCTGGGTTTCCCAAGTGCTGCGATCCCTGTGCCTTGAGAGGAGCCATTTGCCCTGATACCAGGTACAGACAACCGTGTACTTATATTGCGCAAGGGAGTCGAGCGGATAAACTCTGCATCGGAGGTCCCGGCGGAGAGGTTTGGGATCAACCGCCGAAGCATTGGGATCAATACCCAGCTCCCTGCATTTTTCCATGGCAAGGTCGTGACCCTGCAAGGCCGCCTTTCGATACCAAAAGACCGCCTGCTCCATATCCCGCTCCACGCCTGTGGCATCCTCGTAAAACCAGGCGAGATTATACTGGCCGTCACGATCTCCGTGGTGGGCGGCTCTGCGAGTCCAATAAACCGCTTTTTCAAGGTCTTTCTCTGTGCCCAGACCGTCGTAATAGAAATACCCGACCTGACACTCGGCCAGAGGATAACCCTGCCTGGCGAGAGCCAGATGTCCCTCAAAGCATTTTTGGTACTGCCGTGTTTGAAAATATTTTTTGATCAGCTCGTTGCAGATCTGGAGCTCTCTGCAGGGCTTGTAGTATTGTTCTGACATTACGTTCACCATGCTTTCATGCCTATTATAACATGAGTCCCCTCTTTCTGTCAGCCCTCTTTTTATGCCGTGATAACGGATGCCCGCTTTATTACTGTTTGCGGCTTCGCTGCTCACAGCAACGTGATACACACATACAAAAGAATGCAAAATGCGCAACGATGCGGTCCTGGAGCTTGAGGGATACGGACCGTGCCTGGAGGGAAGTTTGGGAACGAGTTTGGGAAAGAAACAGAATTTTGAGTTGACAAAGCAGAAATGGAAATGTATAATTTAACTGTGTTACAAGTGTAGAACGGAGAGGGGGAAAAGGAATCATGAGGACAGTCAATTTTAAGATTTCCGACGCAGAACTTGAGGTAATGAGAATTCTCTGGCGGGAGAAACAGGCGGTATCTTTCGGCGATATCCGCACAGAACTGAGCGAAAAAACAGGCTGGGAGAAATCCACCATTGCAACACTTATAAGACGCCTGCAGAAAAAAGGCGCTGTTTCGGTTCGGGAGAAAGAGGTTCATTACTATATGCCGAATCTGACAAAAGAAGACTATATGATGCAAAAGAAGAGGAGCCTGATAGACAAGCTTTATGACGGCAGTACAAAGAATTTTGTTGCGGCCCTCTGCCAGAGCGGGGAACTTACGGAAGCGGATATCGATGAACTGAAAATGTATTTCCAAATGGGGGGCGGGAATAAATGACGGTTGGTGAAGCATATTGCGCAGAGATCATCAAGCTTCTTTTTTCTATGACATTTACAGGCAGCATCATATCACTTGTTCTGTTTTTCCTAAAACCGGTTATGAAAGGTAAGCTGCCGCAATCGTTCCAATATTATATGTGGCTTTCGGCAGTGACAGCCTTGCTGCTGCCCCTGTCAAGAATCATTGTGATTCCAAAAACGGATGCTTCGGCAGTATCGCCGCCGCATGATATTGCGCGGCAGATTTCTGATGCGGTGTCTGAAAAGCTTGCAAATCCTGCATTCGTGATGCGGCCGACTTTTCTTCCGGGTACCGCGGTTATTTTATACGCGATCTGGCAGTCAGGAATGATTCTTGTCCTTGGATTTCATATTTTATGCTATGTGTCTTATGTCCGAAAGCTAAGCAGGCATAATATCAGTGCCGACCAGAAGGAAAGGGGGCTGGCAGTTCGCCTGTCAGGAAAGAAAAAAGCGCTGCGGTTATATAAGAACGCAATGGTGAACACCCCCATTTTAATTGGGTTCTTCCGCCCTGCGGTTATCCTGCCTGACAGAAAATATGAAGATGTGAAGCTGCGGAATATTCTCCTGCATGAGATGACACACAAAAAAAGGCATGATATTTTCATTAAGTGGCTGTTGATTTTGGCCGGGGCAGTCCACTGGTTTAATCCGCTTGTCTATTTCATGCGGCGGGAGATGAATAAAGCATGTGAATTAGCCTGTGACGAATTTGTCATAAAGGGATTTGACAGGAATGAAATGCAGCAGTATGGCGATACCTTGATCGCAGTCGCTGCCGATTCCGTCAGAAAGATACCCCTTTTAATCGCTATGTTTGAAGACAAAAAGAATCTGAAAGAGAGGTTAGGAGCCATTATGAAACATAAAAGATATTCCAAAAGAACAGTGATTGCAGCAAGTGTTATTTTAGCTACTGTTATGTGTGTTATTTTCGGAATTTGTGCATTATTCAGCGCACAAGACGGATATGCTTACATGGATAAGTATTCTCTCGAAGACAAAATGCAAATAAAAGAGAGTGAATTGGGAAGAGCTTTGTATCATTATGATAAAGAGAATATTGATTCGGCAATTGTGCATTTACAGTATTCAGATGATGGCGAAATCACCAGGGTCTATACCTATATTACAGGCCGGGAAAAAAATCCTGATACTGAAATGCTGAGCGGAATCATAGCTTTCATATCTGAAGATCTTGGCTTGGACATCTCTAATATAAGCCTGGATTATATAGATGCCGAAACATTGACTCTGAGGGCAAGCGTAGGGGAATGAGCCGAAAAATATTTGATTGGAGAGGGGGGAATGCCAACGAAAATGTGATTGTTGTAGATAGGTAGATATTGGATTGTTATTTTGGAAAGGAGAGGAAATGAAAAAATTATTACAAAGTGTTTCAACGTGATTGTGTGCAATATTTATTGTGGTATCGCCGATGGAGGTCAAAGCAGAAAGCCTTACTGAGCAAAGACCTGTATACTACGATACAGAACAAGGCAGATTCGTTAACAATCTTGAGGAGTACATGTCACAGTTAAATGATGGGGTGATTCAATGTCAGTTAGTTAAGTATTAGATTCTGCTATAGGGGTCTAACCTAAATTTTTATGAAAAATCAAAAAATGGTTGACAAAAACGCTAAAATGTGCGGCCGCGCTCACTACTGATGAAATTTAGAGGTAGTGAGCGCGGCCCTTTGGTCAGAGGATAAAACCATCTAACCAAAGGAGGCGGTAGTGTTTTTAATTTTGTGTCTTTGCCTTTCCACCTTATTCCAGAGGCCGGGTGTGGGCGGAGCCCACGAAGCCTTGTAAATGCTGGATTTCTTGGTATTTTAATGGACATAAATCCTCGTCAGAAAAAACACAAAGACACAAGATTATTTACACCCTCGCTTTCAGGGTTCCGGTCACTGTTGTTTTCTGCATAATATCGCACATCCTCAGCATTTCTGCTTCTTAGATATAAAATCCCGAAATACCAATACTTTCTTCTAAATCAAGTCTGTCCCCTGAATGCTATATTGTCTGTAGATTTTATTCTTTTTGAAGTTTTAATATCGTTTCTTTAGAAAGCCTTGAGTATTTAATGATTTTTTCTAGCGGCTCATTATTCAGCAACATCTCTTTAGCTGTCTCAATCCTTTCGTCATGCCTTTCACTTTCCACATATGAACGCATGATTTCCTCCTCATCATACAATAACATCATGATATCCACTACCTCCTTCTCTTTGCTGCTCAAATACTCTTTCAGTACATTTCTGTCCTTACAGATACGAATCGCTTCCAAGACAGCCTCCTGTGTTCTCCCGTGAAGCGCCATCTGCTCGTTGCATACTTTTGTAAACATGACATACTGATTGGTAATATCCCCCTCTTCACCATCATATATCATCTTTACTTTTACATCAATACAGCTCTGTTTTCCATCGAAGAACTCCTGTGCCAGTGAAACCTCCGCAGGCCTCGTCGTTCTGTCACCGGTATAGATTACATAAATCTCAGGTACTGGTATTTTTACTTTTTTGCTCTTGTAGAGATTTTGACTGGTTCGGCTAAAATAATCGTGGTAGGTCTGCACCATATACATCAATGCTCGGATAATGATATTCATCGTCCAGGTTGACTGTGCTTCCGCCAAGATTACCATTCTGTGTTCAACAATAAAACCCAAGTCATTATTATATATATTATCTGTCAGCACATTCTTGATGGTGATGTCTGTCAGCTTATCTTCTGTAGTATCAGTATCTTCTGGATGGAGCGCTTTATACAGCTGCAACAGGTACTTTTTATCCTGAAACAGGTTTGTGAAGACGCTGTCCTTGATTGTACGCTTCATCACATCCGCACGTTGCTGTTGTCCTTCTCCCAAAGATACAGCATTGTTATCCGCCATCTGTCCACATCCTTTCCACCCTGATTGGTTACATAATCCTACCTATGTATTAATAGTACCATAATCTCTGCCGTCTTTCAATGAAATTTACTATACATCATAAGCAGCATTACGATAAACGCATCAATTTTCCATCTTTACCCTATTGACTTTTTTGTAAATTTCTGCATACCCCGTCCATTTCTGATACATTTATGGTATAATGAATTACATATTATGTAATACCTTGGAGGCTATCATGGCAAATTATCCAGACTGGGTTCTTGCGCATAAAAAGAAAGGCACCTATATCAATAAGGTCGGCGACAGGTACTACCTTTATGCCGCCCATTCCGAACGGGTACCCGGCACAAAAAAAGTAAGGCGCGTATGTGACGGGTACCTCGGCAGGATCACACAGGACCAGGGGCTGATTCCTCCCAGGGACAGGCCGGGGACCGTCTTCTGCTCCGTTGAATACGGCCTCTCCTCCCTGATCCTTTCCCTCTGTGGGAATATTCACAGCGGATTCCGCCGGACATTTGTGGTGAACGGGGATTTCATCATGGCCGCTTCCATACTGAATTATATATACGGGTGCTTCTCGCAGGAGCTCTTCCAGCATTCCTGGCTGTCCATGCACTTCCTCGGGCTTTCCTTCCCTGACCGGACAACCCCGCAGCAGGAAACCGGCATACAGCAGGGAACGCGCATGATAGCAGAGACCCTCTCCAGGACATTCGGGGACAGCCTTGCCTATGTAACGGCAGTATTCTCCCTTGTCACCCTGGTCTCTTCCGGAAAAGGGTTCCACTGTTCCAGACTGCCGGAATCTGTACCTGTTTTTGTAGAACGATACGCTTTATCCTGGAGGGCTGACCTATGGCAAAAATCAACCACGTAATCATGGAATATGCAGATATCCTTTCACAGCCAGGTCGAGACCAGACGGTTCTACCGTGTGCCGGCCAGCTGTGGGAAGGAAGAATGGGCCGGCATGAAAAGCTTCATCTGCTATGAAAAGCATATCTTCAATATCATAACAGGACAGGAACAGGCAGAATGCAGGTTCTATATCTCAAGCCTGCAGGATGTGGCTTTAATCGCCCAGGCTATCCGCGGGCACTGGGCAGTGGAAAACAATCTGCACTGGCACCTGGACTATTCGTTTTCGGAAGACGGGCAGACCACTATGGATAAGCAGGCATTCCAGAACATGAGTCTGATCAATAAACTGGTGCTGTCACTCTGCAAGCTTGCCCAGCCTCTAATGAAGGACAGCATTCGGGCCATCCGGCTTCGCTTTTCCTGGAACTTCGAAGATAACCTGGCAATTCTACTGAATGTTTTTGATACTGATACAATCAAAAAATGTTTAGAATCTGCAATCCCTGCCGGAAGATAAGGGTTATTCAGGTATCCCTGTTTTTCAGATACTTTTTGTGAATAGAGAAAAAACGAAAGCCAGATACAGAAACAGTTAAATCCAGTTTCTATCTGGCTTTTTTTATATCCTACATTTAAAATGGTGCGTTTATCCTAAGATATCAATGGTGGAATCAATGGTGGAAACTACGGGGCCGGGTTTTGGAAAGGTGCAGGGAAATTTGGGAAAGAAACAATTAGGTGGAAAAAGAGAGGCGGATATGGTAAAATATCATTGAACTCAAATATCTTTGGAAGGAGGAGTTGGCGTGGGCTTGTTTGACAAGTTTAAGAAAAATACGGTTCCGGAGCGGGTAAAAGGGGCGGGGATGCTCTTCTGCCCGATTCCGGACTGCAAAGAGGTTCTGGACCGAATAGAGGAGCTGTTTCAAATCCGGCATGTGGGCGACGGGAACAATATCACTTTGCGCCAGGGCGATATGGAAATCATTTTCCTGGCTGCCTCGCCGGAGGGGGAGGGAGAGGATGCCCGGTACGCCAAAGAGCAGCTTCAGGGGGTGGCGGGCTATGTCTATCACAACGAGACGCCCCTGCTGGAGATAAAGCGCAACCTGTTCTACCACCTGCGCCAGTGCAAAAGCCTGGTTCAGATTATCTACTCCTTTGACAGCGCCGGCCCCAGGGAGACAAAGGAGAAAGAGGGGCAGATTATGTCACCCGTTCTGGCCGTCACGGAAAAGCTCCTGGGAGTGGTCACGTTCGGGGACGGTATGACCCTGCAAAACGGCAAAGGCCAGGTGATCCTGGACAAGGCGGGCAAAAGCGAACTGGACTTTTATATGCCCGCCGAGCGCCCCGTGCCGGAGGACTGGGCCAAAGACGCGCCCCCGGAGAGCGTGGAGCGGAGAAACAGGTCCATGGAGCTGCTGCAAAAGAAGCATGTCTATGTGACGCCCTGGCTGCCTTTGCTGGCGGAGAGGGCGGAGGAGCCGGGCCGCACTGTGGAGGAGGTCTGCGGCCGGGCAGCGGCGCTATTGATCTTGTCGCTGTACTCCGAGTGCCGGGTGGGAGACCATATGTCCTACCAAGAGGCCAGGGAGTTTGTGGCGCCCATCCTTGCGGGGTATGGGGCGGAAGCGTATTTCTCGCCGGCGGAAAAGAAGTACCTGGACAATCCCGATTCCACGGAAAAGGAGCAGATTCAGTTTGCGTGGCAGTACGAGAATCTGTGGGTAATGGAATGGGCCCTGGGGCTTACCGATGATCTGTTCTGGCCCGACCGCATCTGCGATGTCCCCGGTTCGGTACGGCTGATGAAGCGCTGTCCCGACATGGAGTCCCTGCTGGCGGCGGCAAAGCTTCGTCCCCGGAAAGAGCTGCTGGAGCAGGCCGATCTGATTTACCGGCTTCACTGGGCCTGTGTGGACGCCCGGGTAATGGGGATGCCTGCGCCTCAGAAGCTGGAGGCGGGCGTGGTCATGGAGCGCCATCATTCCCTGTTCTGGCTGGCGGGCTGCGACAATATGTGCCCCTGGGATGAGGTGGATCTGTCCACCTGACAAAGCCTGCAGGAGGAGCCGGATAAAAGTATTTGTGTTTTGTACAACAATCCCAAAGAGGATAAAATCCTGGGATGGAAAGGAGAGTTCAGTATGCGTTTTTTCATTGACACGGCAAAGGTGGAGGATATCAGAAAGGCAAATGACATGGGTGTCATCTGCGGCGTCACCACAAATCCCTCCCTGATCGCAAAGGAGGGCAGGGTATTCAGTGAGGTCATTGCGGAGATTGCATCCATTGTGGACGGGCCTATCAGCGGCGAGGTAAAGGCCACTACCGAGGACGCCCAGGGAATGATCCGGGAGGGCAGGGAGATCGCTGCCATTCATCCCAATATGGTGGTAAAGATTCCCATGACCGTGGAGGGCTTAAAGGCCTGCAAGGCATTGTCCAACGAGGGCATCAAGGTAAATATGACATTGATCTTCACGGCGAATCAGGCGCTTTTAGCCGCAAGGGCCGGAGCCGCTTTCGTCTCCCCTTTCCTGGGACGCCTGGACGACATCAGCCAGAGGGGCGTGGACCTGATCCGGGAGATCGCGGATATCTTTTCCGTCACCGACTTAGAGACCCAGATCATTGCCGCCAGCGTGCGCAACCCGGTTCATGTCACCGACTGCGCTCTGGCCGGGGCGGATATCGCCACGGTGCCCTACGGCGTTATCGAGCAGATGGTGAAGCATCCGCTGACGGACGCAGGAATCGCCAAGTTTCAGGCGGATTACAGAGCTGTATTCGGAGAGTGAGGAACACAAATAGAAAGCTGCCATGGCTTTGCGCTTTGCATTGCCATGGCAGCCTCTTGTCTCTAAGCGATTATCGGCTCAGGGAACCTTATTTCATCTGCTCTTCCTGCTTCTTGATCATACGACGTACCATCTCGCCGCCGATAGAACCGGCCTCGCGGGAAGTCAGGTCGCCGTTGTAACCCTCTTTCAGGTTCACACCCAGCTCGCTGGCAACCTCAGTCTTGAAACGATCCATAGCTGCCTTAGCTTCGGGTACCTCTACTCTGTTTGTCTTAGATCCGGACATGTTTTTCACCTCCAATACTGTATCTTTTCTTTTATCTATCTTCAAGATAAGTGCCGCCCGCACTTATCCTGAAGTTCAGAAGTAAGTGTTTCGCTGCGACTTATCTTGGTCTTAGTATGACCTGGCGGAAAGAAAATATGTTGGAAAGATTTGGGGATAATGCGGCGGAAAGAACAAAGGCCCAAACAACGCGCAAAGATACCCGAATGGATTGCATTTACCTGAAAGATGTGTTAGAATCGAAATATTCGTACATGCTTATAACAGGCTTATAAAAAGCGGCGCCGGAAACGGGGCGCAGCGAATGACTTAAAATTGTTAAAGAACGAAAAGCGCCGTGCCGCCGGGGTGCGGGGATACGGCCGTATGGGGGTCATATGTTACACAATATTATTTCCGGAGGGCATACCTCTATGCTTGCCTTGTGCGGCATCTTGTTTGCATTTATCGTCACAGTGTTTGCCACAGCAAAGTTTTCCGGGTATCTGCCAAAGGACGCGGGCCGGGAATTTGCCGTTGACGGCAAGCTTTCGGCGGGAAAGCCCAGAGGGGCGGGAATCATCTTTGTCCTGGCCTTTGCGGCCGCGGCGCTTCTCTTTGTCCCTGTGAAAGCGGAGCTTGTCATATACCTGGTCCTGCTGGTCATCAGCATGCTCACGGGCTTTTTGGACGATGCGTCGGACAAGCCCTGGGGGGAGCTGAAAAAAGGCCTGCTGGATCTGTGCGTGTCCGTGCTGGTGGCCATGACGTTTCTTCATTATAATGACAATACCATCCGGCTGGCCCTGTTCCACCAGGAGCTGGTAATTCCAAAAGTTTTATTCGGCATTCTGATCGTGGTGCTGGTATGGACCTCCGTAAACGTGACCAACTGCGCTGACGGTGTGGACGGGCTGTCGGGGACGCTGACCATTATTACCGTTATGAGCTTTTACCTGGTGGACCGGATTCTGGGGACGGGGGAGGACTTTTCTTTCCTGATCCTTTTGTTCGCCGCATGCATATTGGGGTATCTGTGGTACAATGCCACGCCCAGCAGGCTTCTGATGGGGGATGCGGGTTCCAGGGCCATGGGCCTGTTTATCAGCATCGCCGCCCTGAAAAGCGGCAGTCCCGTGCTCTATATCCCGGTTGCCTTTGTCCTCATGCTGGACGGCGGGCTGGGACTTGTAAAGGTAGGCCTGATTCGGGTCTTTCACGTCCGTATCCTGAAAAAGGTGCGCACGCCCCTCCACGATCAGGTCCGCAAGGTGTGGGGCTGGTCCAACACCCAGACCGTATTTCGCTTTGCCATCATCCAGATTATTCTGGCCGTGGCGGTGGTATACGGAATCGGACTGTAGATCCCAGCGGCATTGCGGAAAGGAAGCCAGGAAAAACATGAATGTGTGAATGTCCCTGTCAGCAGGCTGACCGGCTATGACTGAGAAAAGAGAAAGACATGGGATTGAAAGATAGGAAGTATAAGCACATTTCTGCGATACAGATATAGAACCAAAATAGAGGTAAAATTATTATGTACGACCAATTGACACCCAGCGATATCAAGAAAATGGAAGAGGAAATCGAGCACCGCAAGCTTGTGGTGCGGCCCAAGGCTTTGGAGGACGTAAAGGAGGCCAGAGCCCAGGGGGATTTAAGCGAGAACTTCGAGTACTACGCGGCAAAAAAGTACAAGAACCAGAACGAGAGCCGCATCCGCTATCTGGAGCGCATGATCAAGACCGCCAGGGTCATCTCCGAGGATTCCGCCGAGGACGAGGTGGGCATTAACAATACGGTTACCGTGGAGTTCTTAGAGGACGGACTGGAAGAGACATTCAAGATCGTTACCACCGTCAGAGGGAATTCCCTGGAGAACCTGATCAGCAATGAAAGCCCCCTGGGCAAAGCGCTTCTGGGGAAAAAAGAGGGGGACACGGCCCATGTGCAGGTAAACGCTGCCACCGGCTATGATGTAAGAATTGTCAGTATCGAAAAAACCGTCGACGACGGCAGTGATAAGATTAGGAGCTTTTAAATGAATAAAAAATATCTCTTGTTTGACCTGGACGGAACCCTTACAGACCCTAAGATCGGTATCTGCACCTGCGTTCAGTACGCGCTCTCTTCCTTTGGAATCGAAGAGCCTGACTTAGACAAGCTGGAACCCTTTATCGGGCCCCCCTTAAAGGACAGCTTCATGAAGTATTACAACTTTGACGATGCCCGGGCGGAGGAAGCCATTGAAAAGTACAGGGAGCGGTTCCGGGACATCGGCATTTTCGAGAACAAGCTTTATGACGGCATCCCCCAGATGCTGAACGCCCTGAATTCCCAGGGAATGTACATGGCGGTGGCCTCCAGCAAGCCCACGGAATTCGTCCGGCGGATTCTGGACCATTTCGGGATCGGGAAATATTTCAAGGTTGTAGTCGGAAGCGAGATGGACGGTACCAGGGTGAAAAAGGAAGAGGTCATCCAGGAGGCCCTGAAGCAATTGTTCGGCAACTGGCCCGTGGAGAAGACGAAAGTTTACATGATCGGGGACCGCTGCTATGATGTGGAGGGCGCCCGAAAGGCGGGCGTGGAATGCGTGGGCGTTACATACGGCTACGGCGGCATGGAAGAGCTGCGGGAGGCGAAATGCGACTACATCGTCCGTTCCGTGGAGGAACTGCAGAAATTCCTGCTGCGGGGGACGCAGAAGCCGGAGCGGACCACCATGTCCCAGCGGATCTGGCAGATGGTGCTTCCTTTTCTGATCTTCATTCTGGCCAGGAATATTGCCATGAACGTAGGCGCCATTCTGTTAGCCAACATAGGGAACACTCTGCCCAACAGTGACTTCCTCTTCGTGCGAAACGCCCAGGGAGAGCTGGTAAGTCTCACCGGAAACGGTGCTGTGCTGCTCACTGCCTTTTCCTTTTTGGTAGGAGGGTTCTCTGTCTGGAATATAGCGAAAAAGACCCTGGCCAAAACGGCGGAGGACATGAAGCTTCTGCACATTAAGGCGGAACCGCCCCGAAACTACGCTCTCCTGGCAGGCGCTACGGCAGGGCTTGCCCTGGGGCTGAACGTGCTGCTTTTGCTGGTCAGCGTCGTAGAGAATTCGGACAGCTATCAGCAGGTGGCCCAGGACCAGTATGCGGCGTGGTTCCCCTTAGGGCTGATCTGCTTCGGTCTCATTGCGCCCATTGCAGAGGAGCTGGTGTTTAGAGGCGTGGTCTTCGGCTGTGTCAGGCGCTATATGAAACTGTCCGCCGCCATGCTGGTCTCCGCAGTGCTGTTTGCCCTCTACCACGGGAATTCCGTGCAGGGGCTCTATGGGGCTGTGATGGGCTTCCTGATGGCCTATGCATATGAATATTTCGGAGATTTCCGGATGGCTGTGGCAGTGCATATCCTGGCCAATGTGCTGAGCTATGTGCTCAGCTTCATACCTGCGGTCTCCGGGCTGGTGAACTGGCCCGTATGCCTGGTGAGCCTTGCCATCGGGGGAGCATGCGCGTGGATGCTGCACAAGCAGAAGAAGATTTTCTGAATAATGCGAGACAGATAGAAAACAGAATGCAAAAATGTCGGAAAATTTCGGGGAAAATATAGAATAGACAAATTATCTGACAATTTGTGAAAAAGTCTATATTTACAATTTGCGGAAAATATTGTATAGTAAGAAAAACAAAGACGCAATGGAGCGCGGAAACGGCTTCCTTGCGTCTTTTTCTTGTTATTATGTTTTGAAAGAAACCATAGGGAAAGGAGCACCACTATGTTTGATGTGAAGAGAGAAGTTCCACAGGCGCCCCTCTACAGAGAGACATTCGAGCACGACAACTGCGGCATCGGAGCCTGCGTCAACATCAAAGGGGAAAAAAGCCGAGCTATTGTGGAAAACGCGCTGAAGATCGTGGAGAATTTAGAGCACAGGGCAGGAAAGGACGCGGAGGGCAAGACCGGGGACGGCGTGGGCGTCCTCACCCAGATTCCCCATCCATTTTTCTCCAGAGTGATGAAAGTTTTGGGGGTGGACCTGGGAGGAGAGAGAGAGTACGGCATTGCCATGATCTTCTTCCCCCAGGAGGAACTGCGCCGGAACCAGGCCAAGAAAATGTTCGAGATCATCGTTCAAAAAGAGGGGCTGGAGTTTTTGGGCTGGCGGGAAGTGCCCACCTTTCCGGACGTCCTGGGACAAAAGGCAGTGGAGTGCATGCCCCGGGTTATGCAGGGCTTTGTGAAGAAGCCCGGAAACCTGGAAAAAGGGCTGGAGTTCGACCGAAAGCTTTACATCGCCAGGAGACTGTTCGAGCAGTCTTCTGAAGATACCTATGTAGTATCCTTTTCCAGCCGGACCATTGTGTACAAGGGCATGTTTCTGGTAGGGCAGCTGCGGACCTTTTACGCAGATCTCCAGAGCCCGGACTTTGTGTCTGCCATCGCCATGGTGCACTCCCGCTTCTCCACCAATACCAATCCCAGCTGGGAGCGTGCCCATCCCAACCGCCTTATGGTGCACAACGGCGAGATCAACACCATTCGGGGCAATGCGGACAAGATGCTGGCCAGGGAGGAGAACATGGCCTCGGAGCATTTGAAAGGCCAGATGCACAAGGTATTGCCTGCCATCAACAAGACCGGTTCCGATTCCGCCATGTTGGACAATACATTGGAATTTTTGGTGATGAGCGGTATGGACCTGCCTCTGGCGGTGATGATCGCCATTCCGGAGCCCTGGGCCAACGACAGGGCCATGTCCCAGAACAAACGGGATTTCTACCAGTATTACGCCACCATGATGGAGCCCTGGGACGGTCCGGCTTCCATTCTGTTCTCCGACGGGGATATCATGGGGGCGGTGCTGGACCGCAACGGCCTGCGGCCCTCCCGGTACCTGATTACGGAGGATGATACATTGATTTTGTCCTCCGAGGTGGGGGTGCTGGACATAGACCCGGCGAAAATCTGCCGCAAGGAGAGGCTGCGTCCGGGCAAGATGCTGCTGGTGGATACGGTGCAGGGCAGGGTCATTGCCGACGAGGAGCTGAAAGAGAAGTACGCCTCCAGGCAGCCTTACGGCGAGTGGCTTGACAACAATCTCGTCTTCCTGAAAGACCTGACCATACCGAACCAGCGGGTGCCGGAATATGCCGGAGAGGAGCGCCAGCGGATGCAGAAAGCTTTCGGCTACACCTATGATGAGCTAAAGACCAGCATCCTGCCCATGGCAAAGAACGGGGCGGAGGCCATTGCGGCTATGGGTGTGGACACGCCGCTGCCGTGCTTAAGCAAGACCATCCATCCCCTGTTCCACTATTTTAAACAATTGTTCGCCCAGGTGACCAATCCCCCCATCGACGCCATCAGGGAAGAGATCGTCACCTCCACTACCGTATACATAGGCACCGAGGGCAATATCCTAAAGGAGACACCAAAGAACTGCAATGTGCTTAGGGTGAACAATCCCATCCTGACCAACACGGATTTGCTCAAGATCAAGAATATGAAAGCCGAGGGCTTTAAAGTAGAGGTGGTGCCCATCACCTATTATAAAAACACCAGTTTGGAGCGCGCCATTGACAGGCTCTTCGTGGAGGTGGACAGAGCCTACCGGGACGGGGTGAACATCCTGATCCTCTCGGACAGAGGCGTGGACGAGAACCATGTGCCCATGCCCTCCCTCTTAGCGGTGTCCGCCCTGAATCAATACCTGGTAAGGACGAAAAAGCGCACGAGAGTGGCGCTGATCCTGGAATCCGGGGAGCCCAGGGAGGTGCACCATTTTGCCACCCTCTTAGGGTACGGCGCCTGCGCCATCAACCCCTACCTGGCCCAGGAGTCCATCCGGGAATTGATAGAGAACCATATGCTGGACAAGGACTACTACGCTGCTGTGGATGACTACAATAACGCGGTGCTCCACGGCATTGTAAAAATCGCCTCCAAGATGGGCATCAGCACCATACAGTCCTATCAGGGCTCCCAGATTTTCGAGGCCATCGGCATTGCGCCGGAGGTCATAAACCGGTATTTCAGCAATACGGTCTGCCGGGTGGGAGGCCTGACCCTAAAGGACATCGAGGCCCAGGTAGACGAACTCCACTCAAAAGCCTTTGACCCCCTGGGCCTTGGAAGCGACCTGACCCTGGACAGCCCGGGCCATCACAAGATGCGAAGCGGCGGGGACGAACATCTCTACAACCCGGCCACCATCCACATGCTCCAGGAGTCCGCCAGACGGGGGGACTATGAGATGTTTCGAAAGTACACCGCCATGGTAAACGCGGAAGAAGCGCATTCCGGCGAGACCTCCGTGAAAAACCTCAGAGGCCTTTTGGACTTCCGGTATCCGGAGAAAGCCCTGCCATTGGAGGAGGTAGAGCCGGTGGAGACTATCGTCACCCGGTTTAAGACAGGAGCCATGTCCTACGGCTCCATCTCCAAGGAGGCCCACGAGACCCTGGCCATTGCCATGAACCGCCTCCACGGCAAGAGCAATTCCGGCGAGGGCGGGGAGAACGCGGAGCGGCTGACCATAGGACCGGACGGCCTGGACAGGTGCTCCGCCATCAAGCAGGTGGCCAGCGGACGCTTCGGCGTCACCAGCCGCTACCTGGTCAGCGCAAAGGAGATCCAGATCAAGATGGCCCAGGGCGCGAAGCCCGGCGAGGGCGGCCATCTGCCCGGGGGAAAGGTATATCCCTGGATCGCCAAAACCAGGCATTCCACCCCGGGGGTGTCCCTGATCTCCCCGCCGCCCCACCATGACATTTATTCCATCGAGGATCTGGCTCAGTTGATCTACGATTTGAAAAACGCCAATAAAGATGCACGGATTTCCGTAAAATTAGTGTCGGAGGCCGGCGTGGGAACCGTTGCGGCGGGTGTGGCAAAGGCAGGAGCCCAGGTGATCCTGGTCAGCGGCTATGACGGCGGCACCGGGGCTGCCCCCAGAAGCTCCATCCACAACGCAGGCCTCCCCTGGGAGCTGGGGCTGGCGGAGACCCATCAGACCTTGATTCAAAACGGACTGCGGGGCAAGGTGCGCATCGAGACCGACGGCAAGCTCATGAGCGGCCGGGACGTGGCCATTGCGGCCATTTTGGGAGCCGAGGAGTTCGGATTCGCCACCGCGCCTCTGGTGACCATGGGCTGCGTCATGATGCGGGTGTGCAATCTGGACACCTGCCCGGTGGGCGTGGCCACCCAGAATCCGGAACTGCGGAAGAATTTCAAGGGAAAGCCGGAGTATGTGGAGAATTTCATGCGGTTCATTGCCCGGGAGCTGCGGGAATACATGGCTGCTTTTGGCGTGCGCAGCGTGGATGAGCTGGTGGGACGCACGGACCTTTTGAAAGTCCGGGAGGGCTTAAACAGGAGGCAGTCCCAGATCGACCTGACCCAGATTTTGTCAAATCCCTATGAGGGCACAAAGCAGAGGGTGACCTTTGACCCCGGGCAGGTATACGACTTTGAGTTAGAGAAGACCATGGACGAGAGGGTGCTTCTAAAGCAGCTTAAGAAAGCCATTGACACAGGCCGGAAAAGGAGCCTGGAGGTGGACGTGTCCAACACGGACCGGACTTTCGGCACGATTCTGGGAAGCGAGATCACAAAGCGCCTGGGGGACGATCTGGAGGAGGATTCCTACCGGGTGCTGTGCAGAGGCGCAGGCGGGCAGTCCTTTGGAGCCTTTATTCCGAAAGGGCTGACGCTGGAGCTGGTGGGAGACAGCAACGACTACTTCGGCAAGGGCCTCTCCGGCGGGAAGCTCATCGTGTATCCGCCCAAGGCCAGCAAATTCAAAGCCTGCGAGAACATTATCATCGGGAACGTGGCTCTCTATGGGGCTACCAGCGGCAAGGCCTTTATAAACGGCGTGGCGGGAGAGCGGTTCTGCGTGCGCAATTCCGGCGCCACGGCGGTGGTGGAGGGCGTGGGTGACCATGGCTGTGAATACATGACCGGAGGGCGTGTGGTGGTGCTGGGAGGCACCGGCAAGAACTTTGCCGCAGGCATGAGCGGCGGCATCGCATATGTGCTGGATGAGGGGAACGATTTGTATAAACGGCTGAACAAGGAGATGGTGTCCTCCGGGGAACTGACCGGCAAGTATGACGTGCTGGAGCTGAAAGGCATGATACAGGAGCATGTGGCGGCTACCAACTCGGCCAGGGGCAAGGAGATACTGGAGCATTTTGAGGCGTATCTGCCGAAGTTTAAGAAGATCATTCCCCATGATTATGAGCGGGTGATGAAGACCATTGTGCAGATGGAGGAAAAGGGGCTGAGCGCGGAGCAGGCGCAGATCGAGGCTTTTTATGCGAATACCAAAAGGTGAAGGAACCACACCCTTTAGTGCTGTCGCGCAGCGACTTAAAATAGGAGGAACAAAAAGAATGGGAAAGCCGACAGGGTTTATGGAATATAGCAGAGAAGTGAGTAAGGCCCGGGAGCCGTTGGAGCGGATAAAGCATTTCAATGAGTTCCGCGAGCATCTGCCACAGGAGCGGCAGCAGCTCCAGGGGGCCAGGTGCATGGAGTGCGGGGTGCCGTTTTGCCAGGCGGGGATGATGATCTGCGGCATGGCCAGCGGGTGTCCGCTGCACAATCTGGTGCCGGAGTGGAACGATTTGGTGTATATGGGGAATTGGGAGCAGGCTTATAGGAGGCTTCAGAAAACCAATCCTTTTCCGGAGTTTACCTCCAGGGTGTGCCCGGCGCTTTGCGAGGCGGCCTGTACCTGCGGGCTGATCGGGGAGCCGGTGGCCACCAGGGAGAACGAGTATGCCATTATTGAGCATGCATATGAGCAGGGGTATGCGGCTCCCAGACCGGTTAAGGTGCGCACGGGGAAGAAAGTGGCCGTGGTGGGCAGCGGGCCCTCCGGCCTTGCGGCGGCAGACCAGTTGAATAAGAGGGGACATTCCGTCACGGTGTATGAGCGGTCTGACCGCATCGGCGGGCTGTTGATGTACGGAATTCCGAATATGAAGCTGGAGAAGCGGATTGTGGACAGGAAGCGCAGGGTGATGGAGGAAGAGGGGGTTGCCTTTGTCACCGGCGTGGACGTGGGGAGGGATGTTAAGGCGGAACAGCTTTTGCGGGAGTTTGACAGGGTGATTCTAGCCTGCGGGGCGTCAAATCCCAGAGATATCCAGGCTCCCGGGAGGGATGCAAAGGGGATATATTTTGCGGTGGATTTTCTGAAAGCGAATACCAAAAGCCTGCTGGATTCGGAGTTTGCGGATAAGGCATATGTGGATACGAATGACAAGGATATAGTTATTATCGGAGGCGGCGACACGGGCAATGACTGTGTGGGCACTGCCATCCGCCATGGGGCGAAGAGCGTCACCCAGATCGAGATGATGCCGAAAGCGCCGGATACCAGGGCCCAGGACAATCCCTGGCCGGAATGGCCGAAAGTGTGCAAGACGGATTATGGCCAGCAGGAAGCCATTGCGGTGTACGGGCATGACCCCAGGATCTATGAGTCCACCGTGAAAGAATTCGTGAAAGACAAGGAGGGAAAGCTGGCGGCGGTGAAGACCGTGAAGCTTTCCTGGGAAAAGGATGAGGCTACAGGCCGGATGAACATGAAAGAGGTGCCGGGCAGCGAGGAGACGCTTCCTGCGGATATTGTGCTGATCGCGGCGGGCTTTCTGGGGGCCCAGAGCTATGTGGCGAAAGCTTTTGGAGTGGAGCTGAACCAGCGGACTAATGTAAAGACGGAAGCCGGGCAGTACCAGACCGACAGGGAGAAGGTGTTCGTTGCCGGGGACATGCACAGAGGGCAGTCTCTGGTGGTCTGGGCCATCAGGGAGGGGAGGGAAGCCGCGAAAGCCGTGGACGAGAGCCTGATGGGGTATTCGGGGCTGACGGTGCAGTGAGAATTTGGGGCCGTGATATGACAGGGGAGCCGTCTTGTTTCGTTCCCCTGTCATTTTGCACGATGAGATTTCAGGCTGAGACCTACCTGGCCAGGCATCAGTCACGATAGAATTCCATGAGAATATTTTGGGGATAATCCCCGAATTTCTCCCCGAAAAGGTTGAAGCCCCCGCAGAATTCCGCGTTCTCCTTTACCTCCAGCTTCAGCCGGATGTTTTCCGCCTGGAGCAGGCCCAGGGAGGACAGGTTCTCGCTGGAGGACAGGGTCTTGTCGATATAGCAGCCGTGGGAGGTGATCTCCACGGTGCGCAGCAGCCCGTACTGGGTGGAGGAGGGATTCCACCAGCCGGGATTGAGCTTGCCGGGCCGGTCTCCGTAATCTCCTGTAGAGTGCAGGATGCCGATTTCCCGGCCGTTGATGCTTACGGTAATGTCCGAGGGCCAGTTGTTATTGTAGCCTAAGGCTTCGGAGCAGATCTCAAAGGAGAACCGGATGCGGTTCACGGGATTTGCCGTCAGGAAGCTGTTGGAAAACCGGTATTCCAGGAAACCCATGCTGAGCCATATGAGCTGGGCCTTGAAGCGGTCCGGGCTGGTAAATACGCTCAGGGTATCCTCATATCCGATGTCCCCCTGCACGCTGGAGGCCATGCCGCAGGAGGGAATCGCCCTGTAGTCAAAATAGCATCCCACAGGCATGGACTCCCGGTAGAGGCATTCCGGCTTGTTGTCCGGGGCGAAAGGGAAGATTTGGACAGAGAGCATATCTGTCTGCAGCCCGCAGAGCCGCTGGGAGCCCTTGGAGTCGGGGATGGTCTGGGTGAAGATCAGCCCCGCAGCCTCCAGGTTCTTGATGTACAGGGCGGCGCTGGAAAGGGGGATGCCGAATTCTTCTGCCACATCCGTGATGATGGCAGGTTTTTTTGCCAGAAAATTCAATACGTCTATGCGGATAGGCGAGGAGAGCGCTTTGCATATGTTGATGATCTTCTCCTTGTCGTCCAGTGTCAGTGCCAGATTCTGCTTCATAGATAAATGCCTCTGTTTTTTTTCATATTTTATGTTTTTCTATAAACATACTGTAATTATATCTATTTTTCCAGTGTATTGCAATGGATTTTTTGTATTTCTACAAAATTTGTGTTTTAAAACTCTGTATTGGCCGGGATTCTCCTGGAAACAGGGCGGGGCTGCAAAGCCTATATTTATAAAAAATGCACATAAACCCCTTTTAAAACATAATATATATAGAAAAGAATCGCTATATTTTGTGAGAAATTGCCAAAATTTAAAATATACTCCGTTTTATATTGACATTATGCCTTGATAGAGATAATATTAATACATAAATTGTGTATATAAAAATTAAATACATAAAATATAAAGATAAAAATCGCAGACAAAGGAGTGGCAACATGCAGAAAAATTATCCAAGGCCGCAGTTATGCAGGGAAAACTGGAAAGACTTAAACGGGAAGTGGCGTTTTCTCTTTGACGATGAGGACAGAGGCGAAAGCAGGTGCTGGTACAAGGACGTGTTTTCGGACTACAGGGAGATCATAGTCCCCTTTTCCTATGAGACCCGGGCCAGCGGAATCGGGGACGGCAGGCTGCACCGGATAGTCTGGTACCAGAGGGATGTGGAGTGGGAGCCCTCCGGAAAGCGGACATTATTGCATTTCGAGGGCGTGGACTATGTGGCAAAGGTCTGGGTCAACGGCAGATGCGCCGGCAGCCACACAGGGGGCTATGCCAGGTTTTCCATGGACATCACCCCGTATCTTACGCCTGGGACCAACACCCTTACGGTCCGGGCACAGGACAGTGACAGCTGCGTTCAGCCCAGGGGAAAGCAGAGATGGAAGCGGGAGAATTTCGGCTGCTGGTATGTCCAGACCACGGGAATCTGGAAGACGGTGTGGATGGAGGAGGTGCCGGAGCATTATATCCAAACCATCAAGGTCACGCCGGATATTGACAGGGCCAGAGCGGTATTTTCCCTGACCCTGAACCAAAAGCCCGAAGAACCTCTGGAGCTGGAATGCAGGATCCTGTACCAGGGCAGCTGCGTTTCCAGACAGAGGATCTGCGCGGAAGGACAGTCTGTGGCCTTTGAGCAGCCGGTATGCAATCCGGAGGAGCCATGGCAGGTGGAGTATTGGAGCCCCGGCCATCCCGCCCTTTACGATGTGGAGCTGACTTTGGAGGACGGCAGGCAGCAGGACCGTGCGGACAGCTACTTCGGCATGCGCAAGATCTCCGCGGAGGGCGGGAAAGTGCTCCTGAACAACCGTCCCTTTTACCAGAGGCTGATCCTGGATCAGGGCTACTGGAAAGAATCCGGACTGACGCCGCCCTCGGAGGAGGCCCTGATCAGGGATATTGACCTGATTCTGCAGGCAGGCTACAACGGCCTGCGCAAGCATGAGAAGATAGAGGACGAGAGGTTCCTGTACTGGTGTGACGTAAAAGGGCTTGTGGTATGGTGCGAGATGCCTTCCCAGTATACATTCCACGATCGGGCCATGGAGACCTATGCCGTGCAGTGGATGGAGATTGTGAGGCAGAATTACAGCCATCCCTGCATTATCACCTGGACGGCTTTCAACGAAAGCTGGGGGATTGAGCATGTGTATACGGATGAGGCCCAGCAGAAATTTACCGAGGCGGTGTACCATCTGACCAAGGCTTTTGACGCCATGAGACCCGTGATCGTAAACGACGGGTGGGAGCATACGGTGTCCGATATCCTGACCCTCCATGACTACGAGGAGGACGCCCGGGCATTCAGGGACCGGTACGGGGACATGCAGGCTCTGGTGGAGAACCGGATTCCTTTTAATAAAGAAAGATATGCGCTGGCAAGAGGCTTTGTCTACCGGGGCCAGCCCGTGCTCCTAAGCGAGTACGGCGGCATCGCTTTCTCCACAGAGGAGGGATGGGGCTATGGCAGGCAGGCGGATTCCGAGGAGGCTTTCCTGAAGCGCTTCGGGGAGATGATGGAGGCCATCAGGGACACACCTTATCTCACCGGATTCTGCTACACCCAGCTGACGGATGTGGAACAGGAGGTCAACGGCCTGTGCACCATGGAGCGGGAGCCGAAAGTGGATATGGACGAAATTAAGAAGATCAATATGCTCTAGCACATATGCGGGGAAGGAGATACCATGAAGAGAGGAAGAAAATGGATTGTGCTGTGCTGCGCATTTGTGTGCGGGGCTGTGGTTTTCTTCATTTCAGGCGTAAGGAAGGGCACACAGACAGCAGACCTGCAGCAGGCCATGGAGGCCATGGAAGAGCTTCTGTTTTCCCAGGACGGCATTGACACGGAGAATTACAAGAAATATATCGCCGGATACCAGTCGCAGGTCTACCAGGGAGAGGACATCCGTTTTGACTTAAGCGAACTTCCTGAGGAGGAAAGGACGGCAGGCGCGAGAGAGGGGATGGACTTTCGGCTGGAGGTGGAGGAGGCCGGCCTGTATACGGTAGGCTTCCGCTACAAATGCACCGGGGACAATATTCTCCAGACCAGTATGGCGCTTGCGTGCAACGGAGCCTATCCCTATGAGGAGCTGCAGCGCCTGTTCTTCCCGGATACCTGGGTCTCCGGAGAGAAGCAGTACGACCGGTATGGGAACGAATGCATCGCCATGCCCGGGAGGCAAAACGCCTGGAGCTTTACCTGGATGCGTGACATTTCCTTTTTGCAGAACGCGCCCCTTATGGTGTATTTAAATCAGGGGGAAAACGAATTTTCCCTGACGGCCAACGAGGGCAGCGTGGTCATCGAAGAAGTGGTGCTGGCGGCGCCTGTGAGCGTGGCCGGGGACGGGGAACAGACAGCCGCAGGCTCTGCCTGCATTGAGATTGAGGCAGAGGACTTTTGCTATCGGAACTCCCCCAACATTCGCACAGAGAGCTCTTTCAATCCTGACGTCACTCCCTGCGACGGGACGCTGAAGCTTCAGAACGTGATCGAGGAGGCCTCCTTTCGGATCGGGGGCACCAGCGTGTCCTATGAGGTGGAGGTGGATACGGAGGGGTACTATTATCTTGCCTTTGACTATCAGCAGAGCTCCAAATCCAATTTTACGGTGTACCGGAATCTCTATATCGACGGTGCCATTCCCTCGGCTTCCTATGAGAACATAGGCTTTCCCTATACCAATGCCTATGAGCGCAAATGCCTGGAGGCGCCGGTGTACCTGACGGCGGGAACCCACGAACTGACCCTTGAGGTGTCTCTGGCGCCCTATGGGGACGCGGTGGCCATACTGGACGCCATTGTAGCCAAGATCAATGACATGGCCCTGTCCGTGAACAAGATCACCGGAGGCAATACCAGCAAATACAGGGACTTTGACCTGGACGAGTATGACTTGGACATTGCGGGTAATCTAAGTGTCTGGGCGGACACCATAGAGCAGGTATACGGGATCCTGACCCGGGCGGACCAGTTCGGGGAGAAGAACGGGGAGATCAAGCTGCTGGACACTGCGGCGGTATCCCTGCGGGAGCTGGCGGCAAAGCCCAATGAGCTGCCCCAGAATATCAACCGCTTCTCCTATGGGGACAGCTCGGTGCGCCAGTACCTGACCACAGTGTCGGAGAATCTCAGCATGGGAGACTGCTCTTTTGACAAAATCTATCTCTATCAGGAGGACGGGGCGCTTCCGGCCCGAAAAGGCTTTTTCGAAAAGCTTTCCCTGCGGGCGGAGCACTTCATCGCCTCCTTTACCCAGGATGACTATGCGCCCGGCTATGGGGACTCGGATACCCTGGAGATCTGGGTGAACCGGCCCAGGCAGTATCTGGAGATGATCCAGAGGATGGCGGATACGGACTTTACGGAGCGCACGGGCATCAAGGTGAACCTGTCTATTGTGCCGGACCAGCAGAAGCTGATCCTGGCCAATGCCTCAGGGAAAGCTCCCGACGGCGCCATCGGCATCAGCGCAGGATATGTGTATGACCTGGCCGTGCGAAAGGCTTTGGCAGATTTGAGGCAGTTTGGGGATTTTAAGGAGGTGGGCAGGCGCTTCGCCCCGGGGATGCTGATTCCCGGCGTATGCGATGAGGGCGTCTACGCCATCCCGGAGACCTTTAACTTTTATGTCCTGTTCTACAGGACGGATATTTTTGAGAAATTAAATCTCCCTGTGCCGGACAATATGGATCAGGTCAGGGACCTGCTGCCGGAGTTAAACCGGATGGGGCTGGGCTTCAATACCCATGTGGCCAATCTGCCCACCAAGACCTTTGCCGCCACGGCGCCTTTCGTATTCCAGAGCGGCGGCAGTCTCTACGAGGAGGGAGCCATGACCTGCAGGCTGGACTCGCCGGAGGTGATAGAGGGCTTTCGGTATCTCACGGAGAATTTCACGGTCTATGACATGGACTATGAGATTCTGAGCTTTTACCAGTCTTTCCGGGACGGCCGGACTCCCGTCGGCGTGTCCAACTACGGAACCTACAACCTGTTAACCAACGCTGCACCGGAGCTGAACGGCTGCTGGGACATTGCGCTGTATCCGGGGCTGGTGCAGGAGGACGGAACCGTAGACCGCTCCACCTCCGGGGCCGCGGAGAGCTGCGTGGTCTTCGAGGCCTCGGCGCAGAAGCAGGCTGCATGGGAATTCATCAGCTGGTGGATGTCCGATGAGGTACAGACGGAATTCTCCTTTATGCTCCAGGCTACCTTGGGCAATGAGTATATGTGGAACTCCGCCAACTTAAACGCCATTGCGGCAGCGCCCTGGAGCACCGACCACAAGAGGATCATCATGGAACAGCTTAGCTGGACCGACGAGATGCCTCCGGTGCCCGGAAACTATATCGTGGAGCGGGAAATGGGCAATGTGCTGGTGAATGTGGTGACATCCAATGTAAATCTGCGGACAGCCATTGACGATGCCCAGAAGCGCATCAATGCGGAGCTTTTGCGCAAGCTGGAGGAATTCGGTTATATCGACGGCGGGGGGAACCGGAAGAAAGAGCTGGTCATACCGGACATAGAGACGATTGAGGGGTGGTTGGAATGAAGAAAAGGAGATTCAGGGTAAATGCTGCCGTATGGTTTCTGCTGCCGTATTTATTGATGTTCGTCACTTTCATCGTGATACCGGTGCTTGCGGCAATGGTTCTAAGCTTTACGAACTACGATGCGGTGCAGACGCCGAAGCCGGCGGGGTTCCTCAACTACATCAATCTGCTGACCCAGGACGAGATCTTCATGCAGTATGTTCTGCCCAATACCTGTGTGTTCGCTTTCGTCGTGGGACCGGTGGGATATATGCTTTCCTTTCTGCTGGCATGGATGCTGGCCCAGATCAGCAAGGTGCCCCGGACCATCCTGGCCCTTTTGATCTACTCCCCCTCCATGACTTCAGGGGTGGCTATGGCGGTGGTCTGGAAAATCATCTTTGCGGGAGACCAGATGGGCTATGTGAATTCCCTGCTGATGAATTTAGGGATCACAAACCAGCCGATTCTCTTTACCTCCGACGCGAGATTCCTGCTGCCCATTATGATCGTGGTATCTCTGTGGAGCAGTATGGGCGTGGGTTTTCTGGCCATCCTGGCGGGAATCCTGAATATCAATCCGGAGTACTATGAGGCGGCTGCCATAGACGGGATACGCAACAGATTCCAGGAGATTTTCTATATCACCATTCCCCAGATGAAGCCTCAGATGATGTTCGCGGCAGTGATGGCGGTGGTGAACACTTTTTCCGCCGGGGCCATAGGCGTGCAGCTAAGCGGCTCCAATCCCACGCCGGCCTACGCGGGACAGTTAATTGTGAATCACATTGAGGACTACGGCTTTATCCGGTATGAGATGGGGTATGCGTCGGCGATTTCGGTGGTGCTGCTGGCAGGGGTCTACACCATTTCCAGGGTGGCCGGCAGAGTATTTCGAGAGGACTAAAGGAGGTGGGCTGTATGAGGGTAAAAGGCAATCGAATCAGAAATGTCTTGCTGTGGGCGGTCTGCTTGTGCCTGTTAGGCTTCCCGATGGGGGTAAAGGCCCAGGGAGCCCCTTACACATCGCTCACCATAGACAAAGACGGCTACCCCGTGCGGACTGTGGACGGCTACATCCCGGGAGGACTCTGGGACAAGATCGGAGAGGAACAGCTTAAGAAGCCGTCGGATCTCTTTATCTCAAAAGAGGACGAAATGTACATAGCGGACACGGGAAACAGGCGGATTCTGGTATGCAGTCTGGAGGGGGAGTACCTAAGGGAGATCAGCCAGGGGCTGGAAGAGCCCGCGGGCGTATTCGTGACCGAAGAGGGTCTGGTCTATGTGGCGGATACAAAAGCCGGGAAAATCCTGGTGTTTGACAGGGAGGGCGCTTTGGTAAAGGAGTTCGGCACGCCGGTAAGCCCCCTGTTTGGCAAGTCGGCAAAGTACGCGCCCACCAAGCTGGTGGTAAACCGCTCCGGCACCATATACGCGCTGTCGGAGGGCAATGCGGAGGGAATACTGACCATTTCCGACTATGGAGATTTCTACGGATATTTCGGCGCCAACGAGACTTATATGTCTTTGGCCAACCGCATCAGGCGGGCCCTGTTTACCGAGGAACAGTTAAAAAGCATGCAGAAAAGCGTTCCTCCCTCCGCCTGCAATATCGACATGGACAGCACGGGCCTGATTTACACAGTGACCCAGGGGTCGGAGGGGGACGGCCTGAAGAAATTCAATATGGCCGGAAACAACATGCTCGGCGATATTTTCGTGGATACTTTGGTGACGGATGTGGCGGTGGGAAGCATTGACAATATCTTCGCCGTATCCAAACAGGGATACATTTACGAGTACACCAGGGACGGAGAGCTGCTGTTCCATTTCGGCGGCACCGACGACGGCAACAATCGGATGGGCCTGTTCACCACGGCCCAGGCCATTGAGGCGGACTCCCGAAACCGTCTGTACGTGCTGGATTCCGGAAGAGGAGACATTACCGTCTTCCAACCGACGGAGTATGCGGACACGGTCCATCAGGCCCTGGCGCTGTACCAGGAGGGACTTTACACCGAGAGCAGGGAACCCTGGGAGAGGGTGCTAAGGCAAAACGGCCTGTTTGACTATGCCTACCGGGGCATTGCCCAGGCCCAGTACAAGCTGGAGGACTACGGAGGCGCCATGGAGGCGGCCAGGCTGGGCGGAGCGGGAGATACCTACTCCAGCGCATTCTGGCAGATCCGCAACCGGTGGCTGAGGGACCATATTGTGGCAGTGTTCTGGATCCTGCTTGGGCTTGTCTGTCTGGGAAAAATATGGCGCAGATGGGGAGACCGGATTCCGGTTATCCGCAGGATTCGCGCAGGTCTGCGCTTTCTGGGCCGTACCAGAGGCGTAAGAGAACTTGGATTTCTGCGCTATGTGATCAAGAACCCGGCGGATGCTTTCTACGGCATCAAGCATGAGGGAAAGGTGTCCGTGGCCACGGCCACAGCGGTATATCTGCTGTTTTTCCTGCTGTTCGTGGCAGGCAAATACGGCAGCGGCTTTCTCTTCAAGACAGTGCCGGACGGGCAGTATGACATCGGAGGGGACATGGTCCGCACCCTGGGGGTCATGATTTTGTTCGTGGTCTGCAGCCATATGATCTGTTCCATCCGGGACGGAGAGGCCACCCTGAAGCAGAATTACTGCGCTTTTATATACTGCTTCATGCCATATCTGTTCCTGAAGCCCGCGGCATTTGCGCTGAGCCATGTACTTACCTACAATGAAAGCTTCCTGATCGGCATGCTGAACTTTATCATGGTGGCGGGGACGGGGATTTTGATCTATTTCTGTATCAAGGAGATACAATGCTATACCTACAGGGAGACCTTTATCAGCATCTTCCTGACATTGTTCACCATGTTGATCGTGGCGGCGGCAGGCTTTATCCTGTTTGCGCTGATGCGGCAGGTATGGGATTTCGCCATAGGGATTTATAAGGAGGTGTACTACCGTGGCAGATAGAAGATACAGGCTCCTGGGGGCAATAACGGCGGCCGTGCTCTGCTTTTTTGCCGCACCCGTCCATGCGCGGGCCGGCGGGTCGGAAAGCGTACACCAAAACCTGCCCGGGGAGAAGCCGGACATGGGAAACGAGAGATATCAGCTGCTTTTGGACGAAGAGACTCTGGGCATTACGGTTCTGGATAAGGCGTCCGGGGAGGACTGGAAAACCGTGCTGGACTATACGGAGGGCAACGAGATCTGGAACGGCCTGTGCAATTCCGGAATCACTCTGGAATTCTACCAGGGAGGCTCTACGATTCCGGTATCCGTATCTGTGTATAACGAAAAACCGGACTTGGAAATTTCTTATTATGAGGACGGCTTTGACGCCGATCTGCACTATGAGGCTTACGATTTCCGGATGCGGCTACAGGTTCGGATAGAGGATGACGCTCTGAGCGTCTTCGTTCCGGGGGAATCCATAGAGGAGGGGGAGGAATATCTGCTGGGCGCAGTCTGGCTCTACCCTATGTTCGGTGCGAACGCTCCCGGGGAGGAAGAGGGATACATGGTCATCCCCGAGGGCGCGGGCGCCACCATTGACCTGGCGGATAATCACGGAAAATTCAAGACGCCTTACACCAAGCGGATTTACGGCAGCAATGTGGGCATAGATCCCATTGCCGCCAGCCGGTACAATGTGCCCGTGGTGACAGAGCCCCAGACCATATCCCTGCCCGTGTGGGGGATGGTGTACACAGGCAAAGAGAGGGGCTTTTTGGGAATCATTACGGACGGAGAGTATAACGCGCAGCTTCTGGCCTATCCAAACGGCGTGACCACGCCCTACAACTGGGTCAGCGCCAAATTCCTGGTCCGGGAGATCTACACCCGCCAGACAGCCAAATCCAGCGGCGTCCCTGCCGTGGAGAGCAAAGGGGACATCCGGGATATGGGGGTGCGGTATCTGTTCGCGGACGGGGAGGAGGCAGACTACGCGGGGCTTGCAAAGGCCTATCAGACCTATCTGGCGGCACGGGGAATCCTTGGCAGACAGGAGGATGCTTTCCGGATCAAGCTGGATTTTCTGGGGGCGGACTCCAAAAAGTGGTTTCTTTTCAACCAATTGGTGCCAATGACCACTTTGGAGGATATGGATGAGATTCTGGAGGAACTGGAGAGCCGGGGCGTCCGGGACGTGATGCCCGTATACTTTGGATGGCAGAGGGACGGAGCCACCAGATCCCTTGGAAGCGGGGATTTCCGGATCGCTCCCGGCCTGGGCTCCGCAGAGGAACTGGAGCGGCTGATGGAAAAATGGGACAGAAAAGGGAGCGGACTTGTCTTACACCAGGATTTCCTGCTGGCCTGCACGGACAGGCTCTACAATACCTCCACGGATATCGTCAAGTCCGTGAGCCAGACGCTGGTAGAGATCCCCACCAACCAGAAGCTGTTCAAAACCATGTACTATATGACGCCGCTCAGAACGGCCCGGATGATGGAGCGCTTTACGAAACAGTATAGGGACACGGTTCTGTCCCATGTAAGCATAGAGGGTGTGACGGACAATCTGTATTCCTACTATTCCTCCGGCGTGACCTATACCAGGGAGGAATGCGCCAGGCAGCAGATGCAGGCCCTGGAGGAGCTTACCTTTGCCCGGATCGGAATGACCGCTCCCAATGTGTACCTGTGGGAGGATATGGCGGAGTATTACGATATGCCCATGACCACCTCCAAGTACAATATGATCGATAAGGAGATTCCTTTCCTGCCCATGGTGCTGCGGGGGTATGTGCCCTACTGGGCGTCCTATACCAACTTTGAAGCCAATGAAAAGGAGTTCTTCCTGAAGCTTTTGGAATACGGGGCCTATCCTGCATTCCTCCTGACCAAGGAACCGCCGGTGGAGCTGCGCAACACCAACTCCTCCTATATCTACACTTCCGAGTTCTCCGTGCTGGAGGAAAAGATCCTGCGGTATGACAGAGAGATCGGGGAGGTCCTGCGGCAGGTGGAGGGAGCGGGCATCACAGCCCATGCGTATCTCACGGACCGGGTGGTCAGGGTGGAATATGAAAACGGAGTCAAGCTTGTGATCAATTATGGAGACGGGGATTATGCGTACCGGGGCGAGAGCATTCCCGCCTGCTCATATAGCCTGATTCAGTAGGGAGGTGGTCCAATGAAAGGATTTCAAGGGAAGAAAAAAGTGCCTGCCGCGGCGGGCAAAGGAAGCGGGCGGCATCTGACCATGTCCCGGAAGAAGAGCCTGGTAGGGCTGCTGTTCGTGACGCCGTGGCTGGCGGGGTTTTTCGTCTTCTTTGCCTCTCCGCTGCTGCAGGCCGTAAACTATAGCCTGAACAAGGTGACTATCACGGCCACGGGCAGGAAGATGACCTATGTGGGGATTGGGAACTATCAGGATATTTTCCTAAAGGACGCCTATTTCGTGGACAGACTGCTGAATTTTTTAAAGGAGATTATCCTGCAGCTGCCGTTGATACTGGTATTCTCTCTGGTGATCGCCATTCTGCTCAATCAGTCCGTGAAAGGGAAAGGGATTTTCCGGACCCTGTTCTTTCTGCCCATCATCGTGGTCAGCGGACCCGTGATGCAGATGCTGATCAGCTCCGGCTCCACCACCATTCCGCTGATAGAGCAGTACGGGCTCTACGAGATGATAGAGGAGACGGTGCCGAAGTTTCTCAGAGAGCCTGTCACGGGACTGTTTGGCGAGCTGCTGCTGATCTTATGGTATTCCGGCGTGCCTACCCTGATCTTTCTGGCGGGGCTGCAGAAGATCGATACCACGCTGTACGAGGCGTCCTATATGGACGGAGCTTCCTCCTGGGTGGCATTCTGGAAGATCGTGCTTCCCTCCATCCGGGGCATGATCCTGATCAACAGCATTTATGTGACGGTGTTCCTGGCCACCTCGGAGCTGAACGAGGTCATTGACCTGATTCGCAGCAATATGCTAAACGCCAGCAAGGGATTCGGCATTGCCTCTGCCATGGCGTGGCTCTACACCATATGCATCCTGGTCATCATCGGTCTGTGCTACGCGCTCTTCGGCCGGACCCGGGACGGGGAGAAGCCGAAAAAATCCGGCGGAAAGGGGCGGAAACCATGAAAAAGAAATTTGCGGGCCACTATGCTTCCCTGCGGGCAAGGCTTGTGGGGAGGCCCGGCCACAGAGGGTGGCTGTTCAAGGCAATGATCTATGTGCTGCTGGTGTCCATCGGATTCGTATATCTGTATCCGGTGCTGAGCATGTTCGTCACCAGCCTCATGGGGCTTCCGGATCTGCTGGACGCGGCGGTGAAATGGGTGCCCACGGCAGTGACCCTGGACAATTACAGAGAGGCGCTGGATGTGATGCGGGTGAAAGAGACCCTGATCAACTCCGTGGTGGGAGCCCTGCTGCCGGCCCTGGCCCAGACGGCGGTGTGCGCCCTGACGGGGTATGGTCTTGCCAGATACCAGGTGCCGCTGAAAAAGCTGATCATCGGACTGCTCATCGTCACATTCGTAGTGCCGCCCTATGTGCTGCTGGTGCCCAATTACGTCATGTTCTCCGATTACGGGCTGCTGGGGACTTTGAAGACGCTGATCTATCCGGCCATGCTGGGACAGGGGATGAAAAGTGCGATCTTTGTGCTGATCTTCATGCAGTTCTTCCGCCAGACCCCGCTGTCTTTGGACGAGGCGGCCCGGGTGGACGGCGCGGGCGAGGCCAGGATCTTTTTCGGGATCGCGGTACCCCTGGCAGTGCCGGCGTTTATCATCAGCTTCCTGTTTTCCTTTGTGTGGTATTGGAACGAGACCTATTTCACCGCCCTGTATTTAAACGGGAACAATATCGGGGATACCACAAAGGTCAGCACCATGCTGCTGGAACTGCAGAATTTCGACGCCATGTACAAGCAGCGGGTTCAGCAGGTGGCAAGCTGGGGTGCTTCCGTCATGGGGGAATCCGTGGCCAATGAGGCCGTTAAGATGGCGGCCACGGTGATCACCATTCTGCCTCTGCTGATTTTATACTTCTGTCTCCAGAAGTATTTCGTGGAGGGAATCGACAGAACCGGTATCACCGGCGAATAGAAAACGAGCAAAAAGCGTTCACTCCGGCGCTGCCGGACGAATTGCAATGGAAAGTGCCTGAACGGCTTCCCTGCGGGAAGAAAGCTTCCCTGCAGGAAGCCTGACAGAATAGATGTGAAATCAAAAAAATTTTTAAAGGAGGTTTTTTATGAAAAGAACCAAGAAAGCAATTGCGTTGGCATTGGCAATGTCCCTGACGGCGGCCGCGGCAGGCTGCGGGAATTCCGACTCCGGAAGCGCTGCTTCGGATAGCCGGGAGAGCAAATCCCAGGAGAGCAAAGCGCCCGAGGGCGCAGAGGGCGGGGAAGAACAGAGCCCGGAGGCAGCCGCCCAGGGAGAGGACGGGGCAGAGAGCGTACAGGGCGAGAGCGGACTTCCGCCCATGACCGAGGAGGAGATCACCCTGACTTATGCCTGCTGGGGCCTTGCGGAAAAGGGAGAGATTGAGGCAAAGGATAAGCAGATCGAGGCTTTCGAGAAAGCCTATCCCAATATCCATGTGGAGTTCGTCACCATCGACCAGGCCACCTGGGACGACAGTCTGACCTCCATGGCTGCCACGGGAAGCCTGCCGGACGTGTTCTGGGTATTCAGCGCCACCAATGCCGTGGCCAATGAATGGGCCCTGGATGTGACGGACTATTACGAGGCGGATCCGGACGCAAGGGAAGTATACCCGGAGATGGTGGAGAACGCCAAATTAAACGGCAGGCTCTACTGCATGCCCACGGTCATGTTCCCGTACCTGGTATTTTTGAACAAGACATACTTTGAGAAGTACAATGAGCCCCTGCCCTCCTATGACTGGACCATGGATGAGTTCAAGGAGATCGCGGAGAGGATCACCCATCCGGAGGAGTTTTACTTCGGTACCTCCAATCCGAACTACATTGACTACTTCCCGGCGCTGTACGAGGGATATTCCAACAGAGGCTGGGACGGAGAGGAGTATCATTTTGACCAGGTATGGGTGGATGCCCTGAACCTGAAGTATGACTGGATCGACGACGACACTCTGGAGTGGGAGTCCGCGGAGGATAAGCTGCGTTACTTAGGCGATGAGGGCGCATGGCCTCCGGCATTCGGAAGAAGCGCCATGCACTTTGACTGGAGCTGGACCATTGCGGCCTTTGAGGATGCCTACACGGCCCAGTCCGGCTGCGAATTCCTGTATTACCCCCAGCCCGCCGGCCCCTCCGGGGCAGAGATGGCCGTGGTGGACTACGGCGTGATCTCCGCTGCCACAGAGCATCCCAGGGAGGCATGGGAACTGCAGAAATGGACCTCCTGGGGCAAGGAGGGCGTGCTGAACCGCTATGAGGGGTATAAGCAGGCAGGGCTCACCGCAATTTCCCGTATGCCGGTCACAAGCAACAGCGAAGCCTGGGCTGCGGTGAAAAGTTTTACGGACAGGGAGGACTTCTTAGCCCTCTACGATCATCTGGAGAAGACCAACATCGTCTCCAGCACCACCAGCGTAGCGCCGGGTTACAATGAGATGACTACCTGGATGGATGAGAACGGGATCTGGGGAAAACTGGACAGCCGGGAGGTCTCCCCTGCGGATGTGGCCGCGGAGCTTACCCAGAAAGCCAATGAATTAAAGGATGAATGGCTGGCGAATCATGTAAAGTAAATCGGGTCATGCCCTGCCGGTGGCTGTGCCGGCAGGGCACAGAAAGGGAGGTTGTCATGAAAGGTGTTACCATCAATCCGAAAGGCTTCCATAAGGGACAGATTAAATTCTACGTGGTGCTGATCCCCCTTGCGCTGTTCATGGCGCTGCCCATTGTCTATATTATCAGTCATGCCTTTAAGCCGCCAAGCGAGCTGTTCGCGTTTCCCCCCAGGTTCTTCGTAAAGTCTCCCACCGCGGACAATTTCCGGAATCTGGCCAAGGTATCCGGAGGCTCGGTGGTATCCGTGGGCAGATATGCCTTTAACAGCATTCTGGTGACGGTGTCGGTGGTGTGCGCCAACATGGTGGTGGGCTCCATGGCGGGTTTTGCCCTGTCCAAGCTGGACTTTAAGGGGAAGAAAGTTCTCTTTGAGATCAATACCCTGTCCATGATGTTCGTGCCGGCAGCGGTGCTGATTCCCAGATACCTGGTCATGGACAGAATCCATATCATGGACACGTATTTCGCCCATATCCTGCCACTGCTTGCCATGCCCGTGGGAATGTTTCTGGTAAAGCAGTTTATCGACCAGGTGCCGGACGAGCTCATCGAGGCGGCGGTGGTGGACGGGGCGAATAAGTTCACCATATACAGAATCGTGATCCTGCCCCTGATCAAACCGGCCCTGGCCACGGTGTGCATCCTGTCTTTCCAGCAGGTCTGGGGGAATCTGGAGACCTCCAACATGTTCACCACCAAAGAGAGCATGCGGACGCTGGCGTTTTTCATGAATACGCTGATCAATGCCAATGCCTCCGTGGCGGGACAGGGAATCTCCGCTGCCGCGGCGCTTATTATGTTTGTGCCGAATATCGTCCTGTTCATCATTCTCCAGAGCAATGTGATGAACACTATGGCATATTCGGGAATCAAGTAAGGAGGCTGCGGCATAACGCAGGTCAGGAGGGCGTATGGGGAAGAGGAGAATGAAAGGCATGGGAGGGGCTGCCCTGGTTCTGGCCTGGACTCTGACGGCAGGTTTGTGCGCCTGCGGGGATGAGGATGCCGGGCAGCGAAATGATACGGCGCGAAACGGCGGGGCCCGGACAGAGACTTTAGCCACGGAATCGGAGGAGACAATGGAAAGGATAAGCTATCTGCAGAACCCCATTTCCGGCGTCAGGGAGGACACCTGGTATGACTACGGTACCGGGGATCCTTTTGTGATGCGGTACAATGGGGCGTATTATCTGTACATGAGTACAAGGGACACGGAGAGCGGGGTGAAATGCTTCCGCTCGCGGGATCTGGTAAACTGGAGCTATCAGGGGCTGTGCTGCACGGAGGAGATCACAAAGGGAGCCTACGCCCCGGAGGTGGTGTACTACAACGGCAGCTTCTACATGTACACCTCCCCGGCAGGAAACGGGCATTATGTGTTAAAGAGCGACTCCCCCACGGGACCGTTTCTGAAAGATTCGGATAATTTCGGGCTGTCTATAGACGGCTCTGTCTTCATAGACGACGACGGAAAATGGTATTTTCTCCACGCCGGAGACAACTGCATCCTGGCAAACGAGATGACGGCGCCCAACGAGGTAAGCCCGGTGTCCAAATCCACCAACACCTCCATGGGAGGCTGGACGGAAGGGGCCATGACCGTCAAACATGACGGCCGTTACTATATGACTTATACGGGGAATCATGTGTTCAGCAAAGGATACCGCATCAACTACGCGGTGGGAGACAGCTTCGCAAATGTGGCTCCCTCGCCGGACAATCCGGCCCTGGTCCATACCCTGGGGGAGACTTACGGCATCGGACACAGCTCCACGGTAAAGGGCCCGGATCTGGACAGCTATTATATCGTATACCATACTTTGACGGGACGCGCCAGGGAGGGCATGCCCAAACGGGAGATGAATATAGACAGAATTGTCTTCAACGGGGACAGGATGGAGATCCTGGGACCTACGGTCACGGAGCAGCAATTCCCTGACTTTCCGGAGATTTACGCCTGGTTTGAACAGGGGGAAGATCTGGCGGGCTGGGAGATACAGGGAGAGGGTGCGGTGACAGAAGACGCCGGGACCGGAGGAGCGCTGCATTTGACAGCCGGGAGCCGGATCCTGAGCAAAGAGTCTCTGGGGGACGAATTCACGGCAGAGTACAATTTGCGCTCCCCGGACGGATGCGGCCGGATAGGAGGCTATTTCCACTACATGGACGAGGACAATTACGGAGCCTTTGAGATCGACTTAGGCAGCGGAGAAGTCCGGGCCGTTACCGTGGAGGCAGGCAAGGCCGCAAGGCAGGAGATGACATTGCCGGAGAGCTTCGGGGAGCCTGCGGACTTCGGGGTGAACCAGACCTTTCAGGTGGAGAAGAAAAACGGCGTGTATACCCTGTATTTTCAGGACAAAGCGCTGGGGACTTTCCGGTGCGGGCTGCAGGCGGGGGCGTTCGGGTACTTTGCGGAGGGCTGCGAGGCTGTCTTCGGGTACATCGGAGCCAGTGGCGCTGCGGGCGGAGACAGCGCCTGTACCTATGAGAAGCCTCTGCCCGGGAGGGTCCAGGGGATCCATACCTGCAATCTGTCCGGTCAGGCCCGGCCCGGGGAGGGGATCGAGGGAAGCCAAAGCCTGTTCCTCGGCGCTGAGGGCAGCTACGGGGAGTATCGGGTGAGAGTGGAGGAGGACGGACTTTACAATTTCTCCGTGCTGTATGCGGCGGAGACGGACGCGGCGTACGATATTTACCTGGACGGGACGGCGCTTCTAAGCCAGGCGGCGCCGGCGCCCGGGACCCAGGGGGATTACCGCACCGCCTGTCTGCAGGCCCTGAAGCTGGAAAAAGGGACCCACACCCTGAGGCTGGAAGTGCGCCGGGGCGCCCTGGCCGTATCCTCGTTTACGGTCTCTCCCTATGAAGAGGTGGAGGAGCTTGTGGTGGAATATGAGGTCATGGCGGACGATGCGCTGCTCTATTCCGACGGCACATGGCGGATACAGGACGGGGTCTTAAAGCTGACGGATCCCTCCAGGCCTGTGGGAAAGCGCCTGTATGGAAGCGAAGCTTACGGGGATTACGCGGCGGAGGCGGATATTACGCCGCTGGACGAGGACATGGATATAGGCATTCTGTTCCGGGCGGGGAATCCCGCCAAGGGAGGCGCCGGGGACGACGCGGTCAAAGGGACTTATTTTGTCCAGGGATATTACGCGGGGATGACCCGAAACGGTCTCTGCCTGCTGAAGATAAACTACGGGCGGGAAGAGCTAGCAAAGGTACCCATGGAGTTTGCCGCAAATGAGACATATCATATGAAAGTGGAGGCGGAGGGCTGCAGGATACGCGTCTACATCGGGGACAGACTCTGCCTGGAATATGAGGACCAAGAGAGGCCTTTCCTCTGGGGAAGCGCGGGAGTGAGGGGGTTTCTGTGCGAAGCACAGATCGACCGTTTCCGGATAGCGGGGCCAGACCGAAATCCCAAGTAATCCTTACACTTCTGTCAGATTCCTTGGCATTGCCTGAGAGAATATGGTACAATGGACTGTACCATATTCCCCGGAGGAGGCGATTGGATGGACACTGTATTTTTGTTGGAGGACGATGAGGCCATGTGCCGGGGCATTGCTCTGGCCCTGGTCGGCCCGGAGCGGACCGTGGTCTGTGCCGAAACGCTGCAGAAAGGAAGAGAGATTCTCCGCACAGGAGAGTTTCAGCTGGCGATTCTGGACGTAAATCTCCCGGATGGCAGCGGCCTGGAGCTTTTAAAGGAAAGCAAGAGCCGGTATCCGGATCTCCCCGTGATCCTCCTCACCGCAAATGACGGGGAGATTGACCAGGTCACGGGCCTGGAGGCCGGGGCGGACGACTATATTACCAAGCCTTTTTCCCTGGCGATTCTGCGGGCAAGAGTGAATGCCCAGCTGCGCAGGAAAGGCACGGAAAGAAAGGCGATCTGGGAGATGGAGCCTTTTTTGTTTGACTTTGGACGAATGGATTACCGGAGGGAGGGCAGACCCATCGACCTGAGCAAAACGGAACAGCGTCTCCTGCGGGTTCTGGTGGAGAATCAGGGGCATGTGGTTCCACGGGAGACCCTGCTGGACAGAGTCTGGACGGACGGAGCGGAATATGTGGACGAAAACGCCCTGTCGGTGACGGTGAAGCGGCTGCGGGGCAAGCTGGAAGAGAATCCGTCCCAGCCCAGATGGCTGCGGACAGTCTACGGAATCGGATATATCTGGGAGATATGAAAGCGAAGTAGGGAGGCGAGAAATCGAGATGAATCTTTGGCTTGGCCTGATTGCCGTTATATGCAGCGCGGCGGGAGTCTTGGCGCTGCTCTGCGCCCGGTTATCTGTCCGCCGTTCTAATCTGCGGCTGGAAGAGATGCTGGAGGCGGCCATGGGGGGGACTTTCCGGGAAAAGAGCTTCAGCGAGGATGTACACTCTGTCACGGAGGCCCGCATGGCTCAGTATCTGGCCTCCAATCAACTTCACATCCGGAGGCTGGAGGAGCAGTTGGCTCAGATCAGCGGCCTCCTTTCGGATATTTCCCACCAGGCCCGCACGCCCATGACCAATATCAGTCTCTATGCCCAGCTTCTGGAGGAGCAGGAGCTGTCCGGGGAGGGCCGGAACCTGGCGGCAGAGCTGGAACGGCAGACGAACAAATTACAGGGCCTGATTGAGGCATTGGTGCAGTCTTCCCGCCTGGAATCAGGCCTGCTGGTGCTCCATCCCGTCCACGGAGATCTCTCCGCCGCCGGAGCGCGGGCTGCAGAGCAGTACAGGAGCCGGGCGGAGGAGAAGAGGATTTCCATTGTCCTGGAACTGTGCACGGCTCCTGCCGTGTTTGACGAAAAGTGGACCGAGGAGGCTGTCTGCAATCTGCTGGACAATGCCGTGAAGTATACGCCGGAAGGGGGATGTATTACGATTCGCAGTCAAAGCTACGAGCTGTTTTCCAGAATCGATATCGCCGACACAGGCCCCGGCATTCCGGAGGAGGAGCAGGCGAAGATTTTCGGGCGGTTCTATCGAGCCTCGGGAGCCTGGAAGCAGGAGGGAATCGGGATCGGCCTCTATCTCACCCGCAAGATACTGGCCGGCCAGGGGGGCTATGTGAAAGTGAGCAGCGCCCCTGGCCGGGGGAGCACTTTCTCCGTGTTTCTGCCGAAACTTTCGGAGCATTCCGAGAGGCACACATGAGCGCCGAAGAACTGCAGGCCCTGAAGAGCATCCATGGCCGGGAAGCAGAGAGAGAACGGCGCCTGCAGCCGGCGGAAGCCCTGCAGAAACGCAAGTTTGCTCCACAGGCTGTCCGAACAGTCACAATATGACAGTTCCGTTATATTTCAGAAAGATCCCGGAAAGATTTCTCTGCTATAGTAAGTATGTTATAATGCAGATATTCGATTCGGAGGTATATGGAAAATGACCGTATTGGAGACAAGAGGACTGAAAAAGTACTACGGAACAGGAGAAAACCAGGTGCGCGCCCTGGACGGGGTTGACCTGCGGATAGAGGCCGGGGAATTCCTTACGATCGTGGGCACGTCCGGCTCCGGGAAATCCACGCTGCTTCACATGCTGGGAGGACTGGACAGACCTACCGACGGTAAGGTGGAGGTGGAGGGCAAGGATATCTTTGCCATGAAAGACGAGGCTCTGACCATCTTCAGGCGGCGGAAGATCGGATTTGTGTTCCAGGCCTATAACCTGGTGCCCGTCCTGTCGGCCTGGGAGAATATCATCCTGCCTGTCCAGCTGGACAGAGGGCGGGTAGATCAGGACTATGTGCGGCAGATCGTCGAACTGCTGGGCCTGGAACAGAAGCTGCACAGTCTTCCAAGCCAGCTCTCCGGCGGCCAGCAGCAGAGGGTGGCGATTGCCCGTGCGCTGGCCGCGAAGCCCGCCATTCTCTTAGCGGACGAGCCTACCGGGAATCTGGATTCCCGGACCAGCCAGGATGTTTTAAGCCTGATGAAGGTCACATGCCGGACCTTTTCTCAGACCATGGTGGTAATCACCCACAACGAGGAGATTGCCCAGCTGGCCCACCGGATTGTCCGCATCGAGGACGGGCGGATTGCGGGAAGCTCGTACGGGAAAGGGCGGGAAGATAGTTCCCTCCCCACAGGCACGCCGCAGCGCGGGAGCGGTGACAAAACAGGAGGTGCGAGATGATTCGAGTACAGAACAGAAAGCCCCTGAATCTCATCTCCCGTAAGACATTGAGAGCTTTCGGCGGGCGCAATCTCATCGCCCTGACCGCCATCGCCCTGACATCTGTGCTGCTCACCGCCCTGTTTACCATCGGAGGCTCCATGCTGGAGACAGTGCAGCAAAGCGCATTCCGCCAGGTAGGCGGGGACTTTCACGGCGGCTTCAAGCGCCTTACCCTGGCACAGACGGAGGAACTGCGCTCGGACAGTCGGATTCGGGAAAGCGGCGCCCGGCTGGGGGTGGGCGTGCTGAGGAACGCGCCCTTTGACAAGCAGTACACTGAGGTGAGCTACATGGAGGAAGCGTACGCGGAACACGGCTTCTGCGTGACGACGGAAGGCAGACCGCCTGTCTCCGGAAAGGAAGTCGCCTGTGACACCCGTGTGCTGGAACTGCTGGGAATTGCGCCAAAAGCAGGGGCGGAGATTTCCCTGACCATTACCCTGGGCGCAGGAGCCGACATGTGGGAGATCTCAGATACCTTTACGCTCACCGGCTGGTGGGCCTTTGACGAGGCGTCCGCGGCGGCCAATGTCCGCGTGACGAGAGACTATGCCGAAAGCATCTTCGAAGACTATGACGTACCGGGGAACAGCGAATTCTCCGGCAGCTGGTTTCTGAATGTGTTTTTATCCTCCTCATCCCATATCCAGGAGGAGCTGCAGAGTCTGGCTTCGGACCATGGATACCAGAACCGGTCCATGGGAGAGGACGGATACGTGGACATAGGTGTGAACTGGGGATATCTGAAAGAATATAACGACAATACTGCCGTCAATGATTTGCTGGTGCTGGGCTTCCTGCTTCTGATCGTGATGCTGGCAGGGTATCTGATCATCTACAATATTTTTCAGATTTCCGTCACCAATGACATTCGTTTCTACGGCCTGTTGAAAGTCATTGGTACCACGCCGAGACAACTGCGGGGTATCATCAGGCGGCAGGCATTTATCCTCTCCCTGGCGGGCATCCCCGCGGGACTTATGCTGGGGTGGCTTTTGGGGGGCTGGATTGCTCCCATGATGCAGAATCTGGGGTATTACCGGATTTCCGGTGTCAGCACGGATTTTCGAATCTTTGTCTTCGCGTCCGCATTTTCCCTCCTTACCGTATTCCTCTCCTGCGCCAGACCGGGCCGGATGGCGGGGAAAGTATCGCCCATCGAGGCGGTCAGGTACACGGAAGCGGGCCAAGTGGCAGGCAAAAACGGAAAACGAGCTGCGGGCGCAGCTAAGGGCAGGAAGCGATCCAGGGAATACAGCGCCACGCCTCTTGGCATGGCTGCGGCAAATCTGAACCGAAACCGGAAAAAGACGCTGCTGGCGGTACTCTCCCTGTCTCTGGCGGCAGTGCTGTTTCAGACGGTTTATATCCTGGGAAGCGGCTTCGACATGGACAAATTTCTGCAGAAATTTGTGATCACCGACTTTGTGGTGGGGGATGCAAGGTATTTCAGCCAAGACTACAGAGGCAGTTCCCTGACAGAAAAGGATGTGCAGGAAATCGCCGCCACCGGTTATGCGGCGGAGGGAGGCATTGTCTGGCAGGAGCTGCATGTATCCGCCTCGGTATCGGCATCTTATTACCGGGATCAGTGGGGCAGATTCTATGACCCGCAGACACTGGACATGCGCATGGAGCGGCTCCTCCAGCCAGACGGCGGATACAGCCACGAAATACAGCTCTATGGCCTGGAGGCCTTTCCCATGGAACAGCTGACTGTCCTGGAGGGGAGTCTGGAGAGCCTGACGGTTCCGTCCGAAAACGCCATTGTGGCAATCTATCGGACAGACGATTACGGAACGGTCAGAGAAAGTAGCAATTACGTCTCAGTGGGCGATACGGTGACCGTCCGCTATGAGGAGGACTGGGTCGTGCGGGCATGGGAGGACGGCAGGGAGCTGACGGCCGAGGAGACCCAATCCACAAATCCGGAGGAATACTATGTTTCGGCCAGCCGATACAGGGAAGTGACCTATACCGTGGCGGCGCTGGCGACAATGCCGGAGGTTATGGGCAGTCGATATATCAGCGGCCCGGCATTTGTATTGGGGGCGGACGTTCTGCGGCGGGACAGCAGCGCCCCGGTATGCCTGAACTACCTCTGCAACGTGAAAGAGGGAAAGCTGGAGGACATGGGCAGGTTCCTGGACGGGTATACGAAGAATACGGCACCGAATCTGGATTACGAGAGCCGGGACAAGTACGATCAAATGTTCGCCGGCCTCAGGAATACGGTGCTGCTTATGGGAGGCATCCTCTCCGGGCTGTTGATGATCCTGGGGGTGCTGAACTTCCTGAACGGGGAGCTGACATCCATTTGGGCCAGGAAAAAGGAATTTGCCATGCTTCAGGCCGTGGGAATGACCGGGCGGCAGCTGAAGTGTATGCTGGCGGCGGAGGGAATTTTCCGCGCCCTGCTGGCAGGAGGGATTTCCCTGGTACTGGGGATTTTATCGGGACAAGTGCTGGCCGGCACGGTGAGCAGGCTGCTCTGGTTCTTCACGTTCCGGCCCAATTTCTGGCCTGTCCTGGGGTTGGAGCTTGTCTACCTGGCTTTGGGTGCGGTCATTCCCCTGGCTGTCTATCATTTTGCTGCCAGGCAGACAGTGGTGGAGCGGCTGCGCTAGGGGTGACGGGCAGAGTTTGCGGGTAGTTCCGCGAGGTGTTTTCGTGTGTATCACGTTGCTGTGAGCGGGCAGAAAGAGAGAGGAGCTTCCTGCCCGGAATATAATGCCGTTTTACGGGGAATTGCCCGGCAATTTGCCCGGCAATTTGCCATCCCCCCGGCTTGACACGCATTTTTTACCATGTTATGATGAATGCAGTCAACAGGCGGTTGCGCCTATACAATTGCGAAAGGAACAGAAAGCGCGAAATGACTACATTCCATAAGATTTTGTTTGTGTTAAAGGCATTCAGGACGATCCCGGCGTACATCATATGGAAAACGTCGAAGAACAAAAACATCATTTACCAGGACATGTGTTTTTGGAAAGAAATCAAGCACATGAATATCGAAAATGAATTTGTGCTGTACAGCACCCTGCTGCTGGAGACGGAGGCCTTTCGGAATGTGGTGCATATGCGGCTGGGGCAGTGCGGCGGTATGGGCAGGATTTTCTTCAGGTATGTGTTTCCCCCTATGAAGACCCTTTCCATCGGCTGCGGGCATGTAGGGCCAGGGCTGTACATTCAGCATGGTTTTTCCACCATCATAGCCGCGAAATCCGTGGGCGAAAAGTGCTGGATCAACCAGCAGGTCACCATCGGATTCGAGCAGGACAGACAGCCGGTGATCGGGAATCATGTGCGGGTCTGCACCGGTGCCATTATCATAGGCGACGTTACGGTGGGGGACAATGCCATCGTCGCGGCGGGAGCGGTAGTGACCCACGATATTCCCGCCGGGGAGATCTGGGGGGGCGTGCCGGCCCGGTTTATCAAAAAGGTGAAAGGATCCTCCTTTGACGACCAGAGCGGATCCCATGCGCCGGCACAGGAGTGAGTGGAAATTTCGGAGGAATTCCCAAAAGTATTCCCGGTACTTTGGGGGATTCCTTTTTTCGTGACAGAGGACAGGTTATTCTGCGGATTGCAGGCGAGGAGGAAGCCCATGAAGATTTCCGTGATTACGGTATGTCTCAATGCCGGAGAGAAGCTCCGGGAGACGCTGGAGAATATATTGGAACAAAGCTGCATGGATCTGGAAGTGATCGTAAAGGACGGGGGCAGCACGGACGGTTTTTTGGAAAGTTGGCAGCGGGAGAATGCTGCCGGATCCGGGGCGGAAAGGGTCAGGGTCTTCGTGGAAAAGGACAGGGGCATTTACGATGCCATGAACCAGGCCGTGGCCCATGCCAGAGGGGAGTTTCTGCTGTTTTTAAACTGCGGGGATCTGCTTGATGACAGAGATGTCTTAGAACGGACCTGCAGAGCGCTGGAGGAAGAGGCGAAAGCGGGGACGGACATGGACAGACTGATTCTGTACGGGGATACCAAAGGGGAGAAGAATGATGTGGCCATCGCCTCGGCCCCGCAGATTACCGGCTTTACCTGCTACCGGAACATCCCCTGCCACCAGTCCTGCTTCTACAGCGCGGCTCTGTGCAGGGAGAGGCCCTATGACTTACGGTACAAAATCCGGGCGGATTACGACCATTTCCTCTGGTGCTTCTACCGGGCGGGGGCGAAGATGCGCCATATGGACTTCCCGGTGGCAGTCTATGAGGGCGGCGGCTTTTCGGAGCAGCGGGAGAATAGGGCCCTGGACAGACAGGAGCACAGGGAGATCACGGCGAAGTATATGGGCAGGTGGGAACTGCTTGGGTACCGGGCCATTATGGCCTGCAGCCTTGCGCCCCTGCGGACGGCACTGGCAGAGAGCAGGATGTTCTCCGGATTTTATCACCGGCTGAAAGAGAGGATCTACAGGAGGAAATCTTAATTGTCCTGCCATGGGACTTTCGGGAGATGCATGAAATGATGAAATTAGTGAAATTGAATGTGACAGACAAAAACCAAGTAAAAAGCTTTTTTAGAGAAGTATTTACACAAGAGCCCTGGAATGATGATTGGAGTAATGAGAAACAGCTGGATAACTATATGGTTGATCTAATCGGAAATGGTAATTCATTGACATTGGCCTATTTTGATGGGGATGAGCTAGTGGCTCTTGCAATGGGACATATAAAGCATTGGTATTCGGCAACAGAATATTATGTGGATGAATTATGTGTCAAAACCCGGCGACAGGGGCAGGGCATAGGCGGAAAATTTATCAGCGCAATTGAACAATATCTTGTAAAGCATGATATAAAAGCAATATTTCTATTGACCGAAAGGGATGTGCCGGCATATGGCTTTTATAAAAAATGCGGTTTTGAGGAACAGGAAAACAATGTAGCGTTTGCGAAATGGCTGTCTTGACTTCTGCAATGATATAGCCCCCTTAAGTGTGCATCTGGAATCCGCATCCTGCCCGGACGGGATTTCACCGTAGGCGAGGATGCCGCGGCGGTTTCGGGCGCTTACCGGGCCAGAAGCGTGTACGAAATCTCAGACTGACGGCTTTTATTGCGCAAAAGCTTTGCAGGACAGCAACCGCTTATTCACGCGTTCATGTTTTGCTATTTTTCCGCCGAGAAGTCGGTGACTTTCTCCCGCTCTCTGTATTTCCCGGGGGAAAGACCTGTGTACTCCCGAAAGACTGCGCCGAAATAGCTTTGGGAATGGAAGCAGAGGTACTGGGCGATGGCGCTGATATCGGCATCGGAATATTTCAGCATGTTCCGGGCGGCCTGGATGCGGCTGCGCCTGGTGTATTCCGCGATTCCCATGGACTCATACTCCTTGAATTTTCGGGAGAGATAGGAGGGGCTGATGCCGATTTCATCTGCCATGTCTTTTAAGGCGAACTCCCGGTTCAGATGGGTGGCGATGTAATTTTTGGCCTGCTCCAGATAGGATATCCTGGTCTTTTCCTGGCGGGCGCCACGGACGGCCCTGGCGAAGCCGAACTTGGCTTCCTCCAGGAGGCTCAGGATCTGGCCGGCGGTCTGGCATTTCGCCAGGCGCTGCAGATAGACATCAGATATGGAATAGGCGGTGTCTGCGTTCAGTCCGCCCTCTACCGCGGCCCGGGTGGCCAGAGTGACAAAGGAGCAGCAGGCATATTCCAGCTGCTTTAAAGGGGAGTCGGACATCCGGCCCAGGCGATGCAGGTCGTCCGGGCTGCCTTTGGCGCTGGACTCCTGCAGCGCCTCCAGATTGCCGGTTCGGATCTGGTTCAGCAGAATCTGCTCTTCCTGATAGGAGACATGGGCGTCTTGGTTTTCGCTGCGCTCCATCATATATTTCTGTATCCGGCTGCTGTGGGCGGGATTGTCCGTGGCAAAGGAATTGTCAGGCCTGCGGATGAGCTGTCGGATCAATCGGTTCAGGTCGTTTTCTTTTGGCATAAGTATTCCCCTTGGTCGAATGCGTTTCTTTCATGGTTGTCTGCCGTATATTATACAGGATTTTTTCAAAAAACAAAATATATTTACAAAAAAGTAAAAAAAACAATAGAATGGGCATGAGAATCAGGGTATCATGAAAACAGAAGCCACGGTGCGGTGGAGAATAGATACCAGGAGGTATGGAGATGGACATCAGGAAATGGATTGCGGAAATGACATTGGAGGAGAAAGCAAGCCTGTGCTCCGGGCGGGATTTTTGGCACAGCCAGAATGTGGACAGGGTGGGCATTCCCTCGGCGATGATGTGCGATGGGCCTCACGGCCTGCGCAAGCAGAAAGGGGAGGGAGACCATCTGGGCATCAACGTGAGCATCGAGACAGTGTGCTATCCCACGGCCTCTGCCCTGGCGGCTTCCTTTGACAGGGATCTGCTGCGCGACCTTGGAGCGACTCTGGGGGAGGAGTGCCAGGCGGAGGATGTGGCCATGCTGCTGGGGCCTGGCCTGAACATGAAGCGCAGCCCCCTGTGCGGACGGAATTTCGAATATTTTTCCGAAGACCCTTATCTGGCGGGAGAGCTGGGTGCTTCCTATATCCGGGGGCTGCAGGGCAAGGGGGTCGCTGCCTGCGTGAAGCATTTCGCAGCCAACAACCAGGAGACCCGCCGGATGTCCGGTTCCTCCAATCTGGACGAGAGGACGCTGCACGAGATCTATCTGCCCGCCTTTGAGGCTGCGGTGAAGAAAGGGAAGACCCGGAGCATCATGTGCGCCTACAATGGCATTAACGGCACTTTCTGCGCGGAGGATAAGATGCTGCTCACCGATATCCTGCGGGAGAAGTGGGGATATGACGGATTTGTAGTTACTGACTGGGGCGCGGTGAAAGACAGGGTGAAAGGCATTGTGGCAGGACTTGACCTGGAGATGCCGGGAGGCCTGGGCGTGCAGGACGGGGATATCGTAAAAGCAGTTCAGGAGGGGCGGCTGGAGGAGGCGAAGCTGGACCAAACCGTGGAGAGGATTCTGGTATTTCTGCGGGATTACCTGGATGCCAGGAAGCCGGAGACCGTAGCTGACAGAAAGGAAATGTCAGAAAAAAGCGGCGCTTTCGCGGCTCAGTGCGCGGTGCTTTTAAAGAATGAGGGCGTTCTTCCCATTGACAGGACAAAGAAAATCGCGTTTATCGGCGAGTTCGCGGACAGACCCAGATATCAGGGGGCAGGTTCCAGCCATATCAATGTGCCCCATGCCATAAGCGCCCTGGAGACGGCATCAGGGCTGGATGTCACCTACGCTCAGGGCTTTGACGTGCACAGGGAGGAACGAAACGACGCGCTTTTGCAGGAGGCCCTGGAGGCGGCTTGGGCGGCGGATGTGGCAGTGATTTTCGCAGGGCTTCCCGATGCATATGAGACGGAGGGCGCGGACAGGGACGACATGGGGATGCCGCAGGCCCAGAACCGCCTGATTGCGGAGGTGGCAAAGGTGCAGAAGAATGTGGCGGTGGTGCTCCACGGCGGTGCGCCCATGGAGCTGCCCTGGGCAGATCAGGTGGGAGCCATCCTGTGCATGTACTTAGGCGGCGAGCGTGTGGGAGAAGCGGCAGTAAAGCTCCTCACCGGGGAGGAGAACCCCTGCGGCAAGCTGGCGGAGACATGGCCTCTGAGGCTGGAGGACAATCCCTCTTACCTGAACTTTCCAGGTGTGGACGGACAGGTGGACTACCGGGAGGGCATTTACATTGGCTATCGCTATTATGATAAAAAGAAAATGGAGACGCTGTTCCCCTTTGGGCATGGGCTCTCCTACACGGAGTTCGCCTACAGCGATTTGCGGCTGGATAAGGCTGCCATACCGGATACGGAGGCCCTGACTGTGACCTGCAAGGTGAAGAATGTGGGCAGCATGGCCGGGAAAGAGGCGGTGCAGCTGTATGTGCGGGAGGAGAATCCCCATGCAGCCCGTCCGGTGAGGGAACTGAAAGGGTTCGAAAAGGTAAGCCTCAGGCCCGGCGAGGAAAAGGAAGTGCGCTTCGTGCTGGACAAGAGGAGCTTCGCCTACTATGAGGAGAAGATTCATGACTGGTATGTGGAGAGCGGGGCGTATGCGGTGGAAATCGGCGCTTCCAGCAGGGACATCCGCCTGGAGGGCAGCGTGCAGGTACAGGGCACGGTGGAGATTCCCATGACATTCACTTATGAGTCCGCCGTAGGGGATTTGCGAAAGACAGCCAAGGGCAGGGTTTTCCTGGAACAGATGACGGCCCAGAGCAGCCGGGCGTCTATTCAGGAAGACACGGAAGCCATGGGAGAGGGCAGTTCCAAGATGGACGAGAGGATGATGTTCGAGATGCCTCTGCGCTCCATTGTGTCCTTTGGACGGATGACCATGGATCAGCTGGACGGGCTGCTGGCTGTATTGAACGCAGAGTAGTTAAGGACTGAAAGCCGGCAAGGCCGCTCGCATCATGGAATGATTGCCAATGCTGCGGGCGGGTGTGGGGCAACGGTGTCTGTCCGTCAAAACGGAACTCGGACAGGGCGGTAAGCGAGACCACATGGGCTGCATTTGTAGAGGAGATGAACTCCCTGGGCGTGGAGGAGTGCACCCGGATTCAGCAGGAGATATATGACAGATATATAAGCAAGTAAACGTAAAATAGTTTTCGGAGAGGGCTGCTGCATGGGACGGTTTTGAACTGCATGGGGCAGCCCTTTCAAGTGCGAAAAATGGCTGCCAGCTTAACAAAATATCCTGTTTTCCCTTTAAGGAATCTATGCTAAACTATACTCAATGATGTAAGGGTCAAAAGAGTTGGCAAACAACTCCATAACCCTCCATATAGTACCTTGAAAATTTCACACAACCGTTTTAAAGCCGCTTGCTTTGTATCCTGCCACGCAATAATCCCCTGACCGGCATCGTGTCTGCACGGTACAGCCGTCTGAGCATGGATGGTATTGTCTCCACGCCATTGCGTATCCTGAAAAGGCTGCGGAACTCCTCAGTCCCCATGAACCTCTGCTGCTTTGCCCGTTCATGGGCCTTTATGGATACGGTCACTGAACTGACGCGCTTGTGGAGCTTCGCCCTGCACCGGTCTTTGTTCGGGCATCCCGCACACTGCTCCCGGGTGAAGGACACATGGAGCTGCTGGGACTTCCCTCCTGTATATCCGCAGGATTTCGGTTCATGTCCGGCAGGGCATCTGAGCACCTTTGTCCCGGATTCGTTGAACTCGAAATCGGCGAGGATGTCGTCCACTGCCTTGCCGGACAGGTCTGTATTGACAAGACGGATGTTCTTTTCAGAGGCAAGGTCATGGTTCTCTTTTCCGGAATAAGCCCCGTCTGCCACAAGGGTCACCGTCTCTTCCTGCGGTGGCGTGCGCTCCAGGCTGTCCTTCAGGAACTGGCTGTCGCTGTAGTTGTTCTGTTCATACTGGTAGTCCGTGACCACAGACCCTCCGCTCCCGACGGTTTCCTCCAGGTTGGCCACATACCCCTGGTATTCCTTCCCGGCCTTTGTCCGGTAGGTCGCGTCCGGATCCGATGGGCTCTGGAGCATGCCGGAATGCAGGCCGCCGTCTTCTTTCGTGCGCAGGCGCCGGACAGCCCCCTCCACTACCGTCTGTTCTGAAAGGCAGCGTACCAGGAGCTGGTATTCCGTCACTTCGTCATAATCCGACCCGCAGATGGACAGCAGCCTGTCCGCGTCCTCAAGGATGGTCTTCAGCTGCTCTTCCGTACTGGAGCTGGGATTATGATAGAAAGTCTTATTGTAGTCATTTGGGTCGCAGTAATGTTCAAGCCCCTTGATGGATTCGTCCTGCCCGTTTTTGTGGAAGTGGATGGCCAGCTTCGCCACACAGGTATAGAGCAGCTCCACCCGGCTGAGCTTACGGATGTTCGCCGCGATCATCATGGAATCCATACGTTTTATGCGGGGGCTGATGTCCATCATCTTTGCAATCTTGCCGCCAAGGTCAGTCATGCAGCCATGGAGCAGGTCCACACCGTAGGCGGACTCATAATCATAACAGCGTTTCCGGAAACGGGAGAGCGTCTTGTCGCTCAAGGGCTGTTCCTCAAAGCTTGTCGTATGGAGCGCATACTGGTAGCGTGGGTCCAGCATCAGGTTCTCTACCACCTCATCGTCGGAGAGGCTGAAGAGCTCCTTGATGATCAGGGCACCGATGCATATGTTCACAGGGGTGTTCGGCCTGGAAGCGCTGCCCGAATACAGCGCACGGAAAGGCTCCTTATTTATGGAAGGAAAGATGTCTTCAGCAAATGTCCTTGCCCAGGAGTTTTCCAGGGCTTTCTGCTCCCGGGAAGTAAGTCCGTTAAAACTGTCGGTGAAAGATATCTGTTGGCTGGAATTTGTTCTAAATGACATATTTATCAACCGCCTTTGTTTGATAGATATAGTATACCACATTTGGCGGTTGATGGGAATCTGTGTGAAGTTTTCAAGGTGCTATATTAGGGGACTTTTGACCCTTACATC